>CAZOYH010000212.1:0-3033 GCA_964583995.1 uncultured Methanobrevibacter sp.
AATAAAACACCAATATTCATTTATTCGTTAAAAAATGACGCGAAAAAACACTAAAACATTTATTAACTAGTGTGCACAATCTAATTGTATGACTAGAAACAGACGTGTTACAATCAGCATCAATAATGACATTGACTTGAATTTTCGCAAAATTGCTTCCAATAAAATGCTATTCAAAACAGGTTGGTATTCAAGAGCAATCGAAGAGGCGATGTTATTATGGATGGAAAGAGAAGATAAATAAATTATTTTTTCTTCTTTTTTTCTTTTTTCAAGCATTAAGTATTTAAATCAAACTAATCTATTTAATATTATAGAGTGGTGTTAATAATGGAAAGTGATGAATTTAGAACCGTTCGGGTATATACTAAAAAGTATACCAGCAAAGACAAAGATGGAAACACTGTTGAAAAAGAGTCTCAGCAAAAACAGGTCAGTCTTAAAAAAGAAGATCCCTTTGAAGATGATGATTTAGTAAAAGTGTTGCCGCAAAAGGATTATGAGAAATTAATCGATAATCAGTTTTCAGATGAAAAGCTTGATGAATTTTATCATATCATTGAAGGAAAGGATGCTGAAATCAGTCAATTGCAAGAACAGATTCAAACTCTTAAAGGATCATTTTTTGATGATGTTGATTCACTTAAAGAACAGCTTTCAGATAAAGAAGAGCTTCTTAAGGCAAAAGATGAAATACATGAATTAAACAAGAAAATCACAAAAATTGACGATGAGAGAGTAGCTATTTTTAAGGAACTTGATTATAAAAACAGGATGATTCTGGCATATAATGTTGAGTTGAACAAGTCTATTTTAAATGCTATTAATGTTGTAATTGATGAAGCTCGTGATAACATCAACAGAAGAAATGCTCTTCTTGTAAAAGATTTGGAAAAATCCATTGAAAAATCCAAACATGAAGTTAATGAGAAGAATAAAGCTATAGCATATGATATCAAAAGCACTGTTGAAGACATGAATGAGCAAATTAGAAATACGAGCACTCTTAAAATGATTTTAAATAAGAAAAATATTAATTTAAGAGTACCTACTGATGATTTGCTAAAACCGTTTGACTTTGACTTTGATGTTGAACAATTACTTTCAGGACAAGCATTAGAGCTTGATGCGGCTGAAATCTTAAAAGAGGTCATGCCGAAACTTCCAGAACCATTTTCCAAATATATTGACACACTCGATGAAGAAGCTCCCGAAACAATAGATGTAACATCAAAAAAAGAGGATTAATCTATGAGAACTTTCAACACAGGTAAAATCACTTTCGAATATCCGAGCTCCTGGGAGGTTGAAAAGGCAGATATCCTGTCAAATCCTGATTGTATTGCAACCTTGTCTAAAGGTCAGGATAACCTAATCAATGCGGTGATGTTTCCAACTGCAACAAATCTTGATGATTACAAGGTTTTCATGGAAGATGCAATATCTGATGATGGTGGAGTAATTATAGCTTCAGATTTCACAAGAATTGCTGATTTTGATGCAATCAAACTTCATGCAAACATGGACACTCCTGAAATTAACTTTGATATTCACACATATGTTTTCATAGAAAGCGGAAATATCTATATATTTGAACTTAGGACTTTGGATGTCTCAGGGGAAGCTGAAAGGGAATTTAAAAACATTATTTCTTCATTTAAAATATTAAAATAATTGAGTGTATTCAAGCAGATAATCCATTTCGGTTCTGTCCAGAATCTTTAATGTTGAGATATTTTGTGGTGTGGTTCCAGATCTCTCCTCTACCAGATTTCTCAAGGATTTATTTTTAATATGTGCATGGATTTCTTTTATAACAAATTCCATATTTTCAATATTTTTCTTTTCCAGTTCCTCTTGAGAAATGTCTTCATAAATTGGGTAGTAGTTAAGGTCATATGATTTAGTTGGAGTCTGAAGTACATTTAAATGACTGTAATAATTAGTTGAATCTGATAAAAATCCATCAATCCCCATATATGTTAAAATTGGCATAAATGAAAGCTCAGCAAATGGAAAAATAAAGTAACTTGTTTTTTTAGCTTCTTTTTTAAGGGATACAATTATTTCGACCAAATCTCTTGAATTTGTAAGAAGTGCATCTCCATTAGCAATTATAAATCCATTGTAACCTATTTTTTCTAATTCTTTTAGGCATTCGATTCTTAAATCTACATATTTTGATCCCTGAATTACTGCAACATCACATGAATTCACATTTTCTTTTGCAAGTCTTAATGTCTCTTTAACATTGAATTTGGCTATTTCACGGTCAACGTTATGTGCAGAACCTTCGCTTGGAGCTATTTTCAATTCATTTTTGTAGAATATTTTTGGTGTAAGTTCATCTTCTATTTTTCCGATTCTTCCAGGACCGTCATGTGTTTTAATTTCGAATTTTTTAATCATTTGCTTCTTTCCCATTTTTGTTAATTAATGATTTATTTTTTTAGGTTAATATAAATTTTTCATTTAGTGTAACCATTTAGATTACACAATTGAAAAATTTAGTAACCTTTATATATCTTTTTTTAAAGAATATTAGTATGGATTTGAGGATATTGTCCGATGATTGTCCGAGGTGTGTTTTCAATGTCTATAATAAATCGTCTTAAATCCTTATTCAAAGGAGATAATGAGAAAGAAGAAACAGACATCAGTAATGATGTATCAAACACATCTAATGATGTCGAAGTTACATCTTCAGAAATTGTAAATGATCCTATCGTTTCTGGAACAAAAACAACCGAACCAATTAAAGAAGAGGTTGTAGCTGATTCAGATGATGGTGATAAAGATTTAACTTTCAAAAAAGACATCGAAACTGTAGAAGATTCATCTGAAGAAATTGTGCAAGAAGCTGAAGCTGCTGAGGAAGAAATTGTTCCTGAGGAAGTTGAAGCTAAGACAGATGAAGAAGAAACAACTGATGAAGATGTTGTTGAGGAAGTTGAAGAAAATTCAAATGATAAAGATAAAAAGAGAGATACTATGACTTTATTGACTGATAAAGAATTATTAAATGATAGTAAT
>CAZOYH010000213.1:0-3020 GCA_964583995.1 uncultured Methanobrevibacter sp.
CAATACTTCTTGTATCACTTATTTCAGCAGGAATTCCAAGCTATTTTGCAGAAGATGGCATTCAGATTGATAGGGTGGTAAGCGATTCACCTTCAGAAGGAATTCTAAAAGAAGGCATGGTACTGGAAGCTATTGACAATCACGAAATAAGTGATGCTGATTCATATACAAAAATCGTCAGTTCATTCAGCCCGGGTGACAATGTAAGTGTAAAAACAGATCAGGGCACCTATTCGATTACCTTGGGTGAAAATCCAAACAATGATTCAGTCGGATTTTTCGGTCTTCAAGCAAACAAACATTTCGTTTTAGTAAACGACAGTTTGGGACCACTACCTTGGATTTTATTTGAGCTTCTTGAACTATTCCAATGGGTGTTTATGTTAAACCTGGGAATTGGACTGTTTAACCTACTTCCACTTAAACCATTGGACGGCGGATACATGCTTGAAATTTTACTAAGCTATAGATTATCTGAGGAAGTTTATAAACCGATTGTTAATGCATTATCTGTAGTTATGGCAATGATTATTGTATTTAGTTTGGTTGCAGGCTTTATTTAGCCAAATAAAGAAAAATATAACTATCAATGTCGATTTGACATTAATAATTATACTTTTAGTTATATTTGTTATGTCAATTTTAAAAACGAATGAATAAGTGATGAATCAATGAAAATGGAGTTTTTAGAGATGTTTCTCTCACCGCCTGTTTTCTCCATTCAAGATTCATCACCAATTTTATGAAACTGAAAGTTTCAATAAAATTAATTAATAATTATTTTTTCATTATTTATAAAGTTTTTCAAAATAACTTAAATATCCATATGTGTATAAAATAAATCATATCAAATTTTCACCAAAAAATTCAAACACATTATGTAGAGGGACAAAATGAAAAAATGCGATGTTTGCGGTCATGAAAATGACCCATGGGTTAATTATTGTGAAAAGTGTGGAGCCGAGTTGGGCTGGGATGACTATGATGAATATCATTACATGGATGATGAGGATATTTTCGGTTGGTAATATTTAAAGTCTTTAAAAAAAGAAATAAGGAAAGAATAATTAAATTCTTTCAGTTTAGAAGTATCTTTCTAAGATTCCTTCTAAGATTTTGTAGTGACGACCTTCGTCTTTGGAACTTTCTCTGAAGAAATCAGCAGCAGTTTCAATTCCAGCTTCTTCGGCTTTTTCGGAAGCTTCTCTTTTTTCTGCGTTAGCCATTTTTTCTCCACCCATCATCCATTCGATGTTTTCTTTGAGGGTGTCTTTGATGATTCCGTTCATTTCACAGAATCTTGCAGCGTGTTCAGCTTCTTCCCAAGCTAATCTTTTGAATACTTCAGCTAATTCCCCATAGCCTTCTCTGGAAGCTTGTCTGGACATTGCTAAGTAAATTCCAACTTCGTTAGTTTCTCCTTCAAAGTTTCCTGCTACAAATTTTTCAACAGGAGTTCCTTTTGTAATACCTATTTTATGTTCGTATTTTACCATAATAATCAATCTCCTAAGAGTTAATCATACTTATTATATCTTTTAAAGAATATATATTTTACAATTCTTTACATGCTTTTGCTAATTTAACACCTAATTCATAGCTTGCATCGTCTTCATCAGCGGTTGGAACAAAGTAGATTTCCTGAGTGTCCACCACATCAAATCCACAGTTTGATAATTCTTCAGCGAGTTTTTGAGGAGCTCCACCTCTTCCACCCATTGAACCGAAAGTAACAGCTTTTCTTTCGATGCCGGTTCTGTTGAATAAAAGACCTTTAAGATAGTACATTATATCTCCGATACTTGGATATGGTACGTCGTTGATGGTCGGGTCACCGACAGCAATTCCTTTACTGGTTAGGATGCTTTTAACGATTTCGGATCTTTCATCTTCATGCAGGAAGAAGATTTCAACATCATATCCTTCAGACATTGCACCTTCTGCAATTTCATGAGCCATCTGTTGGGTTGAGTAGTGCATAGTGTCGTAAATGATTGTGATTTTATCTTCGCATACTCCGGTAGCCCAGTTTTGGTATGCTCCGATTACTTGCATAGGGTCAGTCCAGATTTGACCGTGGGACGGTGCAATCATTTTAATTGAGTCAAGTAAACCTAATTCCACTACTTCATTTAGTTTTTTAAGAACTAATTTTGAAAGTGGAGTGATTAAGTTTGCGTAGAACTTTTGAGCAGCATCCATTAATATGTATTCTGGAATTTCATCTGAAAATCTTTGGGTGAAACATAAGTGCTGACCGAATGCGTCATTAGGGAACAGGATTCCGGTTTCATCTGCAAGCAATGTGAACATGCTGTCAGGCCAGTGCAGTAAGAATGCATCTAAAAATGCCAAGGTTCTTCCGCCGACATCCAAACTGTCACCGGTTCCGACAGTGATAAATTCAGCGCCTTCAAGTGCAGGGTAGTGTTTTAAAAGACCTTTTACAGCAATTTCGGTACAGTAAATCGGTGCTTCAGGGAATCTTTTGTGCAAGTCAACCAAAACTCCGGAGTGGTCTTTTTCAACGTGGTTTTGTATGATGTAGTCAACTTTAACGTCTCTTCCTTCTTGAGCAAAAGCATCGTCGATACGTGCCATCATTTCTTTGGTTTTTCCAGGATAAGCATTGTCAATAATTGCTACTTCGTCTTCTCCAAATACAATGTAAGCATTGTAGGTGGTTCCGTCTAATGTGTAACCGTGGTAGGTTCTTAAATCCCAATCGAGTACACCAATCCAGTATACTCCATCAGCTATTTTTTGTGCATTAGCTTTCATTTTAAAAATCTCCAATTGTTTAAATTCAATTCTATGAATTTATATTAGATTTGGAATTTTGATTATTTATAGTTTTGTTTTATACGAATTGTTCGTATTATTTTAGGGGTTCTTTATATAAATAAAGAGTTTTCAGTGATGAAAAATCGATATGTATCGGAACTTTTTCATGTGTTTCTTATGAACATTTTTTTGAAAAACATAAGAAACATAAGAATCATAAATTTTTTTTATGTTTT
>CAZOYH010000214.1:0-3016 GCA_964583995.1 uncultured Methanobrevibacter sp.
ATTTCTCGAGCTTCATCGATATTATAATCTCGCACGAAAATCACATACCATAAAAACCTATATTAAATAATTATAATATACTTCTTATTTAATACTTTCTAATATCTTGATTTCTTCTTGTTAAATTTTGTTTCAATGCGATAAATTAGTTAAAATATGAAAAGAACAGTATCTTAAACTAGATTATCTAACAGAAATATAATGAAGATTC
Source organism: uncultured Methanobrevibacter sp. (assembly GCA_964583995.1). Lineage (GTDB taxonomy): Archaea > Methanobacteriota > Methanobacteria > Methanobacteriales > Methanobacteriaceae > Methanocatella. Next base: position 212 of record CAZOYH010000214.1, read on the forward strand.
AATAAGAATTGATACTGAAAGTTATGTTAATGTTAGTGTAAAAGAAATCTAGAAAATGAATATTTCAATTTAAACCACATTTCTTTAGAATGTTTCTGATGATTATCATTTTTCGCAATCCAATAGTTTAGGTTTATTATTATATGTTTACCTCCAAAGTAGTAATTTTACCATCCAAAGCAAATCTAAAAAAAAATGAAAAGTTTCATATTTATATATCCATCAATTTGATTGAATAGATGAAACATATTCAAACATTAATATAATATTATCCGATTATTCCATCATTAACACCACATAATTATCTATTCAAAACATCTCCTCCAAAGCCCATTCCACATATCACACTGCAAACTCCAAACCTGAATTCAGAATCATTACCTTAATGTCAAGGTTGATTCTGCAAATCAAATCAAAAAAAAAGTTGCTGTTGAATTATCAGCATTATATTAATGGAAAACATCAAAAAACATGAGACTTACGATAACTAGAGTTAATATGAACTTTAATATTTATTAATCTGAATATATCTGACAAAATATCAAACAGTTATATATAACTTACTAGACATATATTATATCATTAGATATTTAATGGTGAATAAGATGATAGAACTTGGAAAAGGCCTACCTGATTTTGATAGCAGCGGAAATTTACCTCCAAAATGTTGGGAAGTGACCTTAGAAGACATTAAGGAAAATTTAGTTGATAATTTTCCATATTCAACAACAAGGTCAAGCCGATTTCAATGTCTTTCAAGATTCATAAATGAATTAACAACCAACGTCAAATCATGCACAAGATTACTGATAAATGGAAGTTTCACAACAAAAAAAGTTAATCCATACGATGTTGACTTTATAATTGTTATTGATTCAACAAAACTAACAAAAAGAGAAGACAATTATTTAAACTCACTGATTACTATTAAAAATCACCTTAAAGCAGAATATGAAAATTATAAAGAAATGTATCAAAACGGTTTAATACCAAAAGAAAAATTATACAGATTAGGATTATTTAACTATGGTTGTGATTTCTTTAGATTAGATAAACTAGACCATAATCACCCATTATATCAAAATTATTTAGATGATAAAAACTATTGGATTAATTGGTGGAGTCATGATAAATATAACAATCCTAAAGGATTTTTAGATTTAAAAATCAATGGAGAATGATATGCATGAATTATAGAACAATTGATGAAATTAATAATGAAATTTCAGAAGTCAAATCCATTCTTGAACCAATGGAAAAGTATTTGTCTAAAAACCCAGATGATTTAAGTGTTAAATCCAATGCCCGAAATTTAAATGATAGATTATCCCAATTATATCGTGAAATAAGTTTCATTAAAAACAAAACCCAATTAACAACATTTGACATATACTTATCCAATGTTGAAGGCGGAAAAATTAAGTTAAGCAATCTATTAAACACAGTACAGGAATTTCAGGAAACACTCATTTCATGTTTAATGTATGATGGAGTGCACCCAGTACTTGAAACCTCCCAACCAAGCAAGGATATTCTTGAATACTGTGATTTAGATGTGGAAATCGCACAAACAAATTCCATAAGATTAATTCTTTCAGTCAATGACATGCATTCCAACTTAAACAATGAATCCCCTCTCAAATGGGGACTTGAAAACTTAAATGAAATAATTGAATGTGAAGACAATAAAGAAAAACTAAATAACCTGAAAAATACACTTGGATCACAACCAATACATAAATATAAAAAATTATTAAAAATCCTAAAAGACAACAATCTGAATCTGGACATATTTGATATAATAATCCCACCAGGATTTAAAACACAAAAACTATCAAACGAATTCGCCAGAAAAGTATATGATACCATTGATAATGTGGATAACTTATAAAAACATGACCTAAATATGTTTTTACACAGTTAATCATAATACCTAGATTCTTCTATGAACCAATTATAATTAAAAATTTTAGATAATCATAATTTCACTGCCATCTACTTCAACCAATAGATGTTTACCCTCCCAACCACAACCAAAAAAACTGAGATAAAATCAATAATATAAAAAAAGAGTATAAAAGTTGATTAAAATAAGAAACATTTAATCAACAGCATTTAAAATTCTAAGTATTTCACTTTTATCCATACCAAAGTATTTAACAACATCATCAAGTGAAATATTTCGCAATAAAGATTCAAGCATTGCTTTTTTACCTTCCATTTTACCTTCCCTTTTACCTTCATCCAATCCTTCTTTTTTACTTTCTCTTTTGATTTGTGCTACAATCCCTTCACATTTTTCACTCATACCAATCATCCCCATTAATTCATCCTGCTTTTCAACATCCACATACTCCAAAATATTCAAATAAGTTGCAATAGTAATTTCATCAATCATTTCAGACGAAATACACCCAGATTTAAATTTAATACACTCACAAAATGTCTCAAAAAGAACATCCTCACCCACACCAGTTTCAAATAACAGAAGTGCCACCAGCAATGAAGATTCCCTAGAAGTTAATTTCTCATTGTTTTCAAATTTATCCAAAATTTTAAATCTCTGCTTTTATCAATTTTTTTCGTCTGAACAATAACCAGATGAAACGTCACATCCCAATCACTAAATTCTTTAATTTTACCACTTTTAGAAATAACAATCAAAATAAGCCTCAACTCAGGCCTATCCTTACATAGGGTGCTAGATTTATTGGAAGAAATCTAGCGTTGTAGGGGTTTGTTTTTCTTCGATTTCAAGTTCTTGTTGCCCAGTTTTTGATGGGGTTTTAGATTTTTGTTTGGTTT
>CAZOYH010000215.1:0-2993 GCA_964583995.1 uncultured Methanobrevibacter sp.
TGATTATCATGAACAGGCACATCAACTAAGACCCATCATCGACAAAGAAAGAAAACTAATAAACAACACTGTACTGGTGGAAGTACTCAATAGCCTAAAAAAGAACAATCATAAAATCGAACTGGATGAAATAGTGGACACTTTACTAAACTTGGATAAAGTGGTTTTTCTTACCAGTGAAGATTATAATGAAAGTTTGAAATTATTTAAGTATTATAATTTGAGTGTTAACTATTCTGATTGTACAATTTTAAAAACAATGATGGATAATAATGTTTCTGTTGTTGTGTCATTTGATTCAGACTTTGATAAGATTAATGGAATAAGAAGAATCTATTTATAAAAAAAGTATTGGGAAAAATATTATTATTTCCCAATCATGCTTTTAAGACTGTCAATGTCGAATTTGAGTCTGTCCAATTCTAGTTTCAGTTCGTTTTTCTCGTTTTCTATTTTGATGAACTCCTGTGATTTGACATGCAGCTTTTTGACTTCTGTGTTGATGGTTACTGCTTGCAGGTGTTCGATATACTGATATTTTAAATCTTCTGGATTGATCATGAAGTATGCCTGATCTGTTTTATTTTTTGCTTTTCCCTGCAAGTCATTAACATCATCTAGACTCATGCTATCATTGTATAATGCAGATGCGTGGAATTTCCGTAGCATATGGCTTCTGAATCTGTTGTAGTTGCCGATTTTTCCAAGTCCCAAATCATCATTAATCTTTTGAAAATTAACGGTGAAATAATTTACAGCCATCTTAAACAGTTTGGATTCATTGGTGATGTTGTCAGTTCTAGATAGGATGTGTGCGTTGATTGCTTTTACTGCTTCTGGGCTGCAGTATGTGGTGTAGTATTTGTTGGTCTTTTTACGGAGTATATTGAAAGTGGGAATGATTGTTTCATCATCTTCGATTATATCAATCACCTCAAAAATGCCCATATCTTTTCGTGGAAGATATTCAGACAATGCATCAATATAATCTTGTATAGTTAGACTTAGTGTTTCTGCCCGTGCACATCCACTGGAACAAATAAAAAGTATTGCTGCCTTCATAACGGGGCTAGCAATACTTAATGCTTTTCTGATGATTTCCTTATCTGGTAAATCACTGAAATAAATGGGTTGTGACTTTTTAATGGATTTTTCATTGATTTTTGGAAGTTCGTAGATTTCAATATCATAGAATTTGTAGAACTTGATGACATTTATCATCACAGATTTTACTGTGTTCAATGCATAGTTTTCTAATAAGTATTGCCTGAATTCCAGAAGTCTGGTTTTAATTCTGCGATGTTTCCATTTGATTCCATTATTTTCATCACTTTCCGCTTCTTTTAGAAGTTCATTGAGTTGCATTTCATAATAAGTTGCATATTTTTCCAATGCATATGTGTATAATCTTTGTGTTCCCGGTGAATGGTTGTATGTAACAAATAATGCGCTTAACAGTTCATTGTTTTTCATAGTTTTTCAGCTCCTTAAAGTGTTTGTAAAAACATTTTTGAAAAGAGCCAAAAGTAACAGTTTAGATAAGTATACAATATATTGATACATTGTTTCCAATAGAATCATTGGATAAATAAAAAAAGGGGATTAAGAGCAAATACTCTATAATCCGTATTTGAATTTGATTCTGTATTCCTGATTGACTGATTCTGTTCTGACATATTCTCCTTTAACGAGGTCTGAAATTTTAGCCAAATCTTCATCTGTGATGTTTTCATCATCAGACAACGGCAGGAAGAATGTTATCTCATCATCTACAATCAGGTAGTTTAAAAGCTTTGTTTCCCTTTTCTGGTATTCTCCTATAATCTCTTCAATTTTTCCTTCAATATCTTTGTCTAGATTAACCATTCTATTCACCTTTTATTGATTTTGCAAGTTCAACTCCTTTCTGGAATGCTTCTGCATAAACGTCTTCGTCAGGTACAAATACTGCATCCATTGTATCGAATATTGTAAAGCCTGCACTTTCCAAATCTCTCTGGAGTTTGGCAATAGCTCCTCCTCCCCATCCTTTGGATGAGAATATTAGTGCATTCTTTTCACTTGTTGTTCCCTTGAAGTTGAGGCAGTCAAGCCAGTACATGATGTTTCCGATTCTAGGGAATGGCTTGTTCATCATTGTTGGAGCACCTAACGCTATTGCTTTTGAATCAAGAATGTCTGTTACAACTTCTGATTCGTAGTCGCTTTCCATATGATACATTACCGCTTCAACACCTTCGCTCATTATTCCTTCAGCTATCTGGTAAGCCAGTTTTTCTGTTGAGTGATGCATTGTATCATAGACAATTGTGATTTTATCTTCACAAACACCGCTTGCCCAGTCGGAATATGCCTTGACAATCTTTGACGGGTCTTTCCAGATTTGACCGTGACAAGGTGCAATCATTTTAATCTGTTCTACAATTCCTGCATCAGTCAGCTCCTGAAATTTCATTCTGAGCATTGGAGCGCCTAAAACCACCAGATTGGCGAAGAATTTTTTAGCAGCTTCCAAAATAAAGTCTTCGGAGTAATCTTCAGCATATCTTTTGGACAGGCACAGGTGCTGTCCGAATGCATCATTTGAAAATAATATTCCTTCTTCAGCATACATTACAAACATGCTGTCAGGCCAGTGAAGCATAGGTGCTGAAACTATATTCAGTGTCTTTCCGCCCAAATCAATACTGTCACCGGTTTTTACAGTTGTAATTTCAACATCGGAGTATGTGTGGTATTGCTTTTCCAAAAAGTCAGCTCCTTTTGGAGATGCATAAACTTCGGCTTCAGGATATTTGTCAATGGTTTCTTTAAGTCCTATTGAATGGTCAAGTTCTGTGTGGCATTGAATGAATACATCTATTTTGTTTTCACGGTTTTCTTTAGCGAATGCATCTTCAATTCTTGCATTCAACTGATCTATCATGCCGTCGGAGTAGACATTGTCAATCAATGCAACTTTCTCTTCACCAAATACCAGATAACAGTTGTAT
>CAZOYH010000216.1:0-2947 GCA_964583995.1 uncultured Methanobrevibacter sp.
TCACATAACTCATACATCCCTTAATTTTGCACGAGTTACATGGATACCACCTAAAAATGGATATTCGCTTAATCTTGAATGAATTCCATCAACAGCTGTTGTAATATAGACTTCATCATTGTCAACTGGTGCTTTTACAACACCACCATCGTCCTGTTCTGACGGATTAACTAAAGAAGCAGTATTGGTTGATGAAACAATTTCTGCGATTTTTCTGTGGACGAAAAAGTCTCCAGCTCCACGGGAACCTACTCCCATCTCACCCATCAACACATCAGCCTTATTGACACTGGCAATTTCCTTTAAAAACTCATCATCACTTTCCTGCAATTTTAAAGTGGTTGACACTTCATCAATTACAGCTTTAGCCATTTCAACAGAGTTTTCTTCTGAAATCTTTTTGTATTCTCTGATTCTGACAGCTAAAATGTCTGCCAGGTCATCATAATCATAATCGTCGATTCTTGCTCTTACAAATCCTTCAATATCCATAGTTAAATCTCCAAATTAGTGAAATTCTTTAATATTTTAAGTCCGGCTTTTCCGCTTTTTTCCGGATGAAACTGTGTTGAAAACAGATAATTTTCACTTAGTGATGCTACAACGTCTCCTCCGTATTCGCAGGTTCCGGCTATTATTTTTTCATCATCCGGAACAACATGATAAGAGTGAACAAAATAGAAGTATTCACCATCAATACCTTCCAAAATAGGTGAGTCATTTACTACATTTAACCTATTCCATCCCATGTGGGGGATTTTTACATCCCCTTTTAACAATTCTGCATGACCTTTAAATAGGTCTAAACCTTTGACTCCAGGTGATTCCTCACTTGAACTCATCAAGACCTGCTGGCCAAGACATATTCCCAAAAACGGTTTGTCATCTTCCACATGCTCATGAATAACATCCTCAAATGATTTTAGATTCTCCATTGCTGAGCCAAATGCGCCGACACCCGGCAAGACCAGATAATCGCTATCTGCAATGACCTCTTTATCGTCGGTTATCTGATAGCCCACACCAATCTTTTTAAATCCGTTGGAAATGCTTTTTAAGTTTCCGCTTTTATAGTCAATAATTGTAATCATTCGTCTAACCACCCGATAGATGCTCTAATCATTCCGCCAAAGTCAGAAAATACTATTTTCTCTGTTCCTAATGTTTTTGAGTGAGCGTCAAGCTCTGCAACAACGTGAGTATAACCCAAATCCCTTAAAGGTTCCACCAGACGAGGCCCATCGGTTACTGCCACTGATTCCATGTCGAAATCCTCTATTGGAAATGCATGAGGAACACCGAATACAACAATCAAATCCAAATCCTTATCCTTCAAGTATTCGGCAGCCTTATTGGCAGTTATTGGATATTCATCAAGTCCACCAGTTATGAAATCAGGTTCTAAATCAAGCTGATTTTTAATATTTACTGCATGCTGCCTTATTCTTGGAAGACCAATGTTTTCATCAAGATTAGCTACAAAAATCGGTTTATTGTCCGGATTGATTTCATTATAGTCAAAATTGATAATGTCTGCAAATAAGTATGATGTTTCCTTTTTGACATTTAAAACGAATGCAACCTTTTTATTTTCTTTAAGTGCATTTACAACTGTTTTTGCAACTGCCTCTTTTGAATCTCCAAAATTAGGTTTAATATACTTACCTTGTGCCATTCCACGGGTTTTTTCAACTTCAGTTGCCTTTTCAAGCATTTCAATTTGCCTGTCGGACTCTTCAGATGTAATCACACCTGCCTCAACTGCTGCATCAAGTGCCATTATTGCTCCGACGGTATTGTCTCCTTCACCGGATCCCCCATGAGATTCCACAGGGATGACTGTACATGGCAGGTCTGCAGTGGCTATTGCCTCTTTTAAATCCTCACCAATAATCATACTGGCACAGGTACCTGCAATTCCCATCAGTTTTGGTTTAAACATTTCATAAGCTTCAGTTAAAGTGTCAACTAGTTTTTCACCAGCACCTAAAATAAAATCGTTTTCAGACATTCCAGTGGTTACAACACGTACACCATCACTTTCTAAAAGCCTGGCAGTTCTAAAACAGCAGCCTGTAGGCCCATGCATAACAATAACATCAACATTCATGTCTCTTAAAGTGTAAAGAGTAGCGGCAATCGGACTTGGTCTTGGATGTATAATTTTTATCAACTCACAAATTTTTAACAATTAAATATTTTAAATTATTAATTAATATAATTAATTAACAGATTCTGGAGATTGCAATATGGAACTTGACAAAAAAATATTAGAGGAAAAAATCAGAGAATACAGGACATTTAAAAGCTGTTCTGAATCCACATTAATGGGACTTTGCGAATGTGCTGATGTAGATATTAGCCAAGCAGAAATGTGCAAATTGGCATGCGGATTTGCAGGAGGAATGGGAGGAACCTTTGATGAAGGAACCTGCGGAGCGGTAACCGGCGCATTAATGGCTAACGGTTTAATTCTAGATGACGCCGGAAAAATCAAAGCCAATGCCAAAGAAATTTTTAATGCTTTTAAGGAAGAATACGGAACAGTACGCTGCGATATAATCAGTAAAAATGGTGAAGACAAATCACCATGTGTTGACTGTTGCGTGTTTATTGCAAACAAAGTTGCTGATTTATTGGATGATTGAAATCATCTTAAATTATAATCTCATAAAAATACAAAATTTAACACAAGTGAATCTATATGATTAAAAAAGAAGATTTTTTCAAAGACAAAGAAAAATGTGAACTTACACCCACCCACATTGAAGAGGGAATAACCGACCCTTCACTTCAAAAAATCGATGAACTGTTTGGAGCAGCAGATGTTTTAAGCATCAAATATAGCCAAAAACATGAAAGAAACCTTAAATAATCTCGATTTTTGCAGCGACACTTGCATTTTTCTTTCTTCTTTATGAAGCTGCAGAATTACATTTAATCATTG
>CAZOYH010000217.1:0-2908 GCA_964583995.1 uncultured Methanobrevibacter sp.
ATGGAGCATAAAAATGCTAAAATTCAAGTATTTGACATTCCAGGAATTATTACAGGTGCAAGTAGCGGTAAAGGAAGAGGTAAGGAAATCCTGTCTGTCGCTAGAACAGCCGATTTGATTTTAGTTGTTCTTGATACTTTAAATCCACAACATTTGGATGTTATTTTAAATGAACTTAGAAATATTGGTATCAGACCTAATGAAAGACCACCTGACGTTACAGTTAACAGAAAGAAACTAGGTGGAGTTAAAGTTTCATCAACATGTCCACTGACTCATTTGGATGAAAAAACAATCCGCTCAATAATTAATGAATACGGAATGCACAATGCAGATGTGCTTTTCAGAGATGACGTGACAATCGACCAGTTTATTGATGTATTAGACAGAAATAAATCATATGTTCCAATGTTAATATTATTAAACAAAGTCGATTTGGTTGATGAAAACTACCTTGAAGAACTTAAAAAATACATTCCGGAATTTATTCCGATTTCTGCTGATAAAAAGACAAATATCGACGAATTAAAAGATTTAATATTTGATAATTTGGATTTAGTTCGTGTTTATCTAAAACCTCAAGGACGTAAAGCAGATATGGAAGATCCGTTGGTTATCAAAAAAGGTTCAACTGTAATTGATGCATGTGGAAAACTCCACAGGGAATTCGTTAAGAACTTCCGTCATGCAAAGGTTTGGGGAACATCCGTTAAATTCCCAGGTCAAAAGGTAGGCCCTGACCATGTACTTGAAGATGAAGACGTTTTAAGAATTATTCTCAAAAAATAATTCTTCTTTTTTTTGATTTTTTATGTATAAAACTATTTTTATAACTGGAACTCCATGTACTGGTAAAACAACCGTTAGTGAAATTTTATCCAATCGTTTAAATTGCAAATTAATTAAAATTAATGATTTAGCTATTGAAAATGATTTTGTTTTAGGAATTGATGAGGATAAAGGTTATAAAGTCATTGATATTGATGCATTGGACGGGAAGGTATCAACACTTATTGGTGATGAATTAACTATTTTTGAAGGGCATCTGTCTCATTTGTGTCATGGGGCTGATAAGGTAATTGTTTTAAGGGTTAGGCCTGAAATTTTACAGGACAGATTAAAGGCTCGTGATTATTCGGACTCAAAAATCCGTGAAAACCTTGAAGCTGAAGCATTAGGGGCATGTACAGCTGAAGCCTTTGATATTCATGGTGAAAAAGTATCTGAGATTGATGTAACTGATTTGTCTATTGATGAGATTGTAGAATCTATTATATCTATTATTGATGGTAAAAGTGACGGGTCTGTTGGTGAAATTGATTTTATGGACTTTTTGCTATAACAATTTCATGTCAATTTTTCAAAGTCAAAGCAATTTTACATAGTAATTGCAATTTTATTTAGTCGTTTCAATTTTTCTAAATCATCATAATTTTATTTGATTAAGTAAATAATTACTTATAAATTTGTTAAATATGTAAAAACACACGTATGATTTTGCACACTTTAAAAAGATTTATATATTTTTGAATTTCAATATTATATTGAGTTTTCTAGCTAGTGACTTAAAAGCTGTTAATGTTAAATCTTAATAGTAAGTTCATATTAAAGTTAAAGATAAGGATGTGATAGTATCACTAAAATAACTTTTAATGTTGATGATGATTTACTTCAGGATTTGAATAAACAGGCAATTTTAGAAGAATCTTGTCTGGAAGATTTGATTGATAAATACATTCGACAAGGTTTGATAAATGAAAAATGGAGGGATAATATGCAATCAATTAATATTCCTGATGATATTATGGAAATGATGAAAACTAGATGTAAGCAAATTAAGTGCAATCCTGAAAAGTTAATCCATAGCATTTTATATGATTATCTTAAACGTGTTGAAAGTATCCCATCTACTATTGACAAAGAAAAAATCTTAAATATGCTGGAACATGACAACCCTAAAGGAGATGACACCTTAAAGAAACTTCGTCAGTTAGGTGACATCGGATGGGATTAATCAGAGGTGAGGGTTTAACATGATTTTTTTAGATACTTCATATATCAATGGTTTAATTATTAAAAATGATAGTTTTTCCAGCCAATCTCGAGCGATGGAGCCATTCTTAGTCAATGAGGATAAAGCAACTAACATTACAGTGCTTGTTGAAGTATTGAATAGTCTTAATAAGTATAATTTCCATGGAAATATCCATGATTTGATTAACTATCTTGTTAATGTCAATGTATTTGATTTTTTGACAAAATCAGACTATAAAAATGCTTCAGTATTGTTTAGGCATTACAATTCCTGCATTAACTTTTCAGATTGCACAATTCTTCAGTCAATGCAAAATCATGGAATCACAAGAATTGCATCTTTTGATTCTGATTTTGACAAAATCAAAGGCATTCAAAGAATAAGTGGCTTTTTCTAGCCATTTATTTTTTTTGTAAAAATTACTTTTTTTCAAAATACTCAAAAAATTCACAACATTTATAAATAGTAATAAACATAATTATTTTTAATATTCATATTAACCTAAGGTTAAATTTTAACTATGGTTTTTGTTTTAATTTGCGCAAATCATTTTAATCCAATTAATGAATATTATATCCTACAAAGGGAGGATATTTTTGAGTAGAGGAAAACGACCTAAGTGGATGATTGAAATAGCGATTGAAAGAATGGAAATTCTTTTTAGTCGTGCTGAGATGGAATTCATCAACCATCCGGAGCGATCTCATCGCTACGTAGAACTTGCGTTGAAATTGTCTACCAAATACAATATCAAAGTGCCTAAAAAATGGTCAAGAAGATATTGTAGGAAATGTAAAAAGTTTCTCTACCCTGGTCATAATTGCACCGTCCGGCTAGTTAACTCTGAAGTTAACATTTTTTGTGGTGAATGTG
>CAZOYH010000218.1:0-1247 GCA_964583995.1 uncultured Methanobrevibacter sp.
CCTCTTTGTGAAATCCTTTTGCAAAGATATGGCAATGACAATCAATAAAACCTGAAAGCAAATAGTTATCCTCACCCTCAATGACATTAACATTTTCATTTGCGTTTATCGAAGATGAAATTTCCTTGATTATGCCATCTTCGATTAAAACGTTTTGTGAAGTTTTTACCTCTTCAAATGGATTGATAATATTTACATTTTCAATTAGAGTCTGCATACAATCACTTACAATATTTCAATAGTTCCATTGTTTCCATCAACTTCAACTAAAGTACCGTTAGTTAAGTCTTTGACAATTTCAGGTGAATCAACCATAGGAATATCGGACATTATAGCTCCAGTGGCAATAATTGGCTCTGCATTCAAACATATAATAGCTTTTGGAGCAGTGTTGTTTTTCATCATCTGGAAAATCACATAAGATCCGACAGTTGAACCTTTTCCACCCGGAATAAATAATACTTTATCTTTAATGATTTCACCTTTCAGTTCATGATTAGGATCGATTATTTCACCATTATCCGGATTTACTCCTCCAAGAAAACTAATAGGCTCAGATGATACTATCAATTCCCCTTTTCCTTTACCTTTTGCAATACTTCTACAATTTATCATAAAAACCACTTAAGCTAATAACCTATCTTCAACATCTTCTCCACGGTTTAATGCATTTGTAGATTGTATAGCATCCACTAATGCCCAAATCCATATAACAAAACATAATATTAATCCTACAAACAGTAAAATTAAGACTGCAGAAATGATATAACCAATTAAAAACATTAATCCTTTATGATTTAAGCCCAAATAGAATTGACCCAAACCCGGAAAGATTACACTTAATACAATTGCCACGATTATATTCTTATGCCTTGGCTTTGTGCTTGTTTGAACTGAAGTGCTGCCGGAATTATATAAATCTGCACCACAATTCGGACAGTATCTTATGTCACCTTCAATTTCAAATCCACAAGCATGACAGAATTTAATACTTTCTTCGTCTTCACTTGGAATTTCATCATCCCCAACAGAAGATTCTGCCTCTTGAGACACATCAGAACTGACATCTCCCCCCACAGGAAGAGTAGCACCACAATTTTTACAAAACTTGGCACTAGGAACATTTTGACCACAATCAGGACAAATAACCATGTTTACATCTGAATCATGAACCTCTGCTTCAGCCTCTTCAACCACAACAGGTTCTATCTCTTCATTTACAATTGGTTTTGTCTCTTCAGCAACAG
>CAZOYH010000218.1:1347-2894 GCA_964583995.1 uncultured Methanobrevibacter sp.
CTCTTCATTTACAATTGGTTTTGTCTCTTCAGCAACAGATTTAACCTCATCAGTTCCAACAGAAAATGCCCCATCTAAAATGGAACTGACCTCATCAGAAACATTCTCATCAGACTCATCAGGACTAACATCATCTACAACAGAAAATTCTACCTCTTCAACAACAGGACGATCCCCATCATCTTTTGGAAGGGGAGCTCCACAATTTTTACAAAATTTTGCATCCGGAACCATTTTTCCACAATCTGGACAAATTACCATCTAATCACCTAAATAACATCCTTTTTCATGATTTCTCTTAAAACAGCAGTAGCATAAGAACCTTTATTTATTGAAAATTCACATAAAACACCAACATCCGTTGGAGTAGCTGATGCATCCCACACTTGAAAACGCATTGCTCTTCTAAGCCCATGACTTCCCAAACGTGGCATTTTTGGAACTTCAAAATCTGATTTTTCTAAATTATAACTTTTCAATACATCTTCTTCCATTTTTCCAACTTCACCGCCAGCATATGGGACTTTTGTACCATATAATGGACTAGTCGGGTTAACTTCAAAGTTATTGATTAATTCTTGGAATTCTTCAGGAGTTTTATCTCGAACAATATGTTCCTCTTTATCAATAATAATATCTCCTTCAATATATTTGTTAATTCCCATTTCAACTCTTTTACTTACAGCCTCATTAAACAAATAGGACTGATAAGCATGGACAAACATCCTTTGAAGTGGCTTTGGAAGTGCATGAATTGCATTCATATAAGATTTATCAGTTAATTCTCCCTTTTTGGAATCTCTAATTAATTCTTTTATCATCATTTTTTCATATCTCATTCCTTTACCCATCAAATTAAGAGATTCCTCAAGATTTCCATCATCATAAGCTTGCCTGGCTTTCTGATTTTCCCCATGTTCCTCTTCCGTTGGGTTTCCAATATATCTTCCAACAGCTTTGGCCAAATCATTTTCAACCAATGCCTCGCCTACAAGATGAGTATTTGTTCTTGGCTTTCCAAATCTCTGCCAACCGAAATAATTAGGAACACCTGTAACTTCAAGCTCTTTTAAAACTTCATTGGCAATATCTGCACTTTCTTGGATATCCTCCAAATCTTTAATTAAGATTTTAAATTTATTGCCTTTGAGTTGACCCATTCTAAGTTTTTTACGACCCCTAACAATTTTCAAAAAATCAGTCTTATAAATTGTTCCATCTAAAGCCTTAACCTGATTGAATTCATCTTCAGAATTCATGTTTGCTATACAAATCCACTGACGGGTTAAAGCCTTTTTATCTTTCATTCCGGCAAAGCCCATTCTTTTTCTTGAGATATGTAAATCACGGGCAATATCCAAAACAACATCCAAAGTTGTTCTTCCCAATTTTTCAATCCAGATGTAGACATTTGGTCCTTCACCATCAGGAATTACTTCAGGAATTTCTTCAACATAAAAATCTTCATAACGGTTTCTGATTGTCCCACCAATACCTTTTTGGCGAGTAACATAAGTATTAGCATTTAACATAATAATCACGGAAAT
>CAZOYH010000219.1:0-2880 GCA_964583995.1 uncultured Methanobrevibacter sp.
GTGTCAATGTTTCCGCTTAAATCAACATATCCTATAGCCCCACCATAAATTCCCCTTTTATTGTCTTCAAGTTCATTGATGATTTCACAGGCTCTTATTTTTGGAGCACCAGATAATGTTCCAGCAGGTAAAATTGAATCAATGGCCGAAAGGGATTCCAAATCACTTCTAAGCGTTCCGCTAACTGTAGAACCTATATGCATAACATGTGAAAATCTCTCGATTGACAAATACTTATCGACACTTACAGAACCAATTTCGGATATTCTTCCTATGTCATTTCTTCCCAAATCAACTAACATATTATGTTCTGCCAGTTCCTTTTCATCTGAAAGTAAATCTTTTTCTAGCTCCAAATCTTCTTGTTCTGTCTTTCCACGTGGCCTTGTACCTGCTAGAGGAAATGTGTATAATTTTTTATCTGTTAATTTGACTAATGTTTCAGGAGATGCTCCTGCTATTTCTATATCATCACTTGAAAAATAAAACATGTATGGAGAGGGATTTGTTGTTCTTAAAACCCTATAAGTATCAAATAGGCTTCCTGTAATTTCCGCTTCAATTTTATTTGAAAGCACAACTTGGAAAATATCCCCTTCATAAATATAATTTTTCGCTTTTAAAACCATGTCACAATATTTTTCACGTGAAAAAACTGGTTTGAAATCAGATTTTAATTGTAAAGGTTCAATTTCAAGTTTTTTACCAGTTTTTATTAAGTTGGCCAGCTCTTTTAACTCATCACATGTTTTTTTATAGTTATTTTCCAAATCATCGGTTTTCATATTGATAATGAGAACTATTTTTTGTTTGAAATTGTCAAAGGCAATAACCTTATCGAATAACATCAAATCAATGTCTTTAAAACCGTCCTGATTTTCAGCATCAAGATTAAGTGAAGGTTCTGAGTATTTTATATAATCATAGGCAAAATAGCCCACAAAGCCTCCTGTAAACGGAGGTAAATAACTTAATTTAGGTGATTTGTTCTGTTTAACTAAATCCTTAATTACATCTCCAGGATTGTCTGTTTTAATTATTTTTTCATCATCAGTTAGCTTTTCAAAGCTTTCATCACCTTTAATTATTACTTCACCATCCTGGCATGTGAACTCTAAAAGAGGATTGAATCCTAAAAAACTGTATCTTCCCCATTTCTGTGAATCCTCAACACTTTCCAACATGTATGTATGCTTACTTATACCTTTTAAAATTCTTAAAACTTCAATTGGAGTAGCTATATCTGAAAATAACTCATATGATATAGGTATTCTTTTATATTCCTTATTTTCTGCTATTTCTTTTACTTCATCTAAACTTGGGGAAAACATTCTATCACTTAATAAACTATTAGTATAATGTACTATTTAAAACCTTGTTGTAACAATTTGTACATTAATGAAAAAAAATTTGGAAAATTAATTCAATTTGTCCTGTTCCTGACTAAACTGAATAACAATTTTTTTTATTTCCCTACTTTCCAAATAAGGAAGATTTTCTGTAATTTCCCTTTCCAAGTCCCTATTTAACTGCAATCTTTTTTGAGTATACTCATCACCGGAAAATTCAGAGCGATACTGCTTATTTAAATTAGAATATTTAGTTATGAGAGGCTGGAGAATTGTCCCGATATCCTTATCCAACTGATCATTGATAATTTTTCTTTTTCGAATTTCACTAACAAACCCGACAACAGTTATAAAAAATCCTAAAACAGTAACAGTTAACGCTGGGACAAAGACTTTATCATTATCGATAAAAACAACAGTTAATACAATACCAATGAAAATCAAAGCAATCCCAATTTTTTTTAAATCCATAATAAAACTCCTTTAAAAATATTTTGACTTAATCAATATTAAAATTATTCCATTCATTTGAAATTGAAATTAAAAGGATTGCAAAAGAAATAACTGCCAGAATAGAAAACGAATAAACCAATAGCGAATTCGTAAACAAAAGATCTTGACTGTCAATAAAAACAATTCCCTCTGCCAAGAGATTATTTAAAAAATGCGCAAAAATTGGAACGAGAATATTATCTGTTTTCAAATATAAAATAGCCATACACATAGCAAATATAAATGCGGAAGTTATAGAACCAAAACTATGAAGAGAAGCAAACAATAGGGAAGTCATTATAATAGAAAATTTTGTCGGGACAAATAATTTCAGCCTATTTAACATTACCCCCCTAAACATCAGTTCTTCACTAATTGGAGATATAACAATAATTGAAATAGCGCCAAAAGTTAAATTTAGTGAATTATTCAAATAAATTGAAGATAATTGGCAGTTGACTAGAAAACTTAAATCTGGGAATGTCTTTATAATAAAATCTGACAGATACAAAAGACCATATGATAAAAATATGTTCAAAACAACGATTAATAGTATTGCTTTAATTGAATCTTTTGAAAAAACACTTAAAATATCCTTTTTTAAACTGAAAAATGAATTTCTAAACTTAAAAATAAAATATACAATAACAAAAACATAAATCCATGTTGAGTTAAATGAAAGAATATCAAAAAAGCTTAGCGCATAAAAAATAATAAATAAAGAAATTATGACAATGCATAACTCCTTTAAAGTAATATTTTTTAGTGTTTCATTTATTGAAGACATGATATCATGATTTTTAATTAATTAAAGTTAATTATAAATAGTCAAGACTAATATGATTAAAAAGGACAAGAATACTATCCCATATTATCTTTAATCTTCATCCAATATAAAAACATCTTCAATATATTGTTTACCCAAAATCTTCGTAATATTATAGGCTAATAATAAGGAAGGATTGTAGCGAGCGTTTTCTAAAGCGTTTATTGTTTGACGAGTAACACCAACTTTATCAGCCAACTCCTGTTGAGTTAT
>CAZOYH010000220.1:0-2794 GCA_964583995.1 uncultured Methanobrevibacter sp.
GAAGTTAAAATAAATCTAACCACATATTAAACTTTCCATAAATACAAAACAATGTAAAGATATTTAGCTATCTTGTACACTTCTAATTTTATATTTTACATTATTTAATTATTTTGATACATATCCTGAAATTTCACCAGAGGAAATTCTAAAACTCAATTTTTTTAAAAAAATTTAAGTTAACAACTCTGAAATAGCACTAAATACTTCTTTTTCATTGTTAAGCCAATCTTTGACTTTAAAATTATCAATTGCTGTTTTATATGAGTTATCCAAATCAAATGTTGGATCGTTATTGAGGAATTGGTCAATTTCAAAGTGAACATCAATAGCGTGAGGTTTTCGCTCAATAATATTGCCCTCACCAACATCGTCTTTATTGGAAGATAGAATCGCTAACTGAATGATATAAGATAGTGCATCGTCAAATTGCTTGTTGTCTAAAGAGTAATAGAAAAATGAGGAGAGATAATCAGCATATAGCTTAAATTTATCCTCTTCATTATTTTCGTTTAAAATCTTTTTATCAAAGTAATTTTCCATTAAATCCCCAATAGGCTCATCGTCATTAGAATTTAGATAGTACTGTTTAATTTCTTCAAAATCAAAACCTGTTAGATAGTCATTGTAGAATGTTTTCAGTTCAAATAATGGGTCGTTTTCCTCGATTGGAATTTTTCCTAAAATATCATCCAAATCCAAACTGTCCTTTAAATCTCCCATAAATGCATCGAAATCGAAATTACTAATTTTTTCGATAAGTTCATCCTGATAATTTCCATCCTTGATTTTTTCACCGCAAAACTCACATATTTCAATAAAATCCAGATTTGAACGGCCACAAAACGGACAGTCATCACTCTCATCATCTAAAATAGTATCAAGAGCATCAATATTTCCAACAAGATACTGCATTCTACTATGGCAGGATTCAGGTATTAAATGACCTTCATCTAAAGCTTTGTTAATATGATTTATGATTTTAAAGCCGTCCTCTTCAGTTAAATCATTGTCATTTAAATATTTAATGAAATCCGGCTTTAACTCTTCACTGGTGCCTAAAACATTTTCAACAGCTATGGTTTCATATATGAATCTTTCAACATCCTCTGAAAACTCCATTACTTCATCTTTATTTTCCTGATGAGTATCATAAATTTTGTCCAGATAGCTTTCATTAACCCTTTTGAGTTTTTTTCTTAATTTATACTTTTTCAAATCGTTTTTTCTTGGAAGGGTTAAAGCAAAAACATCACTGAATTTAACATATTCAAGAACCGGATCTAAAAACAGTACGCTGCATAAATCCATGTCAAACAAATCAGCTTTATATGGAACTTTATCGTCAGTTCTTTTATAAAACTGCTTGATTTTAGGATTTTTGTATACTGTGTCAATCATGACAACGAACTTGATATAGCTTACAACAAGATTATCTGAAATTTTACCTGCCATGCCGGTTTTCAACAGAACCTTAATTAAAGCCTTATTCGGATTTCTCAGATAAAAATTGGCATTTGGTGTTGTAATAAATCTGAATAATTCATTGTAAAGCAGATTATTACCCCTGTATTCTGGAATAATGTAACATTCATTAATCACTAAATCTGTTGGAATGATGTGGAATGTATTGAAGGTAATAAACCCTACAACCTTATCTTCAAAGTGGATTTCCTTAAGTGATTGGAATGTCGGATATTCGATAATGTAGCCTTCATCATTTATTGATTTGTAGATTTCAGGATATTCTTGGTTTAAAAAATCGGGTAAAAGTTGTTGATTATCATTACTGCGAAACATGATAGCACTTCTTAATAATTTCTATCAGAGAGTTTTATCTCATTTATTGATTTTTTGTTAGAATTCAACATTGAACTTTGTAATATATTATTTCTTTTAACTTTAATCTTAATTTTTGGTTAATGCGTATAACCATTCTTAAGTGAATATAGTCTTTGATGAATTTAATCTCCCAAGTATTTTACTTTTGCAAGTATAGTTGCTTCGGCATTGTCTTTTAGTATTGTTCTTTGTGCTTTGTGTCTTCCTGTTTTTGGTATTATTCTTGGTTGTTTTATTTGTCTGGCCTCACATAGGATTTTATATCCTTTCAGTTTGTCTCCGATTTCATAACATGTTGTCATATTTTTAAACCTCTCCTAAAATTCCTTCTTTAATTAATTCAACTAGTATATCGTTTACTTCAAATGCATCTAATAGTAAATCATCTGCTATGTCTACTGCATCTACTTCTGGGTGTTTTTTTACGTATTCTATAATTTCTTGTTTCATTTGAATATAAGGTATTTCTCTTAAGACAACAACTTCATCATATGTTTTTAATTTTTCTCTGATAGCTTCTCTTACAAAATCAGCACTATTCAAAAATAAACCTTCATTAACCAATTCATTAATTCTATTATATTCTTGTTCAGCTAATTTAGTGCTGACACTTTTGCTAATTGGTTGTTTGATATTCATTTGGGACAACATAGAATATGATTTATATGTGAATATATATAAAACTATTCGTTTGCATATTTATAAATTCATAATTTTTGGTGTGGTTAATTATTAATGTACTCTTCACAAAGACAAAAGTGAAATCCTTAAGATTTTAAGGACGGTTGATTAAATATCTTCGTTTAATCAACTTTTAAACTATTTAAAATGATAAATAACTATAACACCAAGTACATCATCATTTAAAAATCTAAAAAAAAGAGTCAATAAAAAAAGAAAAAGAAATAGAGAAATTAATCTCTAAATCTATTTACCTAAGTCTTCAAGAGCA
>CAZOYH010000221.1:0-2792 GCA_964583995.1 uncultured Methanobrevibacter sp.
TCGACGGTAACGTAAACCGTTGGCCTGGTGGACAAATGAAAAACGGTAACATTGTTATTCACGGATTCCTCGGAAGATTACTCGAAGGATTTGTTCTCAACGGTGTTGTTGTAGATCCTGAAGTAGATGGAACTACCTTTGAAGGTAAATACATCCACTATACTGGAGATATTGGTCTTAACGGTAAAGGTAATCTTTACTTAGGTGCTGAAGCTAACAAAGAAAAATTAGCTACTTACGGCGAATTAGACGACGAATATACTTCAATCAGAGAATACAGGAATTTATAATTCCTTTCTCTTTCTTTTTTATTTTTTTTGGTTCTGGTAGATATTATGGTAGAAGAAGTTCAAATGACACTTGAAGAAGCAGTTGAATATGTTAGAAACAATGTTCATGTAACTGATATTTTAGAAATTTCATACAATCGTATTTTTGCTCCTGGCGAAGTATTAGGAATTACTGAAGAAGATGAAGTAACTGGTGAAGGTCTTAGAGTTGGATTGCAGTTAACAGGAGAAATATTAAACCAGTCTATTGAAGTAGACTTTAAGGAAATTGGTGATGATTTATTAGAAATGCGCCATATTCATGATGGTAAAGAAATAATCATTGAACTAATTTAATTTCTTTTTTTATTGAAAATTTTTTTGTTCGCATCATAACAAACAAACATTTATATATATTAAAACATATTTTTAATAGGAGATGAGTTTCATGAAAACTTTAGAATTAACAATAAATGATGCTATAGCATACTTAAAAGAAAATGTTAAAATTCATGATAGGATTGAAATTTCATATGATAGAATTTTTGCCGAAGGTGAGGTCTTAAATGTTGATTTTTCAGAGTATTTTGGAAAACCAGGTTTTAAACTCTTAGTTTCACTTGATGAAAGTGATTTGGGTGGCACAATTGAAATTGATGTTTATGAAGTAGAAGATGATATAATTGAATTTACTCATTATCCTAAAAATGGTGAAGATGTGGAAGTTACTGTAATCTAATTACAGCCTATCCATTTTTTCAAAAGGTAATAATTTTTCAATGGCTTTAACTTCAATATCAATACCTTTTTCTTTAATAGCACCAATTGAGTTTAAACCACTGCCAGTTACAACACCAAAGTTATAGTTATCAGCTTTTGCATTATAAGCTAGTTCTCTTGGTTTTCCAATTTTATATATTGAAAATCCAATATTGTTTAATATATCTAGGAGATAAACACTGTAATCTCTGGATATATATGGAATCTCTTTAAAACTAGCTAGAATCTTGCTAGGTCCTATATTTCTAGTTATTGATGTCATATTTTTAGCTAAAAATATTTTATGTGGATCTTCTGTTGAACCGTTGTATGAGATTAAATCAATAAATAAAGGCGGTTCGGTAAGCTCAAGCAATCCACCATATTTCGGATTGCTCATGATTCCATTGTCTATTAATATTCCGTCAATACTTAAACTACAGATTGTTGCAATACCAATCTTGTCATCGTCGGTTGGATGATCGATTAGTTTGTAGTATGGGTTAATGTATTTTGGATTATTATTGTAGGTCTCTTCCATTATTCTCAAAGCGGAATCTAAATCGTCACGGTTAATGTAGGAAACATTTGAAATAATGTCTCCTTTTCTTTTTTCAACATCAAAATCAACTTGCTGGATTAAATTCCAGGTTTTTGAAAGTAAAAACGGTATTTTTGGCTGAATATCATGTTCCACTTCTTTTAATGAATGTTTAACATTTGATGTTAAATGAGATAATGTTTTAAAATCTCTGATTTCTTCAGCTATTTTTATGTCAATAGGCTGATTTTCTTCCTGAATGGCACAAAATGGTGTAATTCCACCAACAATTGATATTCCAACCATTCCATCTGGAACAGGAATTCCTAAAATATCTTTTCCCTCTTCAGAAATGGCTATTACGCCACCTATTCCTATCTTTTCAAGCTTGTTAATAATGTCCACGGCCTTTTGTCTTCCGATTCCCGGAATCAACCTGAAGTTTGCAGGTATAATTCCGCTGCCGGTGTTTATCACATCATGAATTGATGTTAATCCGGAGGAGGAAAAGGCGTCAAGAGGAGTTAGGGATGTTTTTTTGTATGAAATTAATTCAGTAAATTTAATAGGTTGTGAATCTTCAATTTTTAGAAGACCTCCATATTGTGGTTGTGATGGTATTCCCTCATTAAGGAGTATCCCGTCAATTGTTGTTCCACATAATGTTGTGACTTCTATTTTATCCTCATTTCCAACCCTATTTAAATTAACATAAGGACTAACAGAAAGGCCACTTTCAATAATACTTTTAAGTATATTAATCGATTCTTCATTATAAATAGTTGAGGTATTTACAACAACATTTCCCTCTTGTGTGATATAGTTGAAGTCAGTTAAATAAATCATTTCTTCAAATTTTGAATAAATGAAGTCAACCTGATCATATATCAGTCCTTTTTCCAGTTTTTCACGACCGAGATTTGTAATGCGTCTTCCGGAATAGCCCATCCTTTCGGTATAGCCTTTTTCATCCAGAATTTGCATGTGGTATCTTACAGCACGTTCACCCAAATTGAAGCCTTTGTTTTTCAGTTCATCAGCTATCAGTTTGGAACCGGTAGGTTTGTCCTGTTCATTCAGGATTCTTAAAATCTCTATCATTCTATGTTCAGATTCTGACATAAAGTAACTCCAACTTTAAAAAATAAAAAATTAATATTTAGATTAAATATCTAAATATTTTCTTTGTTCATATCCGAATACTTGAACACGGTATTCGTCCC
>CAZOYH010000222.1:0-2748 GCA_964583995.1 uncultured Methanobrevibacter sp.
ATAAAGTACTTTTACCAGCACCATTTGGTCCTAAAAGAACATGAGTTTCACCTTCTTCAATAGAAAGATTTACTCCTTTTAAAACCCTTTTTCCAGCTACTTCAACCGCTAAATTTTCTACTTCAAGCAACATATAATCACCTTTATGAAAAAAATATGAATTTGTTTATACAAATATAACATTGATTTATAAAATATAAATAGTTAACACAAATAAGAAAAATAAATAAAAAAAAGATAACTGAAATTATTCAGTTACAATAATAAATTCGCCAACTTTTTCGACTTTAGCAAAAGGAACTAATAATAAGTCACCATTTCTTTTAGCACCTTTTACATGAATATTGCGGTCACTTTCAACCCTAATTGCAATATCAACGATTTTACCGGTTTTTTCGTTAATGATTAATTCATCCAATACACCGAGAATACGTGCATTATTGGTGGCTACTTGATAATTTCTGATTTCGCTCCATAATTTTTCTTCTCTTTTAGGAATTTGTTTATTTTCCATTAAATCACCTAATAAAAATTAAATTCAATTATATAAATATTTAACTTCATCATATTTAAATATAATATTGATTGTACAACTTTTCAGCAACTTTACTATCGGGAATCGTATTAATATTTAATGCAAGTTCAACTTTCGCAAGAATCAGTTGATCTTCATCCTGAATGATATTTTCACTTCTTAAAATGTTTAAACCAGACGGAACATTGCCATTAAATTCATAGGAATACTCCAAACCTAATTCTTTAAAAATTTCTACAGGAACTAAAACAGACAGTGCATCTTTAGATGAGTTAAAATAATAATTTAAAACATAATCTATAGTCTCAGTTGAAATAAACGGCAAGTCCGCATTAATAAAAAGTAAAATATCATCTTTAGACTTTTTTTCAAAATAATCCAAAATATAAGACAAATCAGTCAAATAATCCTCACCTGAAGTGTCAAGAATAGTATAATCACCATCATGACTTTTCAGATATCTTGTAGTTTCTGAAGTATTTGGACTAACTGCAATAATAATCTCATCGATTAATCTAGATGCTTTTAAGTTATCAAGTACAAAATTAATTAAGGGTTTATCATGTAATTTGAAAAGAGGTTTTTCGCAAGGAACTTTGAGTCTTGTCCCCCTACCTCCAGCCATCAAAATTGCATAAATCATGATAAACCACTAATGTTTAAGCGAATTTTCCACCAGCCATTTTCATACGATCTTTAAGAATGCATCTTCCTCCTTGTTTACCTCCAATAGGCACTTTAGGAGTTCCCATTGAATTCATACAACGAGCCATAATAGCTGAACCTAATGCAAGACCATCTTCAACAAAAACAATATTTTCAAACTTGTCCTGAACAGCTTCCAAAATAAGTTGTGGTTTACGTCCAGTTATACCTGCCCTACCAGTAATACCTAAAGCAGAACCTGGAATAATAACATTTTCACTAAAGGCAACATCCAAACATCTTGTAACAATGTTTGTACTTACATAATCCAAAGTTGAAAGTAAAGTCGGAAGACCATACTCATCATAGAACTGTGCTCCAACATCCATCAATTCAGGTAACTTATCACCATTAAATCCAACATCACAACCAATTAATGTAGTTCCAGCATTTTGAGCTGCTTCAGGATTAACAGGGACAGTACCGAATCTTTCGACATCCATAGGAACTTTAGTAATATTAATTAACTTATGCGCTTCAAGAGCGTTAGCTTCAGCTTGTTTGTGATCTGCTTTTTTCATTGCCTTATCAGAGTATATATCTAAAGCAGCACCATTTTTCTTGTCAATTAAACCAGAACCTCTTGCCAGTGAATCGCTTACAACACCTGCAAGACCTAAAAAGTTTCCCACAGTGTTAGCATAAGGTTCATTATCATTAACAATACGTCCCGCCAATGTTGAACCAAAGTCTAGAGAAACACAAGGATTTCTATAATCAACATCAGTCCATTTAGCACCTAATTTAATACCTGCAGTAACTAATTCCCCTTCCATCTCATTTGCAACAGTTTCTTTACCTTCAGGAGGAACTACACTAACAACAGCCCCATCAAACATGATATTTTCCAAAAGAGTATGTTTATGCAATTTTTCAGGAAGTTGAGATACACTCATTGCCGGAGACATTTTACGTGGCGGAATATCAGCTTCAAGACATCCATCAGCAAGTGCAATAATGAGTTGGCCTGCCTCTTCTGCAGTTGCAAAACCGGCAGTTACACCAGTTGACCTTACAACAAAGTCCAAATCTTTATCTTTATCAACATTACACTTTCTAAGAGATTCGAGTACAGTATCTCTGATAAGTTCTGTTACCGCTTCTTTTGATAGTTCAATTCCCCAAACAGTCTTACCGAATACTTCTTCTGAAGGTTTAGGTGGCCTAATGTCCCTTGTCATTTTAACAGTTTTATTTAACAAATATGATTCACTAGTGTTTAAATTTGTTGCCATGACAATACATTTGGTTGTAGTGTTACCTAACTCTACAGAAGCAGTTACATAGTAAACATCAGGTTTTTTAACAGCTCCAGGACTTGCAGGTCCTGCTTGTTGAGCAGTTAATGTGCCCAAATTACCTTCTTTAGAATGAGCAATAACAGGTTTAGGACCTCTATTAAAAATTTTACTTAAAAAAGACATTTTATAACCTCAATTAAAACTTGGTTATAAATATCTTTTTAAAATAATATAAATTTTATTAAAAGTTTCTTAAAAAAAGTAGTT
>CAZOYH010000223.1:0-2708 GCA_964583995.1 uncultured Methanobrevibacter sp.
CCATGATTGGGTGAGTTCCACGGTCTTTTTCCGCAAGCACTTTTTCGATGGATGGATATCCTTCCATTGCTCTTCTGATAGCTAATTTGGTTGCACCATAATTGTATTGATATATTTTCCTGTAGTCTTTTGCAGAAGGATCAATAAATACACTTACATTGATTACAATGTCTTCAACAATGTCTTTTGGAATGTATCCGTCTTCAACTGCATCTGCTACTGCTCTTGCAACAGCGGTTTGTGCAGGTCCAAATATTTTACTAGCGTCTTCTAAATCACCAACAGTTACTTTAGGAATAATTAAAGTAGCTGGTTTTGTCATTAAGTTTGGTCTAATTACACTTGTTAAAGGAGTGTGTCCTACAGAAAGGTTTGATAAACCGTTAGCGAAAGCCTGACCAACAGGGCCAAACTTGTCACCGATTAATAAATCAATGTGAGCTAATTCAGGTCCATCTCCAATAAGAGCTTCTCCTATTCTATACATTGGGTCCATTAAATTCCTCCATATAATAATATAAGTTTAATTTTTTAAATAATTATTGGAAATTAATCCTTCTTGAAATATCTTTAGGTAAAGGCAATCTTCTGAATGGTTTACCTTCGGTTTTACTTTTGATTTCAACAATCAATTCATCCACTGTCATTTCGACTTTTTGGCCGGTTTCACGGACAGTTACCTGGAACTTGCCGGATTCTGCTTCCTTGTCTCCAACGACAAAAATGTATGGAATCCATTCCTGAGAGGCGTTTCTGATTTTTTTACCGACACTTTCATCCCTGTCATCAATGTCGACACGGATGTTTTCTGCATTGATTTTATTGTATAATTCATCTGCAAATTCCTTTTGGGATTCTCCAACGGTTAAGATTCTTGCTTGTATTGGACTTAACCATGTTGGAAGCATTGGAGCTTTTTCGTTGATTTCAAGTGCGGTTTTCTCAAGCATTGCACATAATACCCTTTCGATACTGCCTGTCGGGGAACAGTGAAGGATTGTAGGGTTGTGCTGCTGGCCGTCTTCACCTAAGTATGTAATACCGAATCTTTTACCGCTTTCAACATCGATTTGTACTGTTGGGTTTTCAATAGGACGGCCTAATGCGTCAATATTTGCTAAATCTATTTTACAAACCCAGTAGTGGTGTCTTTCAGGTAAGATTTCTAAAAGAATTGGTTTTTGGAATTTTTCTGCTATTTCATACATCCATTCCTCATTGTCATCAAAGAAGTCCTGAGTTGCTCTGAATATTACTTCAAAGTCCAAATCCAAGTCTTTACCTGTTTGCATACACATTTCAGTCTGGTTTGCAAATTCCTCTAAAGAAGCTGGTACGTCAGCACAGAATGAATGGAAATCCGGCATGGTGAATGCCCTTAATCTTTTAAGACCTACAACTTCTCCTTTTTTCTCAAAACGGAAACTGTAAGTAGATAGTTCATATACTTTTGCTGGAAGGTTTTTCCATGTCAGGTATGAATCTGCCATTACACGAAACGCACCAAAGCAGCATGCAAATCTAAGCATGAGGTTCTTTTTGGTGTCTGTTCTGTATTGTCTTTCTCCAAATTTGTATGCATGTTGGTATATTGCTTCGTTGTCCAAATCATAAAATATCGGAGTTTCGATTGGCATTGCGCCGTTATCTACAGTTAAGTTGTAAACATAATCAGCTAAAAGGTCTCTTATGAGTCTTCCTTTCGGATACCATCTCAAGTTCCCCACGTCTGATGCTGGTTCATAGTCGCAGATTTCTTTTTGCCTCATTAATTTTACATGAGGAGGTTCACCTTCATCAGATGCTCCACAGCCTAACTCATAATCTACAAGTTGCTTGAAAGATTTGTTTTTAAAGTCGAAGTCATCTATCTGTGTGATAGTATTTCCTTCAAGAATTTGCCATTTTGAAGGTTTCCTTTCAACTTTTTGATCTTCTTCATCGGCTGTTATGCTTCTTGAAAGTTCACTTAAAGGATGTCCTTTACAGGAAATCTCAAATGCCTTATACCATCCGAAAGGTACTCTTTGAACCTGGAAGTTTTCATTGATTAAAGCAGCTTCTGCATCTTTCAAGATTTGAACTGCCACTTTTGGAGAGCTTAATGATGAAGAAAGGTGTGCATAAGGATAAAGCACAATATTTTCAGCCTTAACCTGATCATTAGCTTTTTTAACTTCACTAACTAAATTCTTAACAATACCTTCTGGATTATTTTCGTCATCTTTTTCAACAGCTGTAAACACTACTAAAGAATCATCAAAGGAGCCTTCTTTTTTAGCTTCTTCGATATCTTCGGCTACAGGTGTCTTATTTTTTACATTATAGTTTAAATAATCAGAATGAATAAGAAGTATTCTCATTTAACCACCATATATTAATGGTTAAATCTTTATTTTTAATATTATATAAAAATTAGGAAAAACAGCTTTGGGAAAAAAATTGCATTAAAAAAATAAAAAAAGAAAAATAGGGTTTGTGTTTATATCACCCTATTTTTTGACAACTTTAATCTTACCTTTAACTAAATCGTTTACATACTGAGCTCTAAGTTCGTATGTTCTACCAGCTTTAAGTTTGTTGATATCAGCAGACTTAATAGTTACAGAAGCAATACCGTTAGAGTTGGTTTTAGCAGTGTATGTATTACCGTTGAAGGTGAATTTTATTTCTTTACCGCTTATAGCTTTACCGTTACTGGATTTAAG
>CAZOYH010000224.1:0-2699 GCA_964583995.1 uncultured Methanobrevibacter sp.
ATCGCAAGTTGTGTTTGTGCCATTAGCTATCCTCCCTTTGAGTTTTTTTAACAGCAAGAGCAATAAATACAGGAACTATGGCTGCTCCAACAATAGCCTGAGTTAAAGCAACATCAGGAGCCAGTAATACTTGGAAAAGAACTGCAAGAGCCCCGCCTGAAAATCCTGTTAAGATTGCTGCTTTTAATAAGTCTTTTTGAATAAGAGCGAGAATTGCACTTACAACAATTATAATCATTAATACAAAGTCTAACATCTTACTCATCCTCATTAATTTCTAATGTTGTAACTGAAAATCTGTCATCCGCTTTAAGTTTTTCTGAATCTTTACTTTCTAAAGCTTGCATCTTTTCTTTAGAGTGTAAAAACGGATGGTTTTCATCTACAACTTCTTCGATATTCTGTAAATCAACGTTATTTTCTCTATCTTCTTTTTTCCAATAAGCATTAGCCACTGCATGTGCTATGAATGGTGCTAGAATAAAGTAAATTCCAGCCAACAAATACTGACCAATTCCAATCATGGCGATAATACATGCAATATCAAATAGGCCTGCAATGTGGATTCTTGCATAAACAGCATTCTTTGTATTTTTACCTAAGCTAACGAGCCCTATTGCTGCTATAATCATTAAAATTGCTGCTATAATAAGAAGGATTGATTGAATATATTCTATCATTTTTCATCCCCTCCTAAAACTACAGCGAAAGCAACAGTACCTACAAAACCAAAGAATATTAAAGCTAATGATATATCTCTATAGAATTCAAGGTTATATAAACCACCAACAATGAGTAATGCTACTGCAAAAGCATTAACAACTATAGAACTTCCTAAAAGTCCCATTGAGGTGGATTTATATGCGCTTAATCTTAGAGCGGCCAACATTACTATAATTAATGCAATAACCACAATATATTTTGAAATAAACAATATATCCATACTATCTCACTCGATTTTTTTATGAGAAAATGTGATTTTATTCTAACATTTTCTTAATATATTTTTCAAAAGGAATAATATCCTCTTTACTTCTTGGAGAAATAGCAGCTACTTTGATAATGTTATTTTCACTGTCCAAATCAACAGACAAAGTACCAGGGGTTAAAGAAATACTATTTGCTAAAATTGTCTGTGAAACAGGTCTCTCTAAAACTGTTTCAACATCAACAATTATAGGATCAATATTTCCCCTCATAATTCTATTAAATGCAACATCTATTGTTGATTTAATGATTTCATAAATAAGGTCTAAGAAATAAATAATTCCATAACCGATTCTAGTCAAAAACATTAAACAAGCTCCATTTCATTATATAATTAAAAGTCAAAAAATTGACATTATAATAATATTATTATTTATCATGATTATTTATTATAAATGTATGCTTTTAAAAAAAATACCTTTAAAAAATAGAAAAAATGTAAAAAATAATTTTTAAAAAATCAAAATGAACAATATTGTTCAATAAAATTAAAAAGGAGAATGAAATCATATTAAAAAGTAAAATTAGAAAAAAATATCTAAAAATAAAAAATTTATATATTACTGTTTTTAAATTTAGTTATACCTAAAAGGTGTTATGATGAAATTAGTTGAAAAGATAGAACCATTAATAATATTTCTTGCTGTGATAATTGGACTAGTATTCAGTAATATTGACATGATAGCTCAAAATACAGATTATTTAATCACAATATTTCTATGTTTAATGCTTTATGGAGTATTTCTTGAAATACCATTAAATGAGCTGAAAAACAGTTTTAAAAATGTCAAATTCTCAATTACAAGCATTTTAATTAATTTCATATGGACACCATTATTCGGATATTTTCTTGGAAGCATATTTCTAAAGGGAAACGTTGATATTTTAATCGGATTTTTCATGTTGATATTGGCCCCCTGCACCGATTGGTACTTGGTTTTTACCAAACTTGCCAAAGGAGACTTAAAATTAAGCTTATCAATACTTCCCGTTAACCTGATACTTCAAATTGTATTACTGCCTATTTATCTGATTATTTTCTTTTCAAGTGGAAATACAATGGATTATTCGCAGTTAGGATATTCAATCCTAACAGTTATTGTAATTCCTTTTGCTTTAGCGCAGATTACAAAATTATTATTCAAAGATGACGCCAAAGAAAAAATAATTGGATTATTCAGCAGCTTAGAAATCCTATTTTTAGCACTGGCAGTATTCTGCATATTTGCAAGTCAAGGAGGTTTATTGTTAACCAATCTAAACTCCGTTATAACAATATTCATCCCGTTAATCTTGTTTTTTAGCGCAAATACAATAATAGACTTACTTTTGGCTGAAAAAATTAACTTCACATATTCCCAATATGCAAGCCTTACAATGACAACCCTTGCCCGAAATTCCCCCTTGGCACTTGCAATTGCGATAAACTCTTTTCCAAGTCATGAACTAATAGCGATTGCTCTGGTAATTGGACCATTAATAGAACTGCCTGTACTTTATATTGTTTCAAAGTTCGCTTTTTGGATAAAAAACTCAGGATTGTTCTTTGTCTGCAATTATAACTGGTAAACGTATTGTTCAAACAGATTAAATAGGACTTGGGCATGAACAATAATTGAAAGAATAATTAAAACAAATATCATCGCCCAGCCGAAGTTTTTGTAAACCTTTTTAGAAGACACTGGTGCAAATAGCTTAATTCCAGCTGGAGT
>CAZOYH010000225.1:0-2654 GCA_964583995.1 uncultured Methanobrevibacter sp.
TTTGAAAATCTTTTTGTTAAATCAATATTGCTTTTTAAAAAAGACAAATTTTATATTGTTTTGATGTAATAGTTATATTCATGGTTGTTAAAGTTTTTATTAGCAGTAATCAAAAGGAATTTTCCACTGAAAGGAAATTTCTGTTTGATGAACTTAAAAAAGACTCTTATTTCAGTCGAAATATTGAATTGTTTGTATTTGAAGAGGATATTGCCGATCATTTTCTTCTAATGAAGTATTTTTAAATGAAGTTGAACAAGCCGATGTCTATATAGGATTAATTGGTCAACATT
The DNA here is from genome assembly GCA_964583995.1 of uncultured Methanobrevibacter sp. Lineage (GTDB taxonomy): Archaea > Methanobacteriota > Methanobacteria > Methanobacteriales > Methanobacteriaceae > Methanocatella. The sequence continues at coordinate 294 of CAZOYH010000225.1, forward strand.
ATGGAGGAATCTATGAAGATGATATTTCAGCAACTGAATATGAATATAATACTTTCATTGCAGATAAACATGATGCATTTTTTTTCATAAAACAGTGTGATGCAAGAGATGAGGGCAGTACAAAATTTTTAAATAGAATTCGTGATGTGGCTAAATATAAAACTTTTACAACCAAAGAAGAACTACTAAATGAAGTTAAAAGAAGCCTTCAGGAAGTCATTGACAATAGGCTGACATATGTTGATTATGATAAACAGATGTTATACAACTCTTCAATTGATGATGTTGATATGGATTCTGTTGAACTCTATTTGGATATACTTGAAAATGAATCTATTCGTGATTTATTTGGGAAAAGAGATTTGGATAAAATTCTAGAGTATATTGGGGCTGGAAAAATCGATAAAAATAATGTATTCCATTTTAACAAAGCTGGAGCATTATTTTTCACAAAAGACATATCCAAATTCGATTTGGAGCATGAGGTGAAAATGGTTCGGTTCAATGGCAATGAAAGGCTTGAAATAATCGACAAACACTTCACACAAAGCTCGTTTTTAAAATTAATAAAAGAATTTGATAGTTTCTTTTATCAAAACACCAAACTTGGGGGCATTGTTACTGGAATGAAAAGAACACCCATTCCGGAATATCCCATAAAAGCAGTTAGAGAAGCATTTATCAATGCAATAGCTCACCGTGATTACACATTAACAGGAGACTGCATAACATTTTACATTTATGATGATCGGATTGAAATAATAAGTCCTGGAAAACTGCCATATCCTATGACTATTGAAGATTTGGGAGTTCATAAAAACCCAAAACACAGAAATAAAAACATCTGTAAAATATTTGAAACAACAGAATACATGGAACACGTAGGAACAGGTATAACTCGTATGAGAGATGAAATGAAGAAAAGTAATCTTCCAGAACCTGAATTTGAAGATGGATTTTACTTTAGGGTAGTTTTAAGAGGACCAAATGGCAGACTAATACTTCCAAAGAATGCAACTGCAGAAGATTATAAAAAGTTTAATCTTAATGATAGGCAAATTGATGCATTACTTAAAATGAAAAACGATGATGCTAAATTTACTTACAAATCATATGTTGAACTATACAATATTTCAAAATCCACTGCAAAACGAGATTTAAGGTCTTTGGAAGAACAAAAATTAATTAGAAAGTTAATGATTGATAAAAAGTATTACTTTTTTGTTTGATGTTGGGTTCAATAATAATGATTGAGGGGTCCAAAATTTGACCAAAAAATGAACCCCCTAAAAATATTAAAATAATCATTAAAAATTACTTAGCATATGAGTTGTACTGACAAAATTATAATATCTAAAATCAATTAAAATATAAGTTAAGAGAAATATTTTAAAAATGAACCCTTTCTAAAACCAAGTATTTTTTGTTATTTGTTAAATGGAGGTTTTTTCATGCGTCTTTCAAATTCAATATTTTTTTCTAATGGTCCACATAATTAATCATAATATTTTTAAAATTTTTTTTTATCGTAAACTCTCATTTTTTAATAGATCTTATAAATATGGCGGTGAAAACTTCGCAAAAATAGCTAAAGAATATGATTTCAAGATGAAAACCTGCGTTGAAGGAACTCTCCTAGACCAATTTGGATTTGACTCCTCAGGGTGCATGACCAAAAATGTCCTCGAAAATGCGATAGGTTTTAATCTAAAAGTGCCTAAAGGAAAATATATTATTCGTGATTGTGATTGTTTATTTGGAAGGGATATCGGAGCATACAATACATGCCTTCACGGATGCAAATACTGTTACGCTAACAGTAATCAAGTTAGTTAAAAAGAACCAGAAGTTGCACAATCCCACCTCGCCAATTTTAATTGGTGAGCTTAGTGATGGTGATGTTGTAAAAGAAATTTCAGAGCCAAGTTTCATTGACACGCAGTCTAGATTATTTTAATTCATATTATTTTCACCGAAAGCTTTATATGTGATGTTTTTTTCACATCAATTTTACGAAGTGGCTTCAACAAGCTTTAAATCTTAGTTTAAACAATATATTTCTAGTTAAAAGACCTTCAACAAAAATGTTTTGGGGGCTGATAAATATGGTGTTAATTTGTTTAACCGAGTATTTATTTGCTAATTGTAGCAGTTTTTCTCACAGCTGTTATGGTGTTTCCCTCATTACATCTCAAAAAGGAGGTGAAGCAATGTGGATAATTATTTTCATGATTGGAACATATGGTTTTAATATTATTTTGATTGTTAAAGCTTTTTTTAATCTAATATGTGTTTTAAGATAATTAATCTCTTTTCACCTCCATTTTAGGCAATTAAATATAATCAAACTATCGATGATAG
>CAZOYH010000226.1:0-2653 GCA_964583995.1 uncultured Methanobrevibacter sp.
ACTCAATTTTAGTCACATTTATATAATTTTTTTGTCTGACACTATAGTTTCTTAAAGATTTACTTGAATTAAGTTGTACTAAATTATGTACAAGGCTTTATATATTACTTGTACTAAATTATGTACAAGGAATGGAGTTGTTATTATGGTATCAAGAGACGACTATCAAAAATACATTATAAAACAAATAGATACAATGCCATATCTTTCAGATGCTTTTACAAAATCTCAAGATATTGCATTCAATCATCGTAATTCCTTTTATTATTTAAAAAAATATGTAGATGATTTTCTAAATGGATACGATGAGAACAGGTTTATAGTAATGCCTGGTCTTAGAGGTGTTGGGAAAAGCACACTTATATTTCAAATTTATGATTATTTAACTAATAGGGGAATTGAAAAAGATAGAATTCTCTATGTATCAGTAGATCAATTAAATTCCATTCCTAATGCCAATTTAAATGACTTGATTAATGTTTTTGTAGAAGATATTCATCATAAATATCCTGCAACATTGACTGAAGAATTATTTTTATTTATTGATGAAGCACAGGAAGATAAAAACTGGTCAAAAACAGGTAAGATAATTATTGATCAATCTAAAAAGATATTCATGATTTTCACAGGTTCAAAAGCATTAGATTTTGAACTTGATATTAATTCAGCTAGAAGAACAATTTTTGAAAGGATATATCCAATGAACTTTCAGGAATATCTATTTCTAAAACACAACATTCCATCAATTGGAATTTCAAATGATATAATGGACATGCTGTTGACAGGAAATATTGAAAATGTTGTTAAAAAAGAAACTGGATTGTTAAAACACACTTCTTCAATTGGTAAACCATTAATAAAGGAATGGGAATATTTCTTATATTATGGCGGATTTCCACTAAGCCTAAATTTAGATGATATTAATGCACATAGAAGAATCTATGAGGTTGTTAATAGAATAATGGAAAAAGATGTAAGGCATTATAAAGCTTTCAATGGAAACACTAAAAATATATTACTTAACATATTGTCATTTTTAGCCACTCAAAAACCTGGAGGATTGTCAATAAATAGTTTGGCTAAAAATTTAGGTACTTCAAGGTCAAATGTATCAGATTTATTGGAAATTTTAGAAAAAACACATTTAATTTTCAATATTAAACCTTATGGGGGGGCTGGAAAAATGATTAGAAAACCATCAAAATATTATTTTTTATCTCCATCCATAACTGCAAGTATTAATTTCACATTGGGAAAACATACTCCAGATAATAATGATTATAAGGGAATTCTAGCTGAGAATCTAGTTGCATCAAGTCTTTTTATATCACATAACACGGTTTCAAAACCAAATGGAATTTTCTATCCGTCCGAGAAAGGAATGGCAGATTTCATCATCACTACTTTTGAAGGCGATAAGATTCCTGTTGAAGTTGGAATTGGTAAAAAAGATGGAAAACAGGTAACTAAAACAATGAATGCATATAATTGTGAATATGGAATAGTTATATCACAATCTACGGATTTAATCAAAAAAGAGGGGGATTTAATATTTTTACCTTTAACTACATTTTCGATGATGTAGTTAAAGCATCCAGTCTTTTTTGTCCAGAACTTTTTTAAAGGAACTTGACAGTTCTAATGTTTTTATTTCCTCAAATGATGCATATTTGCCGTCAGTGTGTTCATCACTAATCTGGAAGTTGCCTTTAACATTTTCTAAATACATCATAATTTGCACGGTTCTTTTGTGCATGTAGTCGTTTTGAACAGCTTCACAGAAGTCTCCCACTTCACAGTCCAGATTGGTTTCCTCTTTAATTTCACGAACTAATGCATCAGCAAAAAACTCTCCCTTTTCCACTTTTCCGCCAGGTAATTCCCACATTTCAGGGTCTGTTTTAGATTTTGGATGTCTTTTTACTATTAAAATTTCATTTGAACTATTTTTGATTATTCCGCGCACAGTAAGTCCATAAGGTCTGCCCATATTATCACTAATTACTAATTTCTATTTCATCTTAATTAATTTCTACGGAAAAACAATTTCCTTCGCTAGTTATAAATAAAGTCAAAAACATAATTAAATACATAATGTAACTTTTTTAGGAGTTTTAATTATGGATTTAAATATTAAAGTTAACGATAAAAACCACCTGGATATAGGTGGAGCAGATGCATGTGACATTGCAGAAGAATTTGGAACTCCAACCTATGTAATTGATGAAAATAGGATTAGAGACAACTACAACAGATTTTATTCTGCATTTTCAAAATACTACAAAGATTTCAAAGTATTTTACGCATGTAAAGCTAATACCAACCTTGCAGTAATGAAAATATTGGAATCTGAAGGTTGCTGTATTGATGCAGTATCTCCAGGAGAAGTCCACATTTCCAAAATGCTTGGATTTTCAGGAGACAGAATCTTGTTTACAGGTAACAACATTACCAACGATGAGCTAAAATTCGTTCATGATGAAGGAGCAGTCCTAAACATCGACTCCGTATCAGCACTTAAAAGATTATCCAAAATAGTTGATCCTGAAGGATTGAAAATATCCTTTAGAGTAAACCCAATGGTCGGTGCAGGACACCACGACCACTGTATCACAGGTGGAGTAATGAGTAAATTCGGTATCATGGACAATGA
>CAZOYH010000227.1:0-2653 GCA_964583995.1 uncultured Methanobrevibacter sp.
ACATTTAAAAACAACACAGCCGGCTCAAACGGTGGTGCAATTTACTGGGAAGGTCACGACGGTAAGATTTTAAATTCAAACTTCACAGAAAACCATGCATTGGGAAATATAGAAGATGCAGAACATGATCAAGGTGACGGTGGTGCAGTCATATGGGCAGGAAACAATGGATTTGTAGATAATTGTTGGTTTAAGTTCAACACTGCAATCGCCCGTGGTGGAGCAGTATACCTTCATGGTTATGACTACAATAACAATAATACCACATTCTATAACTCTCACTTCATAAACAACACTGCAGGAACCAATGGTGGTGCTGTTGACTGGCACGAAGGCGCTACATATGGTGTTGTTTACAATACTGAATTTGTCAACAATACAGCACACCGTAACGGTGGTGCAATCTTCTGGCACGGTGAAAACGGTAATGTAACTCAATGTATATTTATAAATAATAGGGCGACTGGTGAGGCTCATGAAGATTCGGACTTTGACTTTAACATGGATACTGATATTGTGCTTTTAACCAGTCCAATAGATACTTCTACAATTGAAGGATTTGATACTGGCAAATTATATGTTGTCAACCAGACACTTGATGGAGACATTGCTCACTTTGAATCATGGATTATTAAAGATAATAAATGGAAAAAATTAGATGAAATTGATATTACACTTTCTGAATCTATTATTTCCCCTGTTGATTGGGCTGTTGATCAATTCTTCGGTGGTGATGGAGGTACAATTCTCTGGAGTGGTGATATAGGTATAGTATATAACTGTACTTTCATAGATTCCAACTCTGCCCGCCGTGGTGGTGGAGCATACATGACCGGATCCGATAATATTACTTATGACAATTGTACTTTCATTAACTGTACTTCAGGTACCAATGGTGGAGGAGTAGACTGGCTGGCAGGTGCTAACTATGGTAAAATATATAATTGTGTATTCAACCATACTCAGGCTGCACGTTCAGCTGGTGCAATCTACTACGACGGTTGGTATGGTGATTTGCAAAACATTACTATTATCAATACAATTTCACATGGTGGAGATGATTCATTTAGAACAATTAAAGGTGATTTAATTACTTATGCCGGTTGGGACTCAAGCCACTGGGACACTAACACTACTGGTGGAGATGCTGGTGCAATCATGTTTACAGGTTCCAACATTAATGTTACAAATGTTACTTTCACAAACTGTGTTGGAGCAGGTCGTGGAGGAGCAGTCTTTTTACAAGACAACTGCAACATAACCTTCGAATTATGTACATTTAAAAACAATCTGGCAAACGGTACTGCAAGAAACACTTGGAACGATGATAAAAATCCAACTCCTGAAACACTTAACTTCTGGCTAACTGGTTATGGTGGTGCAGTTGCATTTGATGTAGGTGCAACTTCTTGTGATTTCAAATATTGTAACTTTACAAATAATACTGCGATACGTCTAGGTGGGGCTATAAGTTTCGGTGCAGGTTCTTCATTTGGTAATGTTGAAAATTCATTATTTGTAAACAACACTGCTTTCCGTAATGGTGGAGCCATATCATTTGACGGTACAAATTGTACTGTATATAATTCCAATTTCACAAATAATGCGGCATTAGGTACTGACATTAATAGGGAGATATATGATTTAACTGATTATAATAAGATTAAAACTATAAACACTACAAATGAAGTTATAGATGCTTCTATTTTAGCTGATGCTGACCAATCATGTTTCTATGTCATTGTTCAATATAATGCTTCAACTGATGAAAAGATTTCTTACACTTTATGTTCATTCTATAACGGCGCATGGACACTATTAGAAACAACTACTGTAGTGGATCCTTCACCAAACGATTGGGTGACTGATGAATACTTCGGTGGTGACGGTGGTACTATCTACTGGAGAGGAGACAATGGTACTGTCGACAATTGTAATTTTATAGATTCAAATTCCGCTCGTCGTGGTGGTGGAGCATACATGACTGGTTCTGACAACATCACATTCTCCAACTGTAACTTCACAAACTGTACTTCAGGTACCAATGGTGGAGGTCTGGACTGGCTTGCTGGTGCAAACAACGGTGCAGTAATTAACTGTACATTCAACAATACTCGTGCAGCACGTTCAGCAGGTGCAATCTACTACGACGGTGACTGGGGTAGAATGATAAATATAACTATTATCAATGCTACTTCACACGGGGGTCTGGACTTATTTACAAGTAAAGATGGTAGAGTCACCTATGCAACTTGGGATTCAAGTCACTGGGATGGAAATACTACTGGTGGTGATGCAGGTGCAATTATGTTTACCGGAGATAATGAATATATTTATAATGCTACTTTCATCAATTGTACTTCAGTAGGTCGTGGAGGAGCGGTGTTCTTGCAGGACAACAATAATGTAACATTCGAATTATGTACATTTGAAAACAACCGTGCTATAGGTACTGCAAACAACACATGGGAAACAAATATTACTCAAAACGGTTCTGAAATGTATAATCTTGCTAAATTGACAGGTCACGGTGGAGCTATTTCATTTGATTCACAGGCTACAAACTGTACAATTAAAGAATCAACATTCACTAACAATTTCGCTCGCCGTAATGGTGGTGCAATCAACTTTGATCAACATTCTGATAACAACA
>CAZOYH010000228.1:0-1861 GCA_964583995.1 uncultured Methanobrevibacter sp.
TGATTCTCGGTCAAAAACAAGGCCCAAGAGCAGCATCATTCTTGTTAAGCTTAGATAAAGACTTTGTTGTAAAAAGATTAAGACAAGAAGCTTAATCTTTTAAATTTATTTTTTTAAATTAAACTTTTAAACTCTTTTTTCATTAAAAAGTCATCTACAAATTGATAATCTAATTTTTCAAAGATTTCTATCAGAATATCTTCACGGCTATCAAAACTAACTACAACACTTTTGAATTCATAGTCCATTGCTATTTTTTCAAGCTGCCTAATCAGTTTATATGCAATTTTTTCACGATTATCATAGGAATTCAAAAATAAAGTGGTGATTTCAGCTGAATCAGAATCAAACACCTTAAAACTAGTGCATCCAATAGCTTTGCCGAAATTCATCAAAAGTAAAACTACCTGAGGTTCGGCGATTTCACATCCAAAAGAATCACAAAATTCCTGAAATCTCATATCTCTCTCATCAGTAACCATTATTTCCATTATTTAACCTCAGTTGAATTTCCTACCTTTGCAAGTTCCCTATCCCACACTTCAGGATTATTGCATGCAAAATTTAAAAATAAATCCCTGCATTTTAAGTCATTTAATACAACAACTTCAACATCATTGCATTTTAACAAGTTTTCTGCACCCATTAAAGTAGTATTTTCACCTATTACAACACGGGGAATATTATATAATATTATGGCTCCGGAACACATCGGACAAGGTGATAAAGTAGTATATAACGTGCATTTGATGTAATCCTCATAGTCCAACCGTCCTGCATTTTCAATTGCATCCATTTCGGCATGCAACACAACAGAATCATTTTGAATTAATCTATTATGACCTCTGGATATGATTTCATTGTCTTTAACTAAGACTGCCCCTATTGGAATTCCACCTTCGGATAAAGATTTTTCGGCTTCTTTAATAGCCTCCTCCATGAAATAATCATCGTGAGTCATTTTAAAAAAAAAGAATAGATAATAGATGAGTTAATCATCTATTTAAATCTGTTGAATAATCCTTTGTTGGATTGTTTTTCTAATTCCTCTTCAAGTTTTTTAATCTGATTGTTTAAATCAGATATTGTCTTTTTAGAGTCATTAGACAGTTTATCATAACTACTTTCTTTAAGTTTGAGTTGAGTTGAAAGTGAGGAGATTTCTTCTTTATATCCATCAATTTCTTTTTTATTGTTAGCATCAACTTCATCTTTGTAGTTACCAAGATCAATTAGTTCTGCTCTTAATTTATCAACTTCTTCAGAAAGAGATATGTTTTCTTTTCTAGTTTCGCTTAATTTTCCTTTTAAGTCATCGACTTCAGCAGTTAATTCTTTGTTTTGATTTTTAACTTCATCAACATTGATAGAAGATAATTTTTCTTTATAATCAGCAATTTTTGCTTGTAATTCTTCTTTAATAGAATCAATTTCGTTTTCTAGTTTATCTGCTCTTACTTTATTAACTGCTCCTTCAGCACCTAATTTTCCTATTTGATTACTTAAATCAGCATTGATATCTAACTGATCAAAGTATTTTCTAGTACTTTTTTCAAGTGCGTCAGTCAATTCTTTTTTAAGACCATTTAACTCAGCATTCTCTTTTTTGAGTTTAGGAATGATTTTGTTAGTTAAATAGTTAAGTTCACTAGATTGATTAGATAATTTCTTTTCTTTTTCAGCTAATTTCTTTTTCAAATCATCTAATCCTTTTGAAATATTGTTTTCGGAAGTTTCTTCTGAAGCAGGTTCTTCTTTAACCTCTTCAGGCTCATCAGCAACTTCATCTTCAACTGCTTCTTCAACAACCTCTTCAGGCTCATCAGCAACTTCATCTTCAACTGCTTCTTCAACAACCTCT
>CAZOYH010000228.1:1961-2650 GCA_964583995.1 uncultured Methanobrevibacter sp.
TCAGGCTCATCAGCAACTTCATCTTCAGTTACTTCTTCAACAACAGTTTCCTCAACAGTTTCTTCAACCACTTGTTCTTCAACAGATTCTTCAACTGTTTCTTCTTTATTAGATTTATTTTTAAGTTTATCCAAGTCTAATTTTATTTTACCGCCGTACATGGCGTTTATAGGTTTATCATCGGACATTAATATCACCAAAATAGCAATAATAATTAAAAAGTTCAACTACAATATACAACTAATAAATTTGAATTTTTCCATATTTAAGTATTATTAAAAAATTTTAATTATCATGAAAATCAATAGATTAATATTAAATTAATTTTGTAACTGTGGCGATACAATGGATTATTTTGATAGATTGGAAGCTGAAACCCATCACCTATACGAAATAGCTAATGAAGCAAGATCTAAAGGTTTGGATGTTGAAACAAAAACAGAAGTGCCTCTTGCAAAGGATTTAGCTGAAAGAGTAGAAGGGCTTGTTGGTCCTGAAGGTGTGGCTCAACGTATTAAAAAATTAGAGATGGATATTGACAGAGAATCTGTAGCTTTTGAAATTGCTGCTGAAATTGCATCTGGAGAATTTGAACTAACAGGTGAAAAAGCCGAATGGAATGAAGAACAAAGATGTGACCAGGCTTTAAGAACAGCACTTGCTATTTTAGCAGAGGGAGTTGTAGCAGC
>CAZOYH010000229.1:0-2634 GCA_964583995.1 uncultured Methanobrevibacter sp.
ATATTACCTTTAATGGTTGGATTATAGCCTGGAGTATCAATTAAAGTATCATCAAATTTTGTAAGTTCGCCTTCCTGAACCTCTTTTGGAACATCAATTAGGACAGGGCCCGGCCTTCCGGATTTTGCAATCTCAAAACTTGATTTAACAATTGAAGGAATTAAATCCGGGTTTTTTGGCTGATATGAATGTTTAGTAATTGGCATTGTTATTCCAATGATGTCTGCTTCCTGAAATGCATCATTACCAATCAAATGAGTAGGAACCTGTCCAGTTATAGCTACAATTGGAGAAGAATCCATATAAGCAGTAGCAATGCCGGTTACAAGGTTAGTTGCACCAGGACCAGAAGTTGCCAAACACACACCCACACGACCAGATGCCCTTGCATAACCGTCAGCTGCATGAGCTGCGCATTGTTCGTGTCTTACCAGTATATGATCCATATCTGCATCATATAGCATGTCATAGAATGGTATGGTCTGTCCGCCAGGATAACCAAATATTGTCTTGACCCCCATATTTTTGAGGGATTCTATTATAGCTTCTCCGCCTCTCATTTTCAAAACCTTTTTAATCAATTATGCAATAACTTATGTCTATAAAAATATATATAATTATAGATATCATGAGCATTGCAAAATACATCTGCCACCGAAAACCCGAAAGAAGTTTCTTTATCAAAGGCCATCAGTTTCCGGTCTGTGCAAGATGCACAGGTTTTTATTCTGGTTTGGTTGTTTATCTGGTTTATAGTTTGTTTTATAGTCATCCCTATGACCTGAACATGTTAATATTATCTATGATACTGATGATTCCTGTGACAGTTGACGGTGTAACCCAATACTTCGGCCCACGGGAAAGTACAAACATTTTAAGAATTGTAACCGGTTTTATTGGTGGTATTGGACTGATAATATTTTTAAAAATAATTTTCTCATTTATATTAAATTTAATCTAAATTAAAAGCTTTAAACTTCTTTTTCACAACTGTGATTTTGTGCTTTTTTGCACTTCAAAAAGCCATTTATCATGTCAAAATCAAAGTATAAGTTAGAGTTAATTAACAAAAAAAATTTGATTTAAACAGATCTGGAGTAAATCAATGCATAAATAATTGATTTGAGGTGTATAATATGAAAAGAAAGAGAAAATTCACAAAACATTTTGATTTGTCTCACAGTATCATGTTTAACGAATATCCTTACATCTACACAAAAACTATTGGTGTTACAGGAGAATTCGTTAAAAAAATCAACAGAAGAGTACATTTGAAAGATGGAACCGGTGGTGAGATGGATTCAGCATATATTGCCAAACCAGATAACAAAATCCTATTTGAACCTGTGGCAGTAGGCTTAGAACACCAAAGCAAACCGGTGACCCCTTTCAAATTAAACAAATTTGGAGACTATGATATACAGATGGTTTCGGATGAAAACCTTCCTACATTGCTTGCTGTTGCATCACACCTAAATCCTGAAAAATCTGAAAATGAACTGATAAGATCACCATCAGACATCACACAACTATATTTTCTCAATTTAGGAAAAGAAAATATATGCCAAAGGTTAAATAGAGTTAAAGAAATAATAAATAACAACGAAAAACTCGGCGATGAAGATGCATTAAATTTGGGAGTAATTCTCCTATATGCCCCAAGAGAACATGCATATGAGATAACTGAAACCATAGTGGATCTCTATTTAAAAGTATTACCTGATTTAGACTTTAAAATGGAAAGTTGCCTATATTCAGTTATGATTATATTAATTGATGCGTTTATCGACGATGAAAATGACTACAGGAGGTTGACAAACATGATAGAAGATAACAAAACAGAAGAAGTAGAACCATTATTTGAAACAAAAAAAGCACTGATTGAAAGCCTACACTGGACAGAAGAAGACTTAGCGAAAGCTAATAATACATTAACTGAAAAACAAAAACAACTAGAAAAAGCCAACGGAAACCTAGCCAAAAAAACCGAACAACTAGAAAAAGCCAACGGAAACCTAGCTGAAGCTGATGCTACCATTATTAGGCTTAAAAAAGAAAATCAGATGTTAAAAGCACAATTAAACTCAAAATAGAATACTATTTAAAGGTATTCTATTTTCACAGTTATTTCAAGTAATAATACAAAACAGCCTTTTGAGCATGCATTCTGTTTTCAGCCTCATCATAGATAACAGACTGAGGTCCATCAATGACTTCTGAAGTTACTTCCTGGCCTCTGATTGCAGGAAGACAATGCATAAAAATAGCCCCATCATTTGCAAGGCTCATCAAATCAGCGTTAACCTGAAACGGTGCAAAATCAATTTCCCTTTGTGCTGCTTCTGCCTCATCACCCATACTTACCCATACATCAGTATAGACGACATCTACATTTTCTAAAGCAACAGCAATATCATCACTGATAGTTATCTCAGTATTATTCTCTGAAGAATATTCAAGAGCAGTTTTTAAAATAGCTTCATCAGGCTCATAACCTTTAGGACAGGCTACAGACATGTCCATCTTAAGAAGTGGGGCAATCAATAAAAGGGAATTGCAAACATTATTTCCATCACCGACAAAACAGATTTTTTTACCTTCAAGACTTCCGAAATGTTCCTTAATGGTTAACAT
>CAZOYH010000230.1:0-2599 GCA_964583995.1 uncultured Methanobrevibacter sp.
TATAATATTCAGCCTGTCGGAATTGCATCAATGTTTCAAATTTATTTCAATCCAGCACCTGTCTTAAATTATGCTGATGCTCAAGAATCTGACAGAAGACAGTTCTTGAGATACTTTAAGGCATTGCTTAAAGAAGGTGTATTCATCCCTCCATCACAGTTTGAATGTAATTTCATTTCAAACGCTCACAGTATGGAGGATTTACAGAAAACTTCTGATGCTATTGAAATCGCATTAGAGATGGCATTCAAAAAAAGAAGAAGGTTTTAAAATGGATATAGATTATAAAGAAATTGCATCATATGTTATTATACTTGTAATTGTATTGATTGCCGCTCAACATTTAAATGTGGTTGTATCTGGCAGTATGGAACCTGCATTTTACAGGGGAGATATTGTTCTTGTTGAAAAGGCAGATTTTCTAGGTATTAATGAGTTCAATCCTGATGATGTTGAAGTTGGTGATGTTGTTGTTTATGATGCAAAATGGTTTGACCAGCCGGTTATTCATAGAGTTATAAGGATAGCTGAAATTAATGGAACCACGATGTATGTGATAAAAGGAGACAATAATGACTCTCCTGACCCGTATTATGTTACTTCTGACCAAATCAAAGAAAAAGTAGTAACATTTGGCGATAATTTAGTGGTTATTCCAAAAATTGGTTATTTATCCCTCTGGCTTAGAGGATTATGATTATTATTAAGGTGAGTTAATGTATTTTGAAATTGAAAAACAGGCGATTGATGCAATAAATAAAGCATTAGATCAATATGATGTAGAAGTTGATAGGAATTTCAAATTGGAATTTCCTCCAAATCCAAAATTAGGTGACCTTGCAAGTACTATTGCATTTTCACTTACTAAAAAATTAAAAACTTCTCCTCCGGAAGTTGCAAAAGAACTTGTTGAAAAAATAGAAGTTCCAGAAATATTTTCTAAAGTTCAAAACTTTGGACCTTACGTTAATTTCTTTATAGACTATGACAAATTTTCCAAATTGCTTTTGGATAAAGTCGATGAAAATTACGGTCAACTTCCAGAATATGGAGAAAAAATTGTCTTAGAACACACTTCAGCAAACCCTAACGGTCCACTTCATATTGGACATATCAGAAACTCCATTTTTGGAGATTCCCTTTCAAGACTTTTAAAATTAGCTGGAAGAGATGTCATAACCCAATATTATGTAAATGACATGGGAAGACAGATTGCTATTATCGTATGTGGAATTACTGAATGCGGTCTTAAAATTGAAGACTATGAAGGAGATAAACTTGACCACAAAATTGGAAAATTATACTTTGATGCAAATAAGGCTGTTGAAGAGGATGAAGCACTAAACGCTAAAGTTGATGAATTAATCCAAAAATACGAAAAAGGCGAAGATGAAGAGTTAAACAAAGTCTTTGAGGATGTCGTATCCAAATGTATTTCAGGAATGAAAGAATCCCTTCAAAGAATGAATATTGTCCATGATGACTTTGTATGGGAAGGTCAGTTTGTAAGAAACGGTGACGTTGACAGTACAGTTAACTTTATTCAAAGGGAAGGATTTACAAGAGAAAATGATGTATTATACATTGATTTAACTGACTTTAACATTGAAAAAGAGTTTGTGTTAAGACGTTCCAACGGCACATCACTTTACTCTACAAGGGATTTGGCTTATCACAAATACAAAGCTACTTTAGGCGATACTGTACTTGACATTTTAGGTTCAGACCATAAATTGGCTGCAAAACAAATCAAAATAATCTTTGAAGAAATATTCAGACAAACCGCTCCTGAAGTAATTTTTTATGAATTCATTACACTTCCGGAAGGTTCAATGTCCACAAGAAAAGGTAAATTCGTATCAGTTGATGAATTGATAGATGAAGCTGTATTAAGAGCACATGATGAAATCAAATCAAGAAACCCTGATTTATCTGAAGAAGAAATCGCGCCAATGGCTGAAGAAATTGGTGTTGGAGCTGTAAGGTTCTTCATTGCAAAATTATCCCCTGAAAAACACTTAACTTTCAAATGGGATGAAGCATTAAGCTTTGAGAGAGGTTGTGCTTCCATTCAGTATGCACATGCAAGAGCATGTAAATTGCTTCAAAAATCAGGTAAGGATATCAGTTCCTTAACTGTAAGTGACGATTGGACTCCAGATGAAGCAGAGCAAGACTTAATCAGACAAATCGCTAAATTCCCACAGGTTGTTGAAGACTGTGCCAACAAGAAAAGAGTTCACAATATCACACAGTACTGTCAGGATTTAGCAGGTTCATTTAACAAATTCTACAAAACAGAACAAGTTATAGGATCTGACGTGGAAGATACAAGACTTATTTTAGTTGATAGAGCTAAAACAACTATTAAAAACGCTTTAGATATTTTAGGTGTTTCAGCACCTGAAAAAATGTAGATGAGTTGTTAACTCATCTTTAATTTCTTTTTTGGAATATTTTTTAATTATTAGTAATTTTCATATTAAAACTATAATATTAATTATTTATTTTAAATATAATATTTATTCACTTAATTTTAATATTAAATAGTTTTATAACTTTTTTTAAGTTAAAATCAATATTTAAAAATATATATTAT
>CAZOYH010000231.1:0-2568 GCA_964583995.1 uncultured Methanobrevibacter sp.
CTTTAGGTTTTCCACCAACAATAACTGTATCCTCAAATTCAACATCCTTGAATTGTGGTGCAACACCTGCTTCATTTGTCACATCCCAACCAAGAGCCTGAAAGAATTTGTTGATGAAATTAATTTTAGTATTCTCCTCATCAAATGCTACAGTTTTATAGATATGTTCGTTTGTCTTAAACTCTTCAACAAGACTTGCAATTTGCTTTTTACTGGTTTCAAAATCAATCATTAAAAACACCTTACTCACAATATACAATAATTTATGTCAATCATAATTAATAAAAATAGATATTGACAATATTAAAAATTGATTTTTATTAACATGCGAATTAACGGATATGATGAAAAATAAAGTTATTAAATTAGTATAGAGAATTATAAAAGACTAACAGGAATTGATAATGAAACTGAAACTTGCAACAATATTATTTCTAAAGTTTTATGATGAAAATACAGAAGCCATAAGAATTTTGAAAAGTTTTTTATAATTTAAAATTTAATATAGAATATTATAAAAAGATAATTTTTTTACTTTTTTTTAAATCTTTTTAAAATCCATCATTTTTATAAATGTGCAGGTGATTGATAATGGAAAATCGAGGCATGAGATTAAAAAGATTACGGGAACAAATGGGGTTAACAAAATCAGACTTAAGCAATTATCTTAATGTTGACTGCAACTACATAAATGACTTGGAAAATAATGAAGGTAAATTGAATTTAACCATATTAAATAAATTATCTGATTTATACTGCTGTGATGAAAGATACATCCTATGCATGAGCAATGAACACGAACCTATCAAACATGCTTTTAGAAGCACCAATATAACAACACAGGATTTAGAAGCAATAGCTAAAATAAACCAAATTTATAAAAACACCAAATACTTACTTGAAAAGGAAGTAATAGCTTGAAAACTAGATCACAGTTAAATCAGAACGCCGTTGAATTAAGAAAAGAAATAGGATTTAATACTACTACCCCCATTGATTTGTTAAATGTGGTGCTGGAAGAATTTCCCAATATCACAATAATATTCCATCCCATTTCCGAAAATACAAGTGGAATTTGTATTAACAAAGACAATATACAAATAATTTGCATCAATTCAGATATGAATTTAAGTCGTCAAAGATTCACCCTAGCACATGAACTATATCATTTGTTAATTGAAAAAAGCTTTAAATTATTTGTATGTAACGACAATAACGAATCAGATTCTGAAAAAGAAGCAAATATTTTTGCATCATTTTTATTAATGCCCGATGAAGCTTTAAAAACATACATGGAAAAAAATAACATTACAAAATTAAATTTAGACAATATTATAAACCTGGAACAGTATTTTCAAATCGGACATCATGCAATGTTAATCCGCCTAAAACAAGACAACTACATTACAGAAATTGAATTACAGGAATATAAGAATAAATCCATAATACAGGAATCCGCCAATAGAGGCTTTTCAACAGAACTTTATGATTTTCCACAAAAAAGCGAATATAAAGTTTTAGGAAAATACATTAAACTGGTTAATGAGTTAGCACAAAAAAATTTAATTTCATCTGGCGAACAGCAAGAATTATTATCAGATGCTTTTAGACTAGATTTAATTTATAACATGGATGATGGTGATATTGATGAATAAACCAGCATTCTTTGACACTGATTATTTATCCTCATTTTTAAGGATTAACAGAACTGATTTAATATTGGACAAATATGATAAAATTCAAATATCCTCACAAGTAAAAGAGGAAATCTGCAACAAAGGAAACTACCCCAGTATTAAAGAACGATTCATTACATTATGTGAAAACGGAGATGTTGAAGTTCATGAAATAGAAGAAGGCACCCCTGAATGGGACACCTATCTGGAGTTGAGATTGATGTCCACCAATATTAAAAAGGATATTGGGGAGATGAGCGTAATATCACTTGCAAAAGCAAAAAATGGGATTCTTGCAAGCAATAATCTCACTGATGTATGCAAGTATGTCAAAGAATATAATTTAGACCACACCACCACAGCAACAACATTGGTTGAACTATGTGATGAAAAATCAATAACCTGCAATGAAGCAAGATCATATTGGAGAACAATGGAACAGTTCAATATCAAATTACCTAAAACATCATTTGACAATTTCTACAAGACACACACTTCACCATGTACTGATTTCGAAACTCATAAATATGCTTAATATACACAATGATAAAAACTACATAAGAGTAAGTATCTCATCATCATCCCACAATAACCTACTGCCTTTGAAAGCTTTAGAATATTCATGACTTCCCTTGTATAATCTAATCCCATGTTTTAAATCCCTTTCAGTTACAGTTACAATTGGAATTCCATTAGCTGCAAACAATGGGGGCGGAAAGATTAACAATCATTTCAAATCAACGTAGTTGTATTCTTCAAAATCAGCAGTGAGATACCATTGTGGTGATATTTCAACTTCATTGCATGTGTTTTCATAAATCTTTGAAGTGTTATTCATTATAGGGTGCTAGAAAATTCATGTTTGGAAATGGCATGAACCATTAATTATTTC
>CAZOYH010000232.1:0-2558 GCA_964583995.1 uncultured Methanobrevibacter sp.
ACAGGATTTCTCCATTTATCTGCAAGTTCAAATGCTTTCATGGTCAAATCACACATTTCCTGAACACTGTTAGGTGCAAGTACTATGTTTTTATAGTTTCCATGACCTCCACCTTTAACAACTTGATTATAATCTCCTTGTTCAGGTCCAATATTTCCAAGTCCAGGTCCTGCTCTCATAATATCAACAATAACTGCAGGCAGTTCAGATCCTGCAAGGAAAGTAAATCCTTCCTGCATTAAACTAATGCCCGGTCCTGATGAGGAAGTCATAACTCTGTGTCCAGTACCTGATGCACCATAAACCATATTGATTGATGCTTCTTCACTTTCAGCCTGAACAAAGTTTCTTCCAACCATCGGGAAATATTTGGACGCTTCATGTAAAATTTCACTTGCAGGAGTAATTGGGTATCCAAAGAAACAATCACAGCCAGCATACATTGCACCAATGACTACGGCAGTATTTCCTTTTACCATCTGATTACTCATTTAGTCTCCCCCTTTATTAGCTACTTTAGCTTTAATCATTCTTCCAACTTCATCATTAACAATTTTTTTATATTGATGTACTTCAAGTGCTAATGGTTCAGGACATGTAAAATAACAGTCTTTACATCCTGTACAACCATTTCCACTATAGTAAGCAAATTGGTATCCGGCATTGTTCATCTCATCACTAAGTAAAATTGCATTTTGAGGACATCCCACAATACATCTGTGACATCCTTTGCAGAGTTCTTTATCAATAACCGGATAAGATATTTCTTCTGTCATTTTATCATCTAGTTAACTTTTTTTTGATCGTTTTCTCTAATTTCAACTCTCCTTGTTTTACCACTGATTGTTTCTGGGATTTCATCCACATATTCAATCATTCTTGGGTATTTATAAGGAGCTGTTACGTTTTTAACATGATTTTGTATGTCTTTTGTAAGTGATTCTGATGGTTCAAAGCCCGGTTGTAAAATAATTGTTGCTTTTACAATTTGACCTCTTACTTCATCAGGATAAGCGGTAATTGCACAGTTGGTAACTGCTTCGTGAGACAATACTGCACTTTCTACTTCATACGGTCCAATACGGTAACCTGAAGATTTGATAATGTCGTCATTTCTTCCAACAAAGTGAACATAACCGTCTTCATCCATCCAAGCAGTATCTCCACAGTGATAATATCCGTCGTGCCATTGTGCAGCCTGCTTTTCTGGATCTTTGTAATATTCTTTGAATAATCCTGGTGGAATGCCGTCTTTTACATTGAAACATAATTCTCCTTCATCACCAAGCTCAACAGGATTGTCGTTTTCATCTAACAATTCCAATTTGTATAATGGGGAAGGTTTACCGATAGAACCTATTTTCGCATCTAACCAAATGAAAGTTCCAATGGATAATGTTGTTTCAGTTTGTCCGAATCCTTCTTTAATTCTTAATCCTGAAATATCATAGAATCTGTTTGAAACTTCAGGAGGTAAAGGTTCACCGGCTGTTGCAACATAACTGATGTTTGAAAAATCATATCCTTGAATATTTTCTTTAATTAAGAACCTGTAAACTGTTGGAGGAGCACAAAATGTGTTCACCTTATTTTCAATGACTTTTTCAAGCAATTTGATTCCATTAAATCTAACATAATCATAAATAAATATTGCAGTTCCTGCAATCCATTGGCCATAGAGGTTTCCCCATACGGCTTTTCCCCATCCGGTATCGGATGCAGTATGATGTATTCCATCTTCTACAACATTCTGCCAATATTTTGCTGTTGGTATATGTCCTAATGCATAAGTATGTCTGTGTGAAACCATTTTTGGAAGTCCGCTGGTTCCGGATGTGAAATAAATTAGAAATACTTCATCTGCCATCGGATTGTCTTTTCCGGTAGGTCTTTCAAATACTGGACTTTCTTCGGCCATTGCTTTGTTAAAGTTAATCCAACCGTCCCTATCGGTATCAATTACAAGCTTTTGCAAATCCCAGTCAAGTTCTTTTTCTGCTGCTTCATAGTCTGGAAGTAGGGAATCTTCTTCAACAGTTACGATTGCTTTTACTTCAGCCTGTTTTAATCTAAAGTCAATATCATGTAGTTTTAACATGTGAGTTGCAGGAATGGCTATTGCACCGATTTTATGTAATGCAACCATACAGAACCACCATTCATATCTGCTTTTTAAAGTAAGCATTACAGAATCGCCTTTTTTAATGCCTATTTCTTTGAATAGGTTTGCAACTTTGTTTGAATATTCTTTCATGTCTTTAAAAGTGAAAGTATGTTTTTCGTCGTCGTCATTTGTCCATATTAAAGCAATTTTATCAGGGTCTATTTCTGCATATTTGTCGACTACATCATATCCAAAATTAAATGTATCTTCATATTTAAGTTTAAAATTCTCAAAAAAGTCTTCATAAGAGTTAAAATCAACTCTTTCAACAAAATCTCCTATAAGTGATGTCATTATTAATCTCCTGTAAATATTATATGATTACTGCTAAAAATTTAGCTGGTTTATCGTTAAGTGCTACCATTGCGTGTCTGTGTGTTGAATCAAAGAAGAT
>CAZOYH010000233.1:0-2556 GCA_964583995.1 uncultured Methanobrevibacter sp.
TCATTCAATATTAAGCGAATATCCATTTTTAGGTGGTTTTCATGTAACCCGTGCAACATTAAGGGATGTCTGCGTTATGGGAGCAGATCCTGTAGCTATTTTAAGTGATGTTCACCTTGCAGACGATGGGGATGTTGCTAAAATATTTGACTTTACAGCAGGTGTTGCAGCAGTTTCAGAACTTGTAGATGTTCCAATCGTCGCTGGAAGTACATTGCGTGTCGGTGGAGACATGGTTTTAGGAGATAGGTTTGTATCTGCTGTTGGAAGTGTGGGTGTATCAGCATAGCCTCCAACTGCAAGAAAAGGAGCTACCGAAGGAGATATTATTCTTTTAACAGAAGGTTCCGGTGGAGGAACAATCACAACAACTGCACTTTACAACGGATTTTTCGATGTTGTATGGGATACAATGAACGTAAACTTTGTTCAGGCATCACATGCATTGTTTGAAGCAGACCTTGTAAAAGACATCCATGCAATGACTGATGTGACAAATGGTGGTCTTAGAGGTGATGCTCATGAAATATCAAACACTACTGGTGTTGGATTAGAGTTTTATGAAAAAGAAATAAGGGATATGGTTGCTCCAAATGTATTAAACATGCTTGAAACATTAAATATTGATCCATTGGGAGTTTCAACTGATTCATTAATGTTGATTGCACCTCCTGAAATCGTTGGCGATATTAAAAAGGCAGTTGCAAAATATGATGTTGCAATATCTGAAATTGGTGAGGTAAACAATTCAGGTGAACCAATTTTAATAAAAGAAGATTCTTCTGAAGAAAAATTGGTTCCATTGTTCAGAGAAGCGGCTTATACTAAAATTAAAAAGTTAGTTGGAGAAACAACACCTGAAGACTTTGAAGAAATGAAAGAAAAAGTTCAAAAAGCTTCAGATGCAGCTATTGATAAAAAAGATAAGGTTATTAAGCATATTTTAGGAAATGAATGATTTCATGCATTACCTATTTAATCACTTGTTAAAATTGGTTTAAATTTTCTTTTAGCTCTGAATTCATATGGTGCTTTGTCAATCCAATCTTTTGTTGGAAATTTATCTAATTCTCTTAAAATTCTTTCTAGTTTTTCTTCTTTATTAGCCATATGATGCTCCTTTAATTTTATAATTTTTATTTTTTATTTATCTGCTTCTTAAAGCACCATGTTTTCCTTTTTTATATCTATTTTGGCTGTATGTGGCTTTTCTTACTTTATTTGGAGCTTCGTATTCTTTTAATATTTCTTTCATACGTCTTGCTGCACTTTCCATTTTATTCACCTTTTTTATGATATAATTGATTTAGGGAGTTTTTGTCTACTAATATTACATTAAATTTCTTTACATTTTGCAGAGAATAACTTAATTTTAGAATGAATCTTCAGAGATAATCAAACTATGATGTGTTATTTTTGAATTTTTAGGCACTTGTTAGAATTGGCTTAAATTTTCTTTTAGCTCTGAATTCATATGGTGCTTTGTCAATCCAATCTTTTGTAGGAAATTTGTCTAATTCTCTTAAAATCTTTTCTAATTTTTCTTCTTTATTGGTCATATGATGGCTCCTTTAATTTTGTATTTTATAATTTTTATTTTTATATTTATAAATATTTCTAATCATTGTCTTTATTCATTACCAAAAATACTCCATTTTGGTTTGAATATAATTTACATGCATCTCTTTGGTTAAAATAACTAATGCAAGAATGATGTATGGATAAAATTATATCTTGAAGTTCTTCATCTTTTTCTATATCCATAATATTTAGCCCAATTTCTTTACATTTTTTTGCTGATAAATTTCTTGAATGGTCTTTTGTCACATCTCTTGAAATTAATTCATATATGATATTTTCAATAATTTTTTGATTTCCAGATTTAAACATTGAATATTTTAAAGATTTTTCTAAAATATCTTTAGACCATTCCATAGCTTTTCTACATTCAAATAAGAAATTTGGAGGGTATTTATCTAATAAAATTTTCCAAAATATTGTTTCTTCAGGATTTTCAGCGATTTCTTTTTTTGCTAGTTCATATTCTTCAATGACTGTTTGTGCACTAACTCCTCTGATTTGCGGATCTACTGGTCCTAAACTTGAATGTTTTCCCATTAATATTTCTTTACATGAGCAAGCAATCATTGTCCCTCCGGACATTGCCATTTGTGGAATTATAGCTCTAATATTATCTCCAAACACGGCATGTAAATAATCAATAATTGATTCTGTTGCATCTATGGATCCTCCTGGTGTATGTAATACTAAATCCAAGCCTATTTTTTTGTCTAAATCTTTAATTGTTGCCATAAATCCATTTTTATCGAAGGAATCAATAGATATTTCTTCATCATCTGTTGTTAACCAGCCAGAATAATAAACAATTGTATTTCTTCCAGTTTTTTCACTTAATTCTCTAGTATACTTAATTATTGTGTTTTTAGGATTATTTTCTTCTTCTATTTCTCTAAAAGATGGCATTATAATACCTCCAATTCATTCAATTTTGTAATAAAAAATCTGAAATTAGTATTATTTAATACTTGTCCAAGT
>CAZOYH010000234.1:0-2554 GCA_964583995.1 uncultured Methanobrevibacter sp.
AATGATACAAGAAGTATTTTTGATGAATTTAACCAAATGATGGATGATTATTAAAGAGGATTAAATATGCCAGTTGATAAGGATATTAAAAAAGTATTAATTATTGGTTCTGGACCTATTCAAATCGGACAGGCTGCAGAGTTCGACTATTCAGGATCACAAGCATGTAAATCACTAAGAGAAGAAGGAATTGAAACAGTACTCGTTAACAGTAATCCGGCTACAATCCAAACTGATATTGATATGGCAGATACTGTCTACACTGAACCATTAACTCCGGAAGTCGTTGCAAAAATCATAAAAGAGGAAGAAGTTGATGCAATCCTGCCAACTATGGGTGGACAAACAGGATTGAATATTGCAACAGGTCTTGGAGATTTAGGATTACTGGAAGGAATTAAAGTTCTAGGATCTGATGTTCAAACAATTAAAGATGTGGAAGACCGTGATTTGTTTGCAAATCTCATGGAAGAGATTGGTGAGGAAATTCCTAAATGTCATGCTGTTGAAAGTGTTGATGTTGCACTTGAAGCTGTAAAGGACATTGGCTATCCGGTTATTGTAAGACCTGCATTCACATTAGGTGGAACTGGTGGCGGAATAGCTCACAACGAAGGGGAATTAATAGAAATTGCAAATCACGGATTGGACATGAGTTTCATCAATCAGGTTCTAATCGATGAATCAGTTCTCGGATGGAAAGAAATCGAATTTGAAGTAATGAGAGACAAAGAAGACACCTGTATCATTGTATGTACCATGGAAAACATAGATCCTATGGGTATTCACACCGGTGACAGTGTTGTTGTAGCTCCAATCCAAAATTTATGTGATGAAACAATCCAAAAAATGCGTGACGCATCAATCAAGATTATCAGAGCATTAGGAATCAGAGGTGGATGTAACATTCAATTTGCCCTAAACCCTGAAACCGATGAATATAAAGTAATTGAAGTAAATCCTCGTGTGTCAAGAAGTAGTGCACTTGCTTCAAAAGCAACAGGTTATCCAATTGCAAAAATCTCTTCAAAAATAGCATTGGGAATGACATTGGATGAAATCAAAAATGACATCACTAAGGAAACCCCTGCTTCTTTTGAACCTGCAATTGACTATGTTGTAATCAAAATCCCAAGATGGCCATTTGATAAATTCAAAGGAGTCAGTCGTGAAGTTGGAGTTCAGATGAAAGCGACAGGTGAAGTAATGGCTATCGGAAGAACATTTGAAGAAGCATTCCAAAAAGCATTAAGATCACTTGACATGGGCTTTGATGGTTTTGAATATGTCGAATGGACAAAAGAAGACTTGGCAAAACCTACTGATAATATTTACTTCCAAATCTATTCTGCTATCAAAGATGGAATGGATATTGATGAAATAGGTAAAATTACCAAAATCGATAATTTCTTCTTATACAAAATCAGAAACATCGTAAACTTTGAAAATGATGTCACTGCTGAGAAATTAAATGACGAATCATATTTAAGAAAAGCAAAACAGATTGGTTGTTCCAATAAAAGATTGGCAGAATTATCTGGTCAAACTGAAGAGTACATCAGAAACCTGCTTTCCAGATATAACATTAAACAATCATATAAGATGGTAGATACCTGTGCTGCTGAATTTGAAGCTAAAACTCCATATTACTACAGTAGCTATGATGTAGGTAATGAACTTACCTCAACAACCAAGAAAAAAGTAGTAATTCTAGGTGCAGGACCAATCAGAATTGGTCAGGGTATTGAATTTGACTACTGTTGTGTGCATTCATCCTTAGCACTAAAAGATGAAGGTATTGAAACCATTTTAATCAATAACAACCCCGAAACTGTTAGTACAGATTATGACATATCAGATAAATTATTCTTTGAACCGATTACATTTGAAGATGTAATGGGTGTAATAGACCAAGAAAAACCTGATGGTGTCATTGTACAATTCGGTGGGCAAACTTCTATTAACCTAGCAGTTCCGCTAGCTAACGCAGGTGTTAAAATCTTGGGAACTCCATATGAAAGCATTGACAGAGTTGAAGACAGAGAATTATTCGCAGAATTATTAGAAAAATTACACATTCACCAAGCACCATACGGAACAGCTAACTCATTTGAAGAAGCAAAAGAAATTGCAGAAAAAATCACATTCCCAGTTCTTGTACGTCCATCATATGTTATTGGTGGAAGAGCAATGGAAATCGTTTATGACACCAATGAACTTGAAGAATATATGAAAGAAGCTGTAAAAGTATCTCCTGATCATCCTATTTTAGTAGATAAGTTCCTGGAAGATGCAATTGAGCTTGATGTTGATATATTATGTGATGGTGAAGATGTATTCATTGCAGGAATCATGGAACACATCGAAGAAGCAGGTGTTCACTCAGGAGACTCTGCATGTGTAATACCTCCTCAAACTATTCCGGAACATATCCTGGACACTATTCGTGAAAACTCAACCAAACTTGCTTTAGAACTAGACGTTAAAGGTTTAATGAACATTCAATATGCAGTTAAACTTGATGAGGAAATGGTTTACATCATTGAAGCAAATC
>CAZOYH010000235.1:0-2546 GCA_964583995.1 uncultured Methanobrevibacter sp.
GAAAAAAATTTAGATAATCATTTAAAAATTGTCTAAATACTTGAATTATGAATATTGATTTGAATTAAAATATTTGTTTTTTCGATTAATTAAATTAATAGTTCTTTAATAAAGTAGTAATTTAATTAATTATTTTTTTTATTTATTTGCATTATTATTTTTTTAAAACATATTTTTAATATATGCTGGTTTTTGGGGAAAAACGGAATAAAATTATAACTTTAACAGACAAAAAGCACAACCAAAAGTATTTATAGCTAAAAAAACAAAACCCTTAATTAAATGGTGAAACTATGAACAAATATGTAGATTTTGTATCAGACGAAGATTTTTTAGAATGTGTTAAACATGTAATTGATTTTTATTTGTCTGATGAATTTCAAGAAGAACCAATGACTGTTTTAAAGGAAAGTAAAAATGATATTGATGCCATAAAGACAATTTTTGATGTTACTGTTAAACAAATTGGTTTTGATGGATGGGCAAATAAAGAAATAGAAAGACAACAAGACAAAACAATCAATAATAAAATTGGTGAATTTCACCAAGAACTTTTGGGAAAAGTTGATGGTTGGGTAAATTTAGGCATTGGGGATGAAACAGAAATTGATCTTAAAAAAAAGGACAACACTGTCTTCATTGAATTGAAAAACAAGCATAATACTATGAATTCATCATCAACTAAAACCTGTCGTGAAAAACTTGAAAATGTAATTGCAAAATACCCTAATGCAACTGCATATTGGGCTTATATTATCAGTAAAAAATACAAAACAGAAGAACGTGTCTGGATATATAAAGGAAGGGAAAATGAAAAAATCAGAAGAATCAGTGGTGATTTGCTCTATGAAATGATTACTGGTGATCCAGATGCTTTAGAAAAAGTTTATGAAGCAATTCCTAAAGCAATTGTTGACATTTTAGGCGAAGATTATAAATTGCTTCCATATGATGAAAAACTAATGAAAGAATTTCAAAGATACATTTATCATGATTCAAAATAATCTTGTTTGACCTTCTTTTCTTTTATTTTCACCAGTTAATGCTTTAATCACTTCCAATCCAACTGCTTCAGCCACTTTAACTGGGACTGCATTTCCAATTTGTTTGTATTTGGAGGTTATTCCACCTTCAAATTCCCATTCATCTGGAAATGACTGTATTCTTGCATATTCTCTTACAGTAAATGGCCTTACTTCATCTGGATGGCATCTTTCTGTTTGTTTTTGGCATGGTGAAGTTGTCAGGGTTAAGCATGGTTCATCCCATGAGATTCTTCTTGCCATACCACGTTTTCCACCACCTGAATAGAAACTTTTGCCCATATATTCCTTTTGTACGTCTTCTGGAAGGTCTATCCAACATCCTCCTGGTGGAACCAGTTCAAGTACTTCTTTTTTCTTATCTGAGTATTCTGTTCCTTCTGAGTCTGGAACATCTTTTAGAGCATCACGAAGAACTGGATTTCCTTTAACTTTTTTTGGATAATTGAATATCAGTCCTTTTTTTGTTCCAACTAGAAACATTCTTTTTCTTTTTTGTGCTACACCATAATCTACTGCATTCAGGACTTTATATTGGACATCATAGCCCAATTCGTTTTCTAATACATTAACTATTGTGTCCATGGTTCGTCCTTTGTCGTGTCTGACTAAGCCCTCCACATTTTCGATTATGCACATCTTTGGTTGTGTTTCTTTTAAGCATCTTGCATAATCAAAGAATAGTGTTCCTCTTGTATCGTCAAAACCCAGTTTTTTACCAGCATAGGAAAATGGCTGACAGGGTAGTCCTGCTACGACTATATCTGGATGGTATTTTGTAAAATCAACTTCTTTTATGTCTGCATGAAGCACATTCCAATCTGGGCGGTTTTTGTGAAGTGTTGCTACACAATCTTTGTCTATTTCAACAAGCAGTTCATGTTCTAGGCCTGCTTTTTCAAATCCGAGTGCCAACCCTCCTGCACCAGCACATAATTCTACAACTTTTATCATGATTATCACTCTAACTGCATTATATTTTTGTATTATCTAGTATATAATATCTACCCAATGATATTTAAATGTTACTTATTTAACTATTAAAATAAATCATAAATGTTATTTAACATGAAAAATACAATATATATTATGAAAATCAATGAAGAGACAAAAGTGAGAAAACAAGGTGAAATTTCTCTAATTACAACTATACCAAAAACATACGTTAAGGCATTGAATATAAAATCTGGAGATAATCTTGAGTGGATACTTGATACAGAAACCGAAAAATTAGAATTAAGTGTTATAAAATAAGACTGTCTATTGTTCATTTGATAAAATTAAATGCTTTAACAATCTTAAATATACCATTTAAACAGTTAAAAGTATAACTTCAAACAAATGAGGAACTTTATAAAAATAAAGAAAAAACAAGACTTCAATATCAAATTTAAAGCAATTTTACAAAACTTTACAACTTTTAAGTTAAATAAGAAACAACTTTTAAATTATCCTTTTCAACCTCCTTTGTCATGTTTTTATCATAAACCGTAACAGCATTTA
>CAZOYH010000236.1:0-2537 GCA_964583995.1 uncultured Methanobrevibacter sp.
ATTTTTACTTATAAATGTTTTTTAAAGCGAATCAATTAATCTAAAAGAAGTATTTAATCCATATCAAACATGATTAAAACTTAATTTTTCATATGGGCTTATGCGTTTAGTTGAAATGATTATCAAAATTATTTAATTTTCAGAGTGATTCTGTTTTTTGCTTAATCGTTGAGTTAATTTAAGTGATTTTTCAAATCATAGGCCAAATTGAAAAATTGGATTTTCTTAGATTTTTAAAAAAGTTAATAAATTAGAAAAAATCTGTTTTGCTAGTGGGATTAAGCAAGATAGTTAAAATGAATTATCATATTGTGTGAAGTAAATTGAAGTAATGGTTAAAATTATTAATGAATTTCGCTTAAACACCAATTTAATTAATCATCTCTTGAATTATTCCGGTGCTGAAATTTGGAGGGTAACTTACAATTTTAAAAAAACAGTTAAAGAATTTTAAGGAGTTAAAATTGCAAAACACCATTAAATTTGACATTATATTTAATTTAAATAATTATTAACCATATTATTTTTTCAAAGTATAAATTTCCTGAGATATTAATTCCATCATATTATCAAATTTTTGAACCAAAACATGTGTTGCATCATCATATTCGACAATATTGTACTTACCTGAAAGATTAATGTAAATCCTGAATTCTGATTGTTTTATATCATAAGATCTTGATAAAATGTATTTTACATCAGGTTTATAAGTATAATTAGTGTAATATTCACTTAATTGATTATTATTACAACAATAGTCTTTAAATTCAAGATATTCATACTTGTTTTCCTGCCATGACTTTAACAGGAATTCTTTTTTATCATCTTCATTTAAATCAAGGAAATAATTTATCTTTTCATTAAAATCACAGTCTGAAGAATTTTTTAAATAATCAACGGGTTTTAAAATGACGTAAAAACTATATTCCAAATCCAAATAATCATAGCATTCTCTTAATTTAGAAACTATTACTTCTTTTAAACTGTACAATTCATCTTCGTAGCTTGAATCATATTCGAATATGAATTCTATATCTTTCCATAGTTCCTCTGGAAAATTTTTAATATGAAAATCGATTAATGGAGTAACTTTAAGAATAATTTCAGATATTATGTAATCTTTAATGAAATTATTATTTGCAACATCAACAAAGTCCTGCTTGTTTTTTAATGCCATTTCAGATATTTTTTCATGTTTGTCGATTTCAATATAATCAAAAATTTCAATTTCACCAAATCCCATGCTTTTAAGGATTTCATAATTTGACCTGACATCTGCATATGTGTTTAGTTTAGGGATTTTAGGAACTCTGACTCTAATCTTATCAGATCCTACTGTTTCAAGCAGATATTTTAAGTTAGATAAAAATAAATCATAATCTCCTTTAGTGTAGAGTTCATATCTTGTTTTATCCATGTCTTTTGTGTCAACTATAAAATAGTCAATATCATGAATAATATTCTCCAGAGCTTCTTTTTTAACGCTAAGGGATGTTTCAAGTGTGAATTTCCAACCGGTTTTTGCATATTTCTTTATGAATTCTTTAATAAAATCAGCATATAGCAATGGTTCACCACCACCAAAAACCAAGCCTCCCCCTGTTGCAAGAAAATAGAGATTGTCAAGTTTCACTTCATCAAATAATTCATCTACGGAAAATTTTTTAGGTTTAAGTGAATCATCCCATGTAAATGGATTAAAACAATAGGCACATCTTAATGGACATCCCATACAACCGATTAATGTAGAAACTCCATCACCCTCAGTGTTTATTCTCAATCTTGAAATTTTAGAAACATTAACATCATTCATATTTATCATTTCTTTAATACCAAATGACTAGGATCACCACTTGGTGAGTCATTTTCAAACAACTGTCCCAAAAATATACCTTCATCATCTGAAGGTTTTCTTACCAGATACACATCCTCAAATGGAATTTCAATTAGATTTTCATCACCAAATTTAAATATATTTTTTAATTTGATTTTTTCACCGGCATCCTGTTTTTTAATTAGTTCATTTTCAAGATATTCCAGTTCTGCTTCACATTTAGGACAAGTACCTAAGCATTCACCTTCAAAAGTGCATTTTTCAATATGAAAATCAATATCATTTTCATCTGCGATTTTTTGTCTGAGTTCATTTAACAAATCACACTTTTCCTTTCCTTTCATTTTAATCACTGAATTTAATTTTTATATTTAAAATAATTTGTCTTCAAGAATTTCACCATCATTAATGGCTTTAGCTGAGGTGAATGCATCATACATTCCATATATCCATATCAAGATAAGCAGCATTACCCCAATGAGTATTAAGGACAATATCCAGGAAACGATGTATGCTATAATAAGAACAAGACCCTTATGATTCTGGTCGTTGTAAAACTGACCCAAACCCGGAAAGATTAATGACAAGGCCAATGCTACAATGGGATTTTTCTTAATTTGTTTGGCACCGCATTGGGGACAGATTTCATTTCTTGAGTCGAATTTATTTCCACAGTCAGCACATATTCTGATGTTTCGATTAA
>CAZOYH010000237.1:0-2529 GCA_964583995.1 uncultured Methanobrevibacter sp.
TTCACATTACTATTAACCCATCCATCCAAAAAGGACAACCTGCTCCTAGATTCCATGGTAAAACTGGAAAAGTCATAGGTCAAAAAGGAAAAGCATACATTGTTGCCCTAAAAGATGGAAACAAACCAAAAGAGTTAATAGTAAGACCTGACCACTTAAAATTACAAAACTGATTTCTATGATTGGAAAAGAAATTATCGAAAGCGAACCTATTTCAGGTGCTGAAGTTAAAAAAGTTCTTGAAGAATTTTCAGAAGAAAATGAATTAAACTACGAACAAAATCTTACTTTAAACCATCTTGCAAGATTCAAAAGATATTCAGCTGAAGATTCAAAAGA
The DNA here is from genome assembly GCA_964583995.1 of uncultured Methanobrevibacter sp. Taxonomy (GTDB): domain Archaea; phylum Methanobacteriota; class Methanobacteria; order Methanobacteriales; family Methanobacteriaceae; genus Methanocatella. The sequence goes on from CAZOYH010000237.1 coordinate 340, forward strand.
AATTATTGAAAAACTTCAAGATGAGTTCGATTTAAGACCAAAAGTCGCTGTTCATATTGTTGATTTGGTTCCACAAGATTTAGCTGACATGAGATTAATTTTTGCTAAAGAACCAGGTAAAACCGACAAAGAAGACATGGAAAAAATCCTTGAATTCTTAGAACAATATGATGTTGAAGAATAGTTTTATAACTATTCACTTTTTTTATTATTTTAATTTAATTTTATTATCATGACCCCTCTTTTTTTAGATATCTTTATTATACTTGAAAAATAAATTTATAGAATAAGATATATTATAGTTAATTTTAGCTATAATAATAAACTAATAGTGAGTGATAAAGATGGATAACAAAAATAAAAAAGGAAAAATGCCGGCAGTTAAAAAAGAAGAAAATGCTGTTGTGCTTGATTACCTAAGTCGTGGTTATGTTAAGTCTGATATGTCCAAATTCGGAGGCAAACCTATTGCTCAAGCTATTGGTACAGAACAATTCACTTTATTAGAATTAGCTCCTAAAAATGGTGTTGATTTAGAAATCCAAGATACTGTATATATTGGAAAAGGAAAAAGAGATAAAATATACAGAGTTTTAGGAAAATTAGATTTTGAAAATTTGACTGCAACAAGTAGAATTGAAATTGATTATGCAATTCGTGACATTGTTGAAGCACAAGAAGACAGATTTGTAGAATTTTTCAATACCACAGAAGCTATTAGTACAAGACAACACTCCCTAGAGTTAATTCCTGGAATTGGTAAAAAATATATGTGGGATATTATCAAAGCTCGTGAAGAAAAACCTTTTGAAAGTTTTAAAGATATTTCCGAAAGACTTCCAGCATTAGCTGATCCTGCAGGAATGATTGTAAATAGAGTAAAACAGGAACTCGACACAACAACTCCTAAACGAGGAAAAAACAGATATTACATATTTACTCAAGCCCCAAGAAGACCTAGGAATTAAGATAAAAGTGATAAATTGACTAGTGAAACATCCCAATCCTTATCTAAAATAACTAAAAACATTTTAAATCAAAATGGGATAAAGTTAAACAAAAATCTTGGTCAAAATTATTTAATTGATAAAAATAAAAGAGACCAAATCATTAACTTTGGAAATATTGATAAAAATGACGTTATTTTAGAAATTGGAACTGGAATTGGAACACTAACAATTGAACTTGCCAAAAAAGCTCGAAAGGTAATTGCTATCGAACAGGATAGTAAAATCTGCAGCATTTTAGAAAAAAGAATTAAAGACGAAAAACTGGATAACGTAGAACTTATTAATGATGATGCCCTGAAAGTTGAATTTCCAAAATTCAACAAAATCATCTCAAATCTACCTTATCAAATCTCATCACCAATAACTTTTAAATTTTTAGATTATAATTTTGATTTGGCCATTTTAATGTATCAAAAGGAATTTGCTGAGAGAATGAATGGTGAAGTTGGCACTAAAAACTATTCCAGACTTTCTGCTATGCTTTATTTTAAATGTGAAGTTGAAAAGTTAACTGATGTCAGCCAGGAGAGCTTTATTCCAAAACCAAAAATTGATTCAACAGTTGTCCGTCTGACTCCAAAAGAGAATAAAATTTCTGCTGAAGACTTTAAGGTTTACTCAAAGTTTACAAAAGCCCTGTTCCAGCACAGAAACAAGAAAATTAAAAACGCTCTGATTGATTCAAGACACATTGTGTGTGATCTTGACAAAAAAGAGATGAAAGGCAGAATCAATGAAATTGAAAATGACGAAATTAACGAGTATCTCAAAAGAAGGGTAATTACCCTGCATCCTGAAGAGATACTGTTCTTGTCAAAAGAGATCAACCCAATATTAACCGATTAGATTATTATGTCTGATTTTATAATTAACACTGACGATAATGTTTATATTCCAGCTGAAGACAGCTATCTGCTAGCCGATAATTTGGAAATCAAGGAAGGTCAAAGTGTTTTGGAAATCGGAACCGGATCAGGAATCGTTGCAATGTATGCTTCAAGATTAACTGATAAAATTACAGTCACTGACATCAACTTTGACGCCTGTGAGCTTGCACGTAAAAATTTCGAAGCCAATAAAATTGAAAACATTGAAATTTTATTCGGCAATCTGTTTGAACCTGTAAAAAATAGAAAGTTTGATGTAATTTTATTTAATACTCCATATCTACCTACCGAAG
>CAZOYH010000238.1:0-2518 GCA_964583995.1 uncultured Methanobrevibacter sp.
TACCGATGGTTCCATAACCATTAATTGCAACAGTTTTCATTTTAATCCCTTTTTAAATTATAATATTAAATATTATATGAATTAAAATCTGTTGTTTAAGTTATTTATAATTTGATATTTGAAAATTAGAAAAAAATAAGAAAAAAAGTAAGTAGAAATTATTCTACTTTGAAACCTGCTTCTTCAACAGCTTCTGTAATGTCTGCATCACTTACATCGCCAGACATTGTAATTGTGGTAATTCCGGAATCTAAATCTGCTTTAGCATCGTCAATTCCGTCAACGTCTTTTAGGGAAAGTTCAACAGCATTTACACATGATGGGCAGTGCATACCCACAACTTTAATTTCTTTTTCAGCCATAATAAATCACCTTATTAATTATTATGTAATAGATTTATTTAAACTTTTAGTTAAGCCTAATTTTTTGGATTTCTTGTAATCTTTTCGGGATAACTTGAAGTTAACCAATGTTGAGGAATAGATGATTACAATAACAGATCCGATATTGTGAACCAATGCTCCAGCAATAGGGTCGAGGATTCCTAAAATTGCCAATGCCATTGCCAAAATGTTTAATCCAAGTGAAAATGCAATGTTTAAGTTAATTGTCCTAAGTGTTTTTCTTGCAATTGCTATTAAATGAGGAATATCTCCTATATTGTCGTTAATAAGCGCAATATTTGCAGCATCAATTGACACATCACTTCCAATGTTTCCCATTGCTATTCCGACATTTGCCTTTCTTAAAGACGGAGCATCATTTATTCCATCTCCAATCATCGCAACCTTGTTGCTTTTTAACTGCAGTTGTTTGATATATTCACTTTTATCTTCAGGCAAACAGTTAAACTGAGCATTGCTTACTTTAACTTTACGTGCAATATAAGAGCCGGTTTCTTCATTGTCCCCTGTAAGGAGTGTTGTTTTTATTCCAAGACGTTTTAATTTTTTAATGGTATGAGGTGAGTTTTCACGAAGGACATCTGCTAAAATGACTTTTCCTAAGATTTCATTATTTTTCGCCACATATATTTCAGTTTCACCATTTCTAAGTTCATCTTCTTGAGTTAATGTGATGTTTTCACTTTCAAGAAGTTTTTTATTTCCAGCTAATATTAAATCGCCGTCAATTTGGCCTTTAACTCCTTTTCCGATTATCATCTGGAAATTATTAACATCTGCAAGTTCATTTTTGTTGTAATATTTAACGATGGCTTTTGCTAAAGGATGTTCGGATTTGGACTCAAGAGATGCAAGCAAATACATCATTTCATCCTTTTTATCTGAAATTACATTTGTCACTTCAGGTGTTCCGTATGTCAATGTTCCGGTTTTATCAAAAATCAATTCGTTTACGTGAGCTAGCTCTTCGATTGATTCTCCATCTTTAACAAGTATTCCGTATTTGGTTAAGTTTCCAATACTTGCCATGATTGCAGTTGGTGTAGCAAGAACCAATGCGCATGGGCAGAATACAACTAAAATTGTAACTGATCTTATGATTTCGCCGGTAAATAAGTAAGTTAATATCGCTGCTGAAAATGCAATGATTACAATCCATGTTGCCCATCTGTCTGCAGATTTGACGATTTTCGCATTTTCCGGTTTTGATGATTCTACCAATTTAATCAATTTTTGAAGAGAACTGTCTTCACTTATCTTGGTTGTTTTCATGGTAAAAGAACCGAAAAGATTTATTGTTCCGCTGTATACTTCATCGTTTTTGACTTTGTCAACCGGCATAGATTCACCTGTCAATGTTGCCTGGTCGATAGATGTCTCTCCAGATACTATAATTCCGTCAGTAGGAATACTTTCACCTGGAATGACTTTTAAGATATCTCCAATTTTGACTTCCTCAACAGGTATCACTTCTTCTATACTATTTTTTATTCTTGTTGCAACTTGAGGTGTAAGTTTTACAAGCTCTTCGATTCTTCCCTGTGTTCTGGACACAGTATATTCTTCTAAAAATCCACCTATTGCCATAATTGTTGCAATTTCACCTGCTGCAAATACCTCTCCAATGATTATTGAAGCTATAATCGCTATTGTCACAAGCAAATCTGCTTTTATGTCAAATTTTGTTACTAATCCTTCTACACATTCTTTAAATATTGGTACTCCGCATAATATTACTGCAATCCAAGAGAGATAGCTAATGGATAGGATAAAACTTGCAATAATACTTATTGCGGATACTATTATAAGTATCAAGTCAATCTTTTGACCTTTGTCAAATTTTAAATTCATATTAAACAGCCCCATTGTATAGGTATACCCCATAGGGTATAAAGTTACTTTAAAAAAAATTAAAGTCTGGAGTAATATTCTAATATTGTTGAAATATCGCTTAGAGCTTCATCTGAATCTCCATCATCTATTGCTTGTTTTACACAATGTTCAAGATGTCCTTCAACAATAATGTGTCCGACTTTGTGTAATGCTGATTTTGAAGCATGTACTGGCATTAATATTTGTTCACAAGGAATATCTTCATCAATCATACGGTAAAT
>CAZOYH010000239.1:0-2505 GCA_964583995.1 uncultured Methanobrevibacter sp.
CATCAAAACAAACCCCGAAAAACTAAAAGAAATATACAAAAAAGCAATGAAAAACATAATGATATACGAAAACGACACTAAAATAACCAAACAGGAATTCACAATAGTCATAAACATCTTCCTATCAGGAAAAGAATACAACATCGTTTAAAATTTAGATAATTTAGTTAAAATAATTAATTAGTTGTTTAAAGCAAAAGTTGTGCCAGTTTGTTAAATTGCATTCGTTTATAAGCGAAATTATTTAAATAATGACATTCATATCATTATTTAACCTTGTAGAACATATGGAATCTGAAAAAATAGTAAAATATAGATATAAAAAAAGTAGAAAATATAAAATATTTACTATCAAAATAAATGGAGATATGAAGGTATGCAAAAAGGAGAAAAATATGAAAATCCTTATCTAAATGAAGTTATTTTTCGAATTGACTTTTCAAACATTAGTTCGTTATATGAAAACAATAAAGAAGCTTCAAAAGATTTTCATGAAAAAATATCTAAAAAATTTCCAAATACAATAATTAAAAGGAATCATGAATTCAATATCGGGATTGATGTAAATACCGGAAAACCTACACAAATATCCTCCCAAGAAGGAAATTTTTTATGGATTTTCAAAAACCGCAAACATGACAAATCTGTAGAATTAACTTCCAAAAGTCTAATTCTCCATTATAATAAAGGCGCATACACTCACTTCAGACATTTTCTAGATGACATTAAATTATTAATTGATGCTTTAAAAGATTACAATCCTCAAGATTTATCTTTTTTAGGTTTAAGATACATTAACCAAATTGATGGAAAAACCATGCATGAACTACAAGAATGCATTAATCCAAAATATTTTAACAACAATGTCACTGATCTTGAAGATAATGAAGAGTTCATACAAGTTTTAGACAGATTATCCGTAAAAAAAGATAATTATATTTTGAATTTCCAATATGGTTTATTTAATGCAGCATATCCTAATCCAGATTTTGATAAAGATTTTATCCTGGACTTGGATTGCACAACCAATAAAATTAAAACAATAGATAATGTTGTAAATGAATTAAAACAAATGAATAAATATGTTTGGAATAAATTTGAAGACGCAATTACTGATATTTTAAGAGATGAAATGAACAAGGAGGAAACTTTATGAGTAATTTTGCTACAACCACAATAAGTGATAAAAATAATGTTTCTATTTCAGGTAGTGGCTTTATAGAAACAGAAACACAAATTGACAATTATAATCATGCCAGTGAAACTATAGATTCCAGTAATTATTCAGTTACAGATATTGACAAATATCCTTCATTTATAGAATCTTTTAAAACAACATTAAGTGATTTTGAATTATTAAATAAAGAAGAAATCTTAAATTTTATCTTCCACAACATTGGACTTTTAGAACTGATTAAAAGTACAAAATCTATTATAAAAAAACATTTCCCCAACCATAGTTATGCTTTAGAGTTTAATAGCGATCCTGAAATAGAAAAACTTAATCAAATCGTAGTATATATAAAAGGAGAGGAAGAATCTTTTGATGAAGATTGGGAAGAAGTGAAAAAAGTAAACAAAAAAATTAGAAAAGTATCTCTCTATGACAATTCTGTGAAAAGTTTGTTGATTGTTGATTTGTGGTAATATTATTATGAGTTTCGATTGGAAAGAATTTCAGGAAGTGGGGGACAAACTGAAGAAAACACCCCGTGAAGCATATCAGCGCTCAGCAGTAGGTAGATATTACTACTCTTGTTATATTCCAGTAAAAGAGTACTTTGAAACAGTTATTCGTGCAATAAGCCCTAATGAAAATTCACATCAAGCCATCATTGAAGATTTACGCAAATCTAATGAAGATAAAGAAAAGGAATTAGGAGAATCCCTATCCAACTTAAGAAGATATCGCAATAATGCAGATTACCAAAAAACTTTCAAAAAGAATAATGTTCATAAAGCACAAAGAACTGCAAAAGATATTCACAAACTACTTAAAGAGTTAATCAGCGAAAAAAAGAAGTATGGATTTTTTAAATTTTAAAAAAAAATGTGAAAAAGAGGTTAAAGAATCCAATAAGAAATATGCATCATAAAAAAGAAATTTCAAGCTTTAGAGTATTTCATCTAAAGCTTTTACAAACTCATCAATTTCTGCTTTTGTAATTATCAGAGGTGGAACGAATCTTAAAACGTTTCCTGCTGTACAGTTAATTAAAAATCCTGCTTCGCGGAGTTTATCAACATATTCTGCTCCAGGTTTGGTCAATTCCAAACCGATGATTAATCCTTTACCCCTTACATCAGCAATGATATCTTTATCTAATTTTTTAAGTTCGCTAATGAAATATTCACCGACTTCATTAACATTATCCAGGATATTTTCTTCTTCAAATGCATCTAAAACTGCATTTGCTGCTGCACAGACAAGAGGTCCTCCACCGAATGTGGTTCCGTGATCTCCAGGTACAAAAGCACTAGCTACCTTTTCAGTTGCAAGGATTC
>CAZOYH010000240.1:0-2496 GCA_964583995.1 uncultured Methanobrevibacter sp.
CAATGTGTGCCGCTTCAACATCACTGTCTTCTAACCATCCACGTGCTTTCATAGCTTCAATTTTTGCATCAAATTCTTCAGTAGATGAAGCAACAAAGTAACCTCTTCCACCTCTTGCACCAGGGAACTTGACCATTACTGGTCTGTCGATTTCAGAAGGATCATTGTATTTGAAAGGTATTCTTACCCCACCTTCAACTAACAATGCTCTTTCTTTGTCTCTTTCAGCTTCCCATCTTAAAACGTCCCTGTTTCCAAACATAGGAACATTAAACTTGTCTTCCACATTGTCTAGACCCGCATATGCAACAAAAGAACCATGAGGAACAACAATTGCATTCATAGCCCTAAGTTTTTCTTGAACATCTTCATTTACAATATCTTTAAACTCATCGACGATAATGTATTCGTCAGCAACTCCGAATCTTTGGTATGGAACTTCCCTTCCCTTTTCACACACAATAGCAGTTTTAAATCCTTCTTCTTTAGCACCTTGTAAGATATGTAAAGAAGTGTGGCTTCCGAGAGTAGCTATTGTGATTTCGCTTTTGTCATATTTGGCCAAAATATCTAAAATGTCTTCCTTTTTAACTTCTCCCATTTTATCTTCTCCTTAAAAGAACGATGTATATTTATATATTTATAACAATTAATAAAGTTTTATAAATAATTTTAAAAATGATTATCAACATATACTTAAATTGAATTAAGAAGGAATGAAAAAAATGTTAATTGGCTTAATTTCAGATACTCATATCCCAGATAGAGCAAAAATATTGCCTCAAAATGTAATCGATGCTTTTAGCAATGTTGATTTAATCTTGCATGCAGGTGATTTGACATCACCGAAAGTCATTGAGGAACTCAAACAAATCGCACCAACAATGGCCGTTCAGGGAAATATGGATAGAGTTACTGGAATTGACCTTCCAAAAGCAAAAATCATTGAAGCTGAAGGTTTAAAAATTGGTGTTATACATGGAGAAGTATATCCAAGAGCAGACAGTGACCAGTTGCTATACTTGGCAAAAGAATTGAATGTAGATATCTTAGTTTCTGGACATTCACATCAACCAAAAATAGAACAGAAAGATGGAGTGCTATTACTTAATCCGGGAAGTCCCATTGTTCCGAGGCTTGCTGACAGAACTGTAATGATACTTGAAGTTAATGATAAGGCAGTTGATGTGGAAATTGTTAAAATTGGCTCACCAGTATGTAGCGCACTTGATTTTGACCAATACAAGAGGGATTAAAATGGGAAGCAGATGGCAAATGGAAAAACATAATGACCCATATTATAAAAAAGCTAAAAAAGAAGAATACCGTTCAAGAGCATCATATAAACTCAAACAACTTGATAAAAAGTATAAAATAATAAAAGCAGGAAACACTGTTGTTGATTTAGGTGCCGCTCCCGGTGGCTGGTCCCAAGTGGCATTGGAAAAAGTTGGCGAAGAAGGAATTGTCGTTGGTGTTGATTTAAACAGATTCAAAAAATTTCATGAAGAAAACTATTACGGAATGAGAGGGGACTTTACAACTCCCGAAGTTCAGCAAAAGATAATGGACATTATCGGAGGAAAAGCAAAAGTTGTAATGTCTGATGCATCACCATCCCTTTCCGGAATTAAAAACATTGACCAGCTTAGATCAATCGATTTGGTTTATGCAGTTATTGAAATTGCCGAAAACATCCTCGAACCGAAAGGAAATCTTGTCATGAAAGTATTTCAAGGTCCAGAATATAAAAACATGCTGGATTCACTTAAAGGCAAGTTCAGACATGTAAGAACAACCAAACCAGCATCATCACGTAAAAAGAGTTCTGAAATGTATGTTGTAGGTCTTGAATATATGCCTAACAAAAAAAAATAGAAAGAAAAAATAATTTATAAATTATTATATGCTTCATTTGCTACTTTGAGTTTTTCTTTTGCAAAATCAATACGGCTATCTACTTCATTAGATGGTTTATCTGCATCCAATGCACTTTGAACATTTTCAATCGCCGAGTTTGCCCGTGACAGCTCCAGTTTAGCGTCATTGAACTCTTGAATTTGGTCAGAGCCACTAGCATAATAACTTGATTTTATACTATCAAACTTCATTGCCAAGTCATCATAAGATGATTTGAGCTCAGCAAGTTCATCATATTGAGTTCCAGAAGATATTTCATTTGTAATACCTGATGAAACAATACTATAACCCACATAAGCCACAACAATGATTGTTGAAATCACCATGATAATTCCCAGTACAGAAATCAGCATTGAAGTGGATTTAAATAAGCTAAGTCTAGATTTTCTCATATTAACCTCGTTTATTAAAAAATTTATTAGATAATAATATATGAATTTTAGTATATAACCATTACCCCCGAAATGCAGAATAAAAGATTTTTTAAATAATGAAAAATTAATAGTATCTTAATGAATTCTACTACTAAATCACAAACATCAATTGCAAAATTTGAGGAATTTTTTGCAACATTAT
>CAZOYH010000241.1:0-2492 GCA_964583995.1 uncultured Methanobrevibacter sp.
CAGTATATTATCACGAATCAACATATGCTGATTCATTCATCACACAAAAAGAAGAGGACCTTCAAAAAATCCTAAAAGAGATGCAAATCGAACCCAGTGGCAGATATCATTATGATGAAGAGTATTTGCATGAAAATGGAGAAACCATCGTTCGATTAGCCATAATAGATGCTGTAACCAATTTAATTATAAATGATCAAGTAATGCTTCAAGAAGATTTCGACAAAGAATTCCTAGAAATCTTTTTAAAATACTCTCTTGAAGGATTACCCAAAAAAGTACTGATAACTGATGGTTATTCAGCATATCCCGGAATAATAGAAAAAATATGCATAAATCACCAACTCTGCATATTCCACATCATAAAAAACAAACGCACACCATCATTCAAAAAAATCAGAAAACTCGAAAAAAGAATAGAAACCATAACAAACAAAATACAAGACAACAAAGACAAAATAGAAGAATTAAAGAAATATAGCAAAGGAAAACAAGGACCACCAGGAAAAAACGACAAAAAATGGAAAAGAAACATACGAAAAAGAAATAATCTGGATGCTGAAAACAAAAGACTTAGAAAAGAACTAAAACAAAAAAGAAAAGAACTCAAAGAACAAAAGAATATAGACGAAAGGATATCAAAAATATACGATGTAGATACACAAAAAGATGCACAGAGAAGATTCAACACCATTTACAACCAATTAGACCAATTTGACGAAGACACACAAAAATTCCTAAAAAACCTCAACAAAAAATTCGATCGAACAACAACATACTTCAGAGACCCACAAATACCAAGAACAAACAATAAAATCGAAGGATACTTCAAAATAACACTACCAAAATACCTAAAACGAGTATACAGAACAAGAGAAGGATTAATAAGATGGATAAGACTACAAAAAATAAGATGGACAAAAAGAAATGTAATAACTCACCAATCAAAAAACAGTCCAGAAATTCAATTAAAAAACCAAAAAATCAAAGCAGCATCATGACAATTTTAGACAATGCCTTTATAATAAGTTATATATAAATATAACTATTAAAAATTATCAAAATTAGATATAAGTAAATGAACACTTTTAGAATTTAATATAAAATAATGATAGGCACATGTAATTAAATTAAAGAAAAATTTTAATTAAAATTAAAAATTAGAGGAAAAAACAACGAGAAAAAAATTTAAAAAATTAGTGAGAAAATCTTAAGTTGACAGCATTGAACTTATAACTAAAAAATTCAAAAAAATAATAAAACAGAATCATAAGTATGATTCTGCAATAGATGCAACACCAGCACCTGCGTCTTCGATTACACCTAAACCTTTTAATGTCATTCCAATTGCAGCAAAGGTTTGGGTTAATTCTTTGTAGGAAATATTTCCCATGTGTCCGATTCTGAAAATGTTTCCTTTCAAGTGGTCTTGTCCACCAGCTAATTCAACACCATATTTGTCACGTGTAGTTCCTCTAAAATCAGAGTCTGTGATTCCTTCAGGCATTTTAACAGCTGTCACAGTTGCAGATGAAACTGCTTCATCAGCAAACAATTCAAGACCTAATGCTTTTACTGCATCTACACTAGCTTTAGCTGCTTTGTGGTGACGTGCAACTCTGTTTTCAAGACCTTCTTCCATAACCATTTTTAGAGCTTCATTCATTGCATAAGTAAGTGAAACAGATGGTGTGTACGGAGTTTCAGGAGGTACTTTGTCCCCACTTTTTCTTACAGCTTTCATATCTAAATAAAAAGTATTAGTTTCTACTTTATCAACAGCGGCCCATGCATCATCACTTAAGGTAATTGCAGCCATTCCAGGTGGTGCTGCTAAACATTTTTGAGATCCGGTAAGACAAACGTCAATGCCGAATTTTTCAACATCCACATAATCTCCTCCAAGAGATGATACGGTATCTACGATGTATAAAGCGTCATAATTTTTCATTACTTTACCGATTTCTTCAATAGGTGCGGCTACACCAGTAGAAGTTTCGTTATGGATTACACTAACTGCTTTTATGTCTTCATCAGCTTCAAGAGCTTCTTTGATCGCTTCAGGTGTTACTGCAGTTCCCCATTCAACTGCTAATTCTTTGGTTTCGATTCCATGAGTATTTGCGATTTTCATGAAACGTTCACCGAATTTTCCACCTACAACATTTAACATTTTTTCTCCAGGTGCTACGGTATTAGCAATACCTGCTTCCATAGCTGCAGTTCCAGATCCAGTTAATAAATAAGAATTATTTGGGGTTTGGAAAACTTTACTCATTAATTCAGTAGTTTCAGTTAAAATTTCACCATATTTAGCGCTTCTGTGGTTAACAACAGCTTTTGACATTGCATTGAGTACTCTTGGGTGTACTGTTGTTGGTCCAGGAAGCATTAATAAAATATCGTTCATCAAATTTCCTCCGTAGAATAAAAAGATTTAGCATGTCTAAACCTATATTAATATTTACTTTACTACTTTTTATAGATTATCG
>CAZOYH010000242.1:0-2443 GCA_964583995.1 uncultured Methanobrevibacter sp.
AGAAGTATCCTTAAGGGAAGTAGTTGACACACACCACGTGGAGCAAATTTCTCCTGGTGAAGTAATGGTATATGAAATATAGGTGATTTGATGAGTGTATTAGAAATAGATGCAGAAAATTTAACTCCTCGTGAGATTAACTCACAGCTAAAAGATGCTGCAAGCGAATATGATAAAATAATAATTAAAAACCCTAATGCAAAACATTACCTTGCCGCCGGAGTAACAGAAGATGTGGAAATAGAATTCGATGGTTCCGTTGGATACTTCGCAGGATGCATGTGCGACAAACCAAAAATAAAAATCAACGGAAATGCAGGTTGGTTTGTCGGAGACAACATCACTGGTGGAGAAGTTGTCGTAGAAGGATCAGCCGGTGACGGTGCAGGCCAAGGAATATATGACGGTTACGTTGTTGTAAGAGAATCAGTCGGCTCAAGAACCGGAGAAATTATGAAAAACGGTACAATAATCATTGGAGGAAACTCCGGATTTATGACAGGAATATTCATGATGGGAGGACGCATCATCATTCTGGGAGATGTTGGAGATGATGTGGCAGAATCCATTATCCGAGGAGTAGTATACGTTAAAGGTAAAGTAAAAAGCTTAGGAAACAATGCTAAATTTGAAGATTTGACCTTTGAAGATTCACTTGAACTTGAAGAAGCCTTATCTTCATACGGTTTTGACATTGACGATTATTCAGAATTTAAAAAAATAGTTCCAAAAAGTACAAGGCCATTCTATGGTCACTAGGAGTGTTAAGTATGCCATATAGAGTTGAAAGAAATCCAGATTTATGTAAAAAAAATTTTGGACGTCCTGGATGTTGCTGGTATTTATGTGATGATAGGGATGAAAAAATCTGTGGAAGATGTTTTTCATGTTATAATAATTGTCCTCATGGAGTTTATGAAATCATTCAGGGTGATCCTTATCCATTAAACCAAGAAAAATGTGTGGGATGTAGAATCTGTCTTGAAATGTGTCCAAACAGAGCAATTGAAGTAAATGCAATTCCGGAAGATGCAAGACAGGGATGGGGATTCCCGGACATTGTCGAAATTGTAAGACAAGCACAAACAGCATCATATAAACTCAGAAGTACTGGGGCTTTAAGACGCATTCCTGACTTTGATGATTTGGTCGTAATCCCTGCTCAGGTATCAAGACCGCCAATTGATAAATATAGGGAGCCTTGTGGAACTGATGTGGTTTTAGGAGATAGATTTGCAGAAAATCCTTTAAAACTTGAAACTCCTATTATGATTGGAGCAATGTCTTTTGGAGCACTATCAAAAGAAGCAAAAATGGCATTGGCTATTGGGTCTTCACTGGCAGGAACTGTAACAAATACTGGTGAAGGTGGAATGCTTCCAGAAGAACGTGAATTGGCTGATAAGTTAATTGCACAATATGCATCTGGAAGATTTGGGGTATCTGCTGAATATCTCAAACAGGGAGATGCAATTGAAATCAAAATCGGTCAGGGAGCAAAATCTGGTATGGGAGGGCACCTTTTAGGTGAAAAGGTAACAGCTGAAGTATCAAGAATCAGAAACATCCCTGAAGGTTCAGATGCACTGTCCCCTGCAAGACACATGGACATTGTCGGTCCTGAAGACTTAAGTATGAAAATCTCACAATTAAGGGAAATCACCGATTGGAAAGTGCCAATTATGGTTAAATTCGCATCAGGTAAAGTAGCTTCTGATGTAAAGATTGCTGCTAAAGGTGGAGCAGATATAATCGTTGTAGATGGTATGCAAGGAGGAACCGGAGCAGGTCCTGAAGTAATTATGGAACACTCAGGAATTCCGTCAGTCGCTTCAATCGTAGAGGCAGATATGGCACTTAAAGAGATTGGCTTAAGAGATCAAGTAAGTCTCGTTGCCGCTGGAGGAGTAAGATCCGGTGCTGATTTGGCAAAAGCTATTGCTCTTGGTGCTGATGCAGTATATATCGCAACAGCAGCATTAATATCAATCGGATGCAGAGTATGTCAAATGTGTTATACTGGAACATGTAGAAAAGGAATTGCTACACAAGATTTATCCTTAAGACACAGACTTGATTATAAAGAAAGAGGTAAAAACGTAGCAAACTACATTAAAACAATGACTGAAGAAGCTTGTATGTTAGTTCAACAAGCCGGAAATACTCACATTACAAAACTTGAAAAAGAAAACTTACGCGCACTTACTTTGGAGGCATCAGCTTTAACTGGTGTTCCTATGGCAGGTGTGGGTAGGATTTAGAGATTGAATTCTCTAAATTATTTTACTTTTTTTTAATTTATATTTCTTGATTAATTTTATCTTAAATTTTATAATATCATTTAAAAGATATTTTTTGACATTACTATCTTTAAAATAGGTAAGTTTGTAAATATCAGTTTATCATCCTATGCTGTAATCATCAATATGACTAGTTTTTCAGT
>CAZOYH010000243.1:0-2440 GCA_964583995.1 uncultured Methanobrevibacter sp.
GTTTTTCATTGCTTTTTTGTATATTTCTTTTAGTTTTTCGGGGTTTGTTTTGATGTAGGTTTCGTGTATTGTGTTTTTGCTACGCCCTTGCAGGCTGTCTATGTATTCGGATGTGAGTCCGATGTTGGATGCGTGGAATTTGCGTAGGGTGTGTGTTCTGAAAAATCTGTATCTTCCTTTAAATCCCCAGTTCATCTGATCGTTTATTTTTTGAAATTCTGTTATTAGGCCGGTGGATGTGAAGTCGAATAGTTTGTCTTCGTGTTTTAGGTTTTTGCGTGTTTTCAGGTATTTGATGATATATGTGCTTGCTTCAGGTGAGCAGAATGTGTAGTAGTATTTGTCTGTTTTTATTCGTTTTAAATAGAATGTTGGTATTATGTTTTCCTTTTTTTCCAGTGTTTTCAGTATATTTTCTATTGATCCTCCGTGGTGGTAGTCTTTGGTTGCCTGTATGAAGTCTTTTAGGGTTAGTGATAGTGTTTCGGCTTTGGCTGTTCCTGATGATGACATGAAAAGTATGATGGCTTTTAGGTCGATTGAGGTGATTGACAGTGCTTTTCGTATATGTTCATGGGTTGGCAGGTCCATGTAGTTGGTTTCGTAGGCCTTATTGTATTTTGCCTGTGGCAGGTGTGGCAGTTCAAAGTCGAAATGCTGATAAAAGGTTTTTATCTTGGAAAAATATGTTCTTGAAGTTTTAGGTGACAGGTTGCTTTTAAGCAAATGGCTTCTAAAGTCCATTAGTCTTTTTTTAAGTTTACGGTCTTTTAAGGGTATTTTTTTGTTTTCTTCTTTTCGTGCTTCTTTAAGCAGGTTTTCAATTGTGGTATTGTTAAATTTTTCATAAAGTCTTAATGCGGTAACATAACCATTTTTGGTGCTTTTTTTGATATTTCTATCTCTGCAAAATTTTTGAAATAATTCATTGGCATACATGAAAAATAGTTTTACATGTTAAAATAATATGAGTTTTGTATAATTTTTGGTGTTTTAAAGAAAATTATTTTATTTTTCTTTTGAATGATGGTTCATGTTTCTGTTGAAAACATTCGCAATTTTATAAATATAATATACTATTCACAAAGTAACTATTTGGATAAACAATTATATAAAACTTATGATATTTTTCTACAATCGCCAGTCCAAAACCTGATCATTTAACCTTATTCATCCAATATAATGAAATAATACATTTATTTACATTAATTATTATTAATTGCCGTTTTTTATTAAAATTAAAACACCTTATTTTATTGTTAATATTTGGTAAAACCTAAAAATTTACATATCATATTTGAACAATGTTCATATAATGCATAATTTCAAATGCTTAATTTAAAAATTCAGTTAGAATACCAATTTATTATTCTACATTGACACAAGAATTAATTTTGGAAAGAATAATTTTTGACAATAAATATTCAAAACTAAAAGTCAAAATTCCATCAAAACAAAAGAAACATTGACAAAAAAAGAAGTTTTCAACAGTGAAATGATTTTTTTTGAATATAATATATTTTTTGTAGTTTGTTGTGTGTGGGATATTTGTAATTTAGGTTCTTTTAAAAATGAGAAAGTTCAATTTGTGCAATGTTTTTAGAGAGATTAGTAAAAAGAAAATGTGTATGATTTATTTGGCAATGATGGAAAAATTCTATAATATTTTTTCCGGAGCTTTATAGAAAAACACGATTTTTTTTCGAAAATATATAATTAATCAATCTTTTTTTCCACACATGCCTTAAAAAACATAAAGGATGGAAATTAAATGTCCAGCTTTAAAAGAAAGATAATTAATTTTTTTTTCTTTTATGAGGACATTTTTTTTCAAATAAAATAAATTAATGGGGGGGGGAGAATTACATCATGTTTTTTTTATTAAAAAGAATTAGTTAAACTAATAATCATAATGTATGAATATCTAGTTCTTTTTAAAGCAAATTAAATTTGTTATATTTTTCTCTTTCCTTTTAATAAGATTGATTTGAATATAATATAAAAAAAAGAAAAAAGGTTTTATTTTTATGAAGGGTTTGAAAAGTAAAAATAAGATGGTGCTACTATTATCAATCTTTTTAGTGTTAGTGCTTTGTGTTGGTGCAGCCAGCGCAGCCAGTGATACTAATGTTGATGATAGTAGTAGCCAAGGAAATGTATTAACATCAACTGATGATGTTGATGTTGTTGCATCTGCGGATGCAAGTAGTATTGGCTCAAGTGCTTATAATACGATTGGTGCAGGTGAGTCTAAGAATTTTACAGACTTAAATAATGAAATTAATGGAAAAACTGATTCTGTCATATATCTTGAAGGTAATTATAAATTCAGTGAAGATGATGATGCTGACTATAAAAACGGTATTGTTATCTCACGTGATGTTGTAATTGACGGTCAGGGTACAACTGTTATAGATGGATCCAATCTTGCACGTGCATT
>CAZOYH010000244.1:0-2431 GCA_964583995.1 uncultured Methanobrevibacter sp.
TAAAAGGAACTATTTTATATTTGCTAATTCCTAATTGGTAGTTTTTATAACTGTAGTCGGATAAGTCAGAGGGATTGCTCCCTCTTGCCGGATAAGATTGGAGGATTACTCCTCCGCACTCTCCTTGGAACTGTACGTGTCCGTTTCCGAACATACAGCTCGAGCAAACCTTTATCCGAGACGTAAAGGCATATTTTTATATTTAGAATCTCTCAACATAAAATAATCAGATTTACTGGCATCATACGGACTATAATCATGTTTTATCATAACATGTCTTTTGATTTTAACCCAACTCATTTTAGCAAGATGATTGCCTTTATGAGGACCCGTTAAAACCCATTTATCTTTATGTCTACCATCATCATAAGGTGGAAAATACTTTCTTTTAATCCAATTCCAACTCTTATGTGGATGCAATCTCCTAAGAAACTTATAAGTCTTTTTCCAAATGTAATTATCCATTTTAGAGAATATCCTACTAGAGATAAAAGGTTTCCAATAATTTGCAGTTCCTCGAATTAACGGATTAATAAAGTCAATAAGAGTATCCACATTATTACCATTCATTAATTTGAATCTCCTATCTATTTCTTTTTTAAATTTCTTAATACTTGCTTTTGATGGTTTGACCAAGGATTTATAGCCGTCTCGAGTTTTATGTCTTTTGAACTCAAATCCTAGAAAATCGAATCCATCATGAATATTCGTAATTTTTGTTTTATCTAAAGCAAGGGTTAAACCTCTCTCTTTAAGATATGGTTGAAGAATATCGGGAATTTTCATTATATCTTCTTTATTTCTAGCAAATATTACGAAATCATCGGCATATCGAGTCATACGATATTTTCCTTTCGTTTCATAAGATTCGTAATGTTTTCCATTTCGTATATCTGTTCTTTTTGAATAGGATATGTTCAAATAGTTCTCCATCCCATGTAATGCAATATTAGCAAGCAATGGAGACAAGAGTCCTCCTTGCGGCGTACCTTCTTTTGTGGGATTAAAAACATTATTATCCACATAACCGGCCTTTTAAAAATCTTTCAACAACATCATAGAATGGAAATCCATTTATTTGGTTTAAAATGAAGTCGTGAGAAAGAGTATCAAAGCAAGCACAAAAGTCTCCTTCGAATACCCAATTCCATTTTCCACCTTTAATATTGTAGAAGATTCTTTCTGCGGCATCAAAAGTACCTCTTTTGGGGCGGAATCCATAACTAGTAGGCTCAAAATAAGCCTCTGCTTGTGGTTCAAGAGCCATACGAAGAATCTCTTGATATATCCTATCAATAATAACTGGTATTCCAAGTGAGCGGAGTTTACCATTCTTTTTAGGAATATAAGTACGAAATGCCGGTTTTGGCCTATGTTTCTTAATATTCATTTCTTTCATGGAGTCAAATAGTTCTCCTCGCTTTTTATCAGTTAAAGCCCGAAAACCATCTATTCCAGGAGTTCTTTTACCTTTATTAGTTTGAGTAACTCTTTTGATGGCCATTAGTAGTGCAGAGTCACTGTATACTAACATTCGTTGTAAATCACGTACTTTATGACGATCACCTTCTCGTTCGGCACGAAATATCCGTTTTTGTAATTTACTTACATACTTATTGACCTTATTCCAATTAATGGAAGACCAATCAGTAACGCATGGAGTCGTGGACTCATAGTTATTGTTATGAGTGTTTCTCATCGGTTATTCACCATCCTTTCTGTAAAATTTCAAATAACGTTTTATTTTCATGTTGTTCACCATTTGGAATTCAGCCTTGTTTCCAAGCCCACCCACAAATTGGGGTGGTATCCGTTCACAGTTCTAATTCCCTTTATTTCCTGCTGCCTTTCGGCAATAACGGCATTTGCTTTCTCCAAAATCCTATACTTCCTACGGAATTAGGCTTCATTCACAATCCGCTTACTCAAAAATTTTTTTTTGAGACCGTATGAAGCTTACCAAGTTAGTCTCCAGTCAGATGCGAGTAAGTGCAGGTCCAGTCTGTACCCCGATAAACCTATGGGTCGTATACAATAAGCATAAGAGAAGTGCTTATTTCCTGTTTATAAGACAATTATATTTCCAATCTCATTTTATTTTGTATTCAAATTTTTCAATTGTTTTCTTTGACGAGGCTTACAACCATTCACTTTCGTTAACCTTTATTTACTCTTCATTTAGCCCTCAAACATCCTTTGAATACATATCTTTTGGAAAGTAGATGTTTGATTAGACATTTTCGTCATGCAACCTCCTAACCAATCACTCGGTTAGGAGTTTCCGAGAATGAAATCCTAATACGACTAGGATTAAAACAAGATATTCTCTTGTTTCACTGACCTTTAGGGGAATTGGAGACCCTAAGCTTGTCGCAACCTCTTCTAAGAACCGGACGTGTGGCTTTCACCACTATCCGGCTCAAGCATACTT
>CAZOYH010000245.1:0-2422 GCA_964583995.1 uncultured Methanobrevibacter sp.
ATCGGTGTTGAAAAGATTGAAAATATCAGAACCATGGACTTTAAAAACGAAGGGGATAAAATCCTCTTAATCGGTAAAACCTATGATGAGTTAACAGGTTCTGAATATCACAGAACTATTCACAATCTCGAAGTGGGAACAGCTCCAAGAATCAGAATCGATGAAGAATTGGCTAATGGTCAGACAGTACTTAAATTAATCGATGAAGATCAAGACAAAAACATCACTGCAGTACACGACGTTTCAGCAGGTGGTTTGGCTGTTGCACTTTCAGAAATGGTTATTAAATCAGGTCTCGGATGTGACGTTACCTTAACAGACGATGAACTGGACAAAATCCAATTGCTATACTCAGAAAGTCACGCAAGATACTTATTAACCGTAAAACCTGAAGCATTGGATGACATTTTAGCTAAAATAGATGTTGATGTTGAAGTCATTGGAGAAGTTACAGGCACATCACTTAATGTAAACGGTCATGAATTCAGCTGGGAAGATTTAAACGATGCATATCATGGAGTTATTGAAAAATACATGGCTTAAATAGCTTGGGGGAGTTAAAAACATGTTTTTATCAAAATTAGATTCTTTATCCAGTGCTTTAAAACTGATTAGTGATAATCAGAAATATACTGGCATTGAAGAGATTTCAATCCATGAATGTCACAAAAGAGTGCTGGCTGAAGATGTTAAGGCTTTTCATAACTCACCACCATTTGACAAATCAGCAATGGACGGTTTTGCAGTCATTGGTGAAAATACCTTTGGAGCATCACAATCTGCTCCAAAACAGCTAAAAATCATAGATGCAATTGGCGCAGGAGATTTTTCAGACAAAACAATCGGTGAAAATGAAGCTATTGTTATAGCTACCGGAGCTCCGATTCCTGAAGGCGCAAATGCGGTTATCATGAAGGAATATACAACAACTGACGGGGACAATTTGACAATTTACTCTCAGGTAACTCCCGGTGAAAATGTAAGTCCCAAAGCGGAAGACATTAAGAAGGGAGAAACTATTCTTTCAAAAAATACTTTCATAAGATATCAGGAAATGGGATTGATAGCTTCTGCGGGTTATGATAAGGTAAAAGTTTTCAAAAAACCAAAAATTAAAGTAATTATAACAGGTAATGAACTTGTAGAGCCAACCAAAGAGGAAATAGACAAAGCTAAAATTATCAATTCAAATCAGTTCACAATCAAGGCAATGATTGAGGATTCAGGGGCAGTGTGTGATATTTCCCATGCTGGCGATACATTTGAAGAAGTGCGAGAAGCAATGCTTGAAGCATCAAAAGACTATGATGTCATCATGACAACAGGTGGGACAGCTATAAGTAAAGGTGATGTTGTTTTGGATGTTGTTGATGATATTGGTGAGATATTATTCCATGGCGTTGCAATAAGGCCTGGAAAACCAATCGGCGCAGGTATTGTCAATGGTAAGATGGTTTTCACATTTTCAGGCCAGCCCGTTGCGGCAATGACACAGTTTGATATTTTCGCAAGAAAGTATCTTTTTGAGATGCAGGGAAGATCATTTGATTTCAGCATTGTTAAAAAGGTATCTCAACTAAAAGTGCCTTCCCAGCTTGGAAGAACAGATTTCATCAGGTCTTTTACTGATGAGGATTATACCAGACATGTCCTGAACAGGGGTTCTGGCATTATTAGGTCAATGGTTGAGGCGAACAGCTATATCATCATAGACGAAAATGATGAAGGATATCAGAAGGGTGATATAGTTGATGTTGTCTTCTTCGATTCACTACTTTGGTAAGTAAAGAGGCATTTTAATGAATGGGATTTATTATTATTTGATAGCCTTTGCTGTCATCTGGATATTGGTCGGAATTTTCCATGAAAAATTATCTAATCATGGAGTCGAGTTGAACTTTCCGGTGGTAATGTGGAAAACAAAAAGACTTCGAGGACTGATATCTAGAATTTCTAATTTTTCACCAACATTCTGGCGATGGTACATGAATGTTGGAATTTTTGTGGCCTTCGGGGCTATGATTTTCATTACATGGACACTTGTTTCATCATTGCCTTCAGTTTTTGAAACGCCTGCTGTTTCCATTGTAATTCCAGGTGTTGAAATGCCAGGATCATCGATTTACATTCCATTATTCTATGGTTTAATAGCTCTTGCATCAGTATTGATTGTACATGAGTTTTCACACGGAATTCAGGCAATCGGCGAGAAAATATCAATCAAATCAATAGGACTGCTTTTGTTTGCAATTCTTCCGGGAGCATTTGTCGAACCGGATGAAGATGAACTGAAAAGTGCTAAAAGATTATCAAGGTTAAGGGTTTATGCAGCAGGTTCTGTGGCAAACATTACATTGGCTCTTATTGCAATACTTCTTGTATCACTTATTTCAGCAGGAATTCCAAGCTATTTTGCAGAAGA
>CAZOYH010000246.1:0-2397 GCA_964583995.1 uncultured Methanobrevibacter sp.
GGTCATTTTCATTGCATGAAAACTGCAAAAGGTATGTTTCCTGACTCATTATTTGTAGCTATTGTACCAGGTCTATTTGAGAGAAGTGGTAGAGGTGTTCCATATATATTGCCAAGGGAACTTAGGGCAGAAATTGCAATTTCTGTTGGTGCAGATGTTGTTGTGGAAGGTCCTCCGATGGGAATTATGGGCTCAGGTCAATATTCATTATGCCTTTGTAAGATGTTTAAAGCCCTTAATACAGATTATATTCCTAGAGGATATAAACCAGTTGATGGTTTCGATGAAATTTTAAAAAGAATAAATTTAGGCCACCATATTGCTCCAAAGCCATATAAGATTGTTGATAAAACTACTGGTGAAACTGTATTAAAAGATAAACTTGAAGAGGATAATTATGTAATCACCTCTTTTTCAAACTCTTTAAGTAAAATTGGTTTTAATTACGCGGATAAGTTCATTTTTGTTAAAAGAATAGAAGGTGTGAGTGGAACATTAATTCGCCAAAGTATCCAAGAAGATAATTTTGACAATGTAGTGGATATGATGCCTGCAAAAACAATTGAGGTTTTAAAAAGAGAAATTAAAAACAATTCTATAATTTATGGAATTAGAGACACTGAATCAATTTTAAACACTGCTAATAATTTTAGTTTGGATGAATTATCATCTTTAAACTTATTTAATGATAAATTAGCTAAAAATATTGTAGATAATGGGCCTTATGATGATTTAAAAAAATTGGAAAGTGCGATTCTGCAAGGATTTTCATCTCATTTTCGCCAAAGAGTTTTAAGTATTTTAGAAAATCCAATTAATAAAAAAGTAATTTCTGAGTATATTGATAAATATCCATCAAATATTCGTGTATTGGGATATAAAAATAAAGAAAGTTTAAAAGAATTTAAAAATAAGGTAAATAATGAAAATATTTCATTATTTAACTGCTGCTAGTTAAAATATTATTAATTACATTCTGTGGGTTTTGGAGTGCATAAACTGCATCCATGAAATTTGGATAGGTTGCATGTAATATGAACAAGTAAAGCAAATAGTATACTACAATTAATATTACAATAATCAGTATTATTGTTAAAATAATATCTAAAGCGCCCATAGGTTCTTTTTCATTTTTGTAATTAATATTGTGGATGTTGGTTTCACTTTTTTTAGATTTGCGTTTGCTTTTTCCTTTACCTTTCTGTTCATTTAAAATTTCAGCTCTAATTCTTGCTTCCATTTCTTCTGGAGTTTCATTAATTGGAGCTTTAGGTTTTGGAGTTCCAGGTTCTCTAACTTGTTGAGGAACTACATCTTCTTTTCTAGGTTTGTATTCTTTTCTAGTTAAAGAGCCGTATTGTTCTTCATCTTTAGCTAATTGTTCGTTTAATGGAACATCATCATCGAAATATAAATCATCAAGATATTTTTCATATTTATCTTCTAATTCCTGTCTGGCACTAGTTTTTTGTGGTTCATAACTGTGATCTGGATAAATGAAATCCTCTTGAGCACCTGGTTGGGGTGTTAATACTTGTTTTTGTGGTTCATAATCAAATTCGTTTTGTGCAACTTGTGGTTGCTCTATTTGTGGTTTTACATCTTCTTTTAAGCTGGAAGATTCTAATCCGCTAGAATCAATGTTATCTTTAATATTATATGGGGAATCTTCACTTATTCCTTTATATTCATTGGAATATTGGTTTTGATCTTGAGAAGGAGTTGGAATTTCCATTTCTTGTTGTGGTTGATAAATACTTCCATCAACTTGCTCTTGAATTGGTGTTCCAGTCTGCATAGGTTCTTGTTGTGCAACATTCATGTTTTGTTGAGCATTATCATTTAAACTAAGACCAACAATTTTTTCTAAACATTCTTTACAATAAGTTTTACCAGCAATTTCTAAGCCACACTCTTTACAAATGGCTTTTCCACATATGGCACATGTATCAGTGCCTTCTCTTTCAGGATGATAATAACATTCCATATTTTCCACTCTCTAACGAATTTAATTATACTAAATTTAATATTTCTTTTTTTTATTTATATAAAACTTTTTATTATCATTCGATTTTTTAACATTTTTTGGAAAAATTAAATTTTTTGGGTTTTGAGTATCTCTTCAACAACTATTTCTGACGCTATTAAATCATCAGAAGTATTCAAAAAACTTCCTATGTTTTCATTAGATAATTTGTATTCAATTTTGTTTTGTGATAATTTTGATTCTAGATATCCTTCGTTATCAATTTCTAAAGATTCAAATGCTACCTTTGCATTCTTTTCATCATTATATGTAAAAATTATTTTTCCTTTAATTTTCATAGTTCACCATCAATATATTTTTAACTAATTCTCTATAAAATATTTTTAGTATTAAAATTTTGAAAAATATGG
>CAZOYH010000247.1:0-2386 GCA_964583995.1 uncultured Methanobrevibacter sp.
GTGTAAAAAAGAATGGTAAATTATACTGGAAACCACTGGGCTGGATTAACCTCAAAGGATACAGACCAGAAATAACTGGAAAAATAAAACACATAAGAATACAACAAAAAAACCAATGGTTCATAATAATCCTATACGATTCACCGCTACCAGAACCTTTTCCTAAAACCGGAAAAGAAGTAGGAATAGACTTAGGTGTAAAAACATTAGCCACACTTTCAGACCGTAAAGCAAAAGCCACACTAAAACTAAATGAAATAACGGCTAAAATACAAAAAACACAAAAAAACCTACAAAGAAAAGAACACGGCAGCAGAAACTATCAAAGAACACTAAAAACATTACACAAACACATAAACAAAAGAAACAACATAAAACGTGAATATTATCACAAAATAAGCAAAGACATAGTACAAGAATACGACGTAATCAAAATGGAAAACCTAAATTTAAAAGAAATGATACTAGACCATGATTACAGCAAAGGACTACAAAACGTAAGCCTAGGAATACTAAAAAACATGATAAAATACAAATGCGAACTATATGGAAAAACATTCATCGAGGTTCCCCGATATTATCCGTCCTCACAAATCTGCCATGTCTGCGGCTACAGAAACACAGATTTAAACATAGAAGAACGTAACTGGCAATGCCCGAACTGCGGCGCAATATTAGATAGAGATTTGAATGCATCCATAAATATTTTAAACTATGGAAAATAATATAATTAATTAATATAAACTCTGAGACCCAGAGGGATAGCTCGGTAATTCTAAGACTCACAAGAGACTTACAGCCCGAGAATCTCCGACCTCTACAGGTCAGAGAGGTTCAATAATTAATATTGTTATATTATATAATGAATTGTTAATTTTTTAAACACTGCAATAGGGTCATCATGTTAAATAAATCATCAAATATAATCGAAAAGGAATTTAAAAACTTACGTAAAGAGCTTTTGGATTTAACACTTAGAAACCAACTCCTTAACTTTAAATCCAGAGCTAAAACTATCACTATAGTAAATCAGTCTCCCATAAACCTTTTTCAGACATTGGTCCTGCAGGAAAACAAAATGTATTTTGTAGCCAACAAGAAGGATAAAAAGGAGGACAAGTCTTCAGTTTGGGATCATATTCCATTTGACTTTTCCAAGTTCTCAGAAGGAGACAAGAAGCTTGCTACTGATTTGACCCCGAAAGAGCTTCAAAAAAGATTATATTACATTAACAACCAGGCAAAAACCATGCTCCAGGAGCAGGGTTACAACATCCTGTATCTGGCTATCGGATTTCTGGAATGGAAGGACAAATCCAAACCAAGGCAGGTCAACAAGGCTCCTTTGGTATTGATTCCTGTTTCAATGGAGCGTAAAAAGGTTGGTGAATCATTCAATCTTGAATGGACTGGTGAGGATATTCAAACAAACATTTCACTTAAGGCAAAACTGCTTGAAGCGGGAATTGAGCTTCCTGATTTTGAATTTAAAAGGTATGGTGAAGTAATTGACCATTATATTGCAAGTGTTCGCCGTTCAGTTGGTCGTATGGATGGCTGGAAAGTCAACAGTGATGTTGCTTTGGGTTTCTTTAGTTTTACAAAATTCGTCATGTACAATGACCTGAACCCTGAAGCATGGGCGGATAATGTTGATTTGACTAAAAATGAACTGATTCAGGCTATATTTAATCCTGCCAAAAATGATGGTGAGTCATTTAGGGAAGAGGATATTGACTCAAGACTTGAATATCAGAATATGTATCAGGTTTTGGATGCAGATTCCTCACAGATTGCAGCTATTCAGGACGTTAAGGCAGGAAGAAACCTTGTTGTGGAAGGACCTCCGGGAACAGGTAAGTCACAGACAATTGTAAACTTAATAGCTGAACTTTTGGCAGAAGGAAAGTCAGTTTTATTCGTTTCAGAAAAGATGGCTGCACTTGATGTTGTAAAGGACAGGCTGACTGCTGTCGGATTGGGCAAGTTCGTTTTGGAATTGCATTCTCATAAAACCAGACGTAAGAAATTTTTAAAAGATCTTCAAAAGGCAACCAATGTACGTGCTCAGGAACCTTTAAACATTGACCAGACTATTAGAAAACTCGAGACATTACGTCGCCAGCTTGACGATTACTCTCAAATTATTCACATGCCTGTATTTGCAGTTAACTTATCTGCATTCCAGTTGTACGGTATGAAGGAATCAGCAGATGATCATTTTGCAACTAAAGACGCTATAATGCCCTTGGTCAGGTTTGAAAATCCTGAAAATGTTACCCTAAAAGATTTGGATGACATGAAAATAGCTCTTGAAAACTTAGCAGAGCTTCATCAGACAATTTCAAAGGAAAATCCTTGGAGTAAATGTGCTCCGAAAAGTCTT
>CAZOYH010000248.1:0-2374 GCA_964583995.1 uncultured Methanobrevibacter sp.
GATTACCTAATTTATATTATTAAATTTTAAATGAAATTCACTCGATTTTTTAAGTTAAATCTCACTAAGTTTACATGTGAAAACCTGCCAGATTAATCTATCTTACAGACATCTTTGTTTAAAACATGCAAAAGATGTTTAAAACATGGATAAATTAAAGGAAAAGGAGGTTTTCTTATAAACACGAATAAACGAATAATAGTTATTTGTGGAGTATTAGCCTTACTCTTAATGGTGGGAAGTGTAAGTGCTGCAAGTGAAAATGATGACCTGCAAATAACTAATGATACAGATACAGTGTCGACGGGAGAGGATGCTGTAATTAGTGTAGATGATTCTGGTGAAGTATTGGGAGCCGCTGGAACGTTTACAGAATTGCAAAGTTTGATAAATGATAATTATGGGAAAACGATAACTTTGCAGAAAGATTATGAGTATACTTCTGGAGATCCTACTACTGGAATATACATTACAAGTGCTATTACTATTCAAGGAAATGGTAAGACAATTAATGGTAAATGGAATGAAGGAATTTCAACTCGTGTATTTTTTATTAATGGAAGTAATGTTATAATAAATAAAATAAAAATGATTAATATTAACTATAACATAGAAGGTCCAGCAATATTTGTGCAAGATATTGCAACCAATTTTAAAATAACAAATAGTGAGTTTGAACATTGTTCTAATAGAATTACTTCTAATGTTAATGGAGGAGCAATTCAAATTCGTGGAACTTATGCTATAATTGACAAATGTAATTTTACGGATTGTTATGCTGGTACTAGTGGTGGTGCAATAAATTTTAATAATGCACCTACATGTTATAATGGTACTGTTTCAAATTGTAACTTTATTAATTGTAGTTGTGGATCAAATGGTGGTGCAATCGAAACTTATTCACCAAACAGTACTTATAAAAACTTAATCTTTAGAAACTGTCGTGCCGGAGGGTGGGGTGGTGCTTTTGTATTATGGAATAATTGTCCCAATGTATCTATAATAGATTCAAAATTTTATAATAATAATGCTACTAATGGTGGTGCAGTCTGTGTAAGATATGAAGCTAATTTAAATGCAACATTAAGTGGTTGTATTTTTGAAGGAAATAATGCTAGTAGTAATGGTGGAGCATTATTATTCAATGCCCAATATGGAAGTGTTAAGAATTGTAATTTTTCAAATAATAATGCTACTGGATATGGTGGTGCTGTTTATGCATCAGCTCCTGATTCATCTGTAGATAATTGTAGATTTGATAATAATGTTGCTTCAGATGGAAATAACTTCTATGCAACTTCAGGTAATTCAATTACAATTACTAATTGTGGTTTTGATGTATTCTATGTAAGTGATACTGGTACTGGTGATGGACTTAGACATGGAAGTCCAACTACTTTTACAAATGCTATTCAAAGTATTGAAGCAGGAGGAATAATTTACTTCATAGGCACATTTACAAACTTATACAGTAAATCTATTGAAAAAAGTGTAATAATCCAACCTTATAATAACGAAAATGTTGTTATTAATCTTCAAGGTACATCTGCAAGAGCATTCACAGTTTCTGCAGCAGATGTTGTAATTAAGGGAATTACTTTCCAGAATTCATTAATCAGCGGTAATGGTGGTGTTCTTTTATGGAATGGTGCTAACGGAGTAGTATCAGGTTGTACATTTAAAAATAACACTGCAACCAATGGTGGTGCAATCTACTGGGCAGGCACTAATGGAACTGTAAATGCTTCTACTTTTGAAAGCAATAAGGCTACAACTTCTGGTGGTGCAATCTACTGGAGTGGTGAAGAAGGAAGTGTCATTAGCTCAACATTCAAAAAAAACAATGCAACCAATGGTGGTGCAATTTATGTTGGTTTATCCGGTTCTAATTCAGAGTTTGAACTTCAAGATTGTACTTTCACACAAGACAGCGGTACATATGGTATCATTTATGCTCATAACATCAATACCTTGTCTTTAGGTGGAAACACATTTACCAGTTGTAGTGCAACTAATTCTAAAATTGATGGTGTATATTATTATCCTGATAATGAAGAGCCTACAGTTACTTCTGCTTTGGTTTATGTAAGTTCTACTGGTTCTGCTTCAAGTAACGGTCTAACAACCAGTACTGCTACTACATTTGAACATGCATACAGTATTGTTGAAGAAGGTGGAAAAATAGTATTTTTAAACGGTGAATATACAAGCACAGATATCATTGCAAGAACAATCAGTAAAACTATTGCATTAGTCGGATCTGGAAACACAGTATTTAACGGTAATGGTAAATCAGGTAAGTTCTTTACTGTTTCTGCTAGTGGTGTGACTATTGAAAATATTACATTTAAAAATAATGCTAATGGTGCTATTG
>CAZOYH010000249.1:0-2357 GCA_964583995.1 uncultured Methanobrevibacter sp.
AAAAACAGAAAGGTGTTTAATACTCCTTAAACACCCAAATCTCTCTTTTTTAAAAATTTTGATTTCAAAAAACATTAACTTAAATAACTGATTTATCATAATTATTACTAAATGCAGGTGATTTTATGGTTGATGTTAACTGGGAAAATGACAGGATTGTCCTAACTCCCACTAATTTATACATGGAATACATTTTATTAAGTTATAATAATTTTTTGAAAGAAAAATTAAATGATATTGAAATTACTCACGGGGAACTGACCTATATTTACAATATCAAATTTTTCCCTTCAATTTCTCAAAGGGAATTGTCCGAAACATTATTTGTTTCTGAAGCCAATGTGGCTAAAATGGTGAAAAAGTTAGTTAATAAGGGTTTGGTTGAAAAGAAAAAAGATGAAAACAATAAAAGCAGAAATATTCTTACTTTAACAGATAAAGGAGAGGAAGTTTTTGTTAAGGTTAATGTATTAACATGCGCTTGGGAGCGAGAAATTACCAGCAGCATGTCCAATGATAAATATTTTGAATTTAAGGACACGTTATTTGAATTGACCAAGAAATCTGCAGATTTAGGTTAGCAAAAATTTTATATACTCATACATTGAAATATAATAAATAAGTCTTAACTTGGTTAAGTCTTTAACAAATATCGAGGTAAACAAAATGTCAATTTATGATTTTGAAGCAAAAGACGGTGAGGGAAACATCGTTTCTTTAAGCCAATACAAAGACAAAGTACTATTAATAGTAAATTCCGCAACCAAATGTGGATTCACACCACAATACACAGAATTAAATGAAATTTATGCCCAATTCAAAGACAACGGATTTGAAATCCTTGATTTCCCATGCAACCAGTTCGGAAACCAGGCCCCTGGATCAACTGAAGAAATCGCAGAGGTATGCCGCAACAAATGGTTGGTGCCATACACAATTTTTGATAAAATCGATGTAAACGGTGAAAATGCACATCCATTATTTGAATACCTTAAAAACGAACAACCATTTAAAGAAATCACCGGAAAAGGTGCAACAAAATTAAAATTAGTCTTAAAAGCAACCAACAGACACTACAAAGACAATAACGATATAAAATGGAACTTCACTAAGTTTTTAGTTGACCGTCAGGGAAACGTTGTTCAAAGATTCGAACCAACAGAAGACTTAGGTGACGTTAAAAAAGCAATTGAAGATTTAATTTAAACAATTAAATTTTATTGATAGGAGGAATAAAATGGAACAATTTGACATTATCATTATAGGAGCAGGCCCAGGTGGTCTTACAGCCGGAATCTATGCAGGCCGTCAGGGAACCAAAAATCTAATCATTGACAAAGACCTTGCCGGAGGATTAGGTCGTGAAGTTCCGGAAATGGAAAACTATCCTGGTTTTGACAACATTTCAGGTCTGGAATTAATCGAAAAGATTAAAGCGCAAGCCGTTAAAAACTGCCAGTTAAACGAAATGGAAGAAGTCACAGAAATCACAAAAACCGATGATGAATACCAATTTACTGTCAAAACAAACAAAGACTCCTATCAGTCAAAAAGCATAATTCTTGCAACCGGAAGCTCCCACAGACATTTAAATGTAAAAGGAGAAGAGGAATTTAAAGGAAAAGGCGTAAGTTACTGCGCAACATGTGACGGATTTTTCTTTGCCGGAAGAGACATCATCATGGTTGGCGGAGGAAACAGCGCCCTTCAGGAAGCACTATATCTCAATAATTTAGGAGCAAATGTTACATTAATCCACAGAAGAGACGAATTCAGAGCCCAAAAGCACTTGCAAAACCAAATCAAAGAAGCTGGAATCAACGTTATCTTAAATGCAACTGTTGAAGAGATAAAAGGCGAAATGCTTGTTGAATCAGTTATCCTTAAAGATACAGTGACAAATGAACTAACAGAATTGCCAATTAACGGTGTTTTCATAAGCGTTGGCTATATTCCACACACTGAACTTGCAAAACAGTTAAAAGTTAATTTAGATGAATCAGGCCATATCATCACAGATAAAAACCAGAAAACCAACATTGACTATGTATATGCAATTGGTGATGTTTGCGTTGGTTTAAAACAGTGGGTTGTTGCATGCGGAGAAGGCGCAGTTGCTGCAACTTCCGCATTTCAAGACTTGCAATAGTTAATATCTCTCTTGTAAGTACATATAAATAAAGAATGCTATAAGAAGCACTACAATTACTGGCAATAACCACATAAATACTTTAAGCAATAAAACGGCTACAAAGATAGCAATTATTATAAATATTAAATCTTTAAGTTCCATGTAACATTGATTTATCAAACGTAATATATAAATATTTTACATGGCACTTACTTTTTTTGAAATA
>CAZOYH010000250.1:0-2350 GCA_964583995.1 uncultured Methanobrevibacter sp.
ACATCCTTTTTTACCAATATAAGCAATAATTAAGCTCATTAAATATCCCCTAATTATATAATCTATTCTAAATTTTTAGAATATCAAAAGTTTATTATTTGAATATATTTTTAGTTATCATACATTATAAGTTTATCATTAAATTTAAAATTCAAAAAATGATTAAAAATAAACAAATAATATACTAAAACAATTAAAACAAACAAAATACCACTTTAATTTTTAAATAAATGAATATGTTTAAATAATAATATTAACTAAAATATGTATAGAATAATTCTTAATTATTTATCATTATAAATAGCTATAATGATTATAAAATTATAAGGAGAAAAACTTATGAAAGATCTCAATAAGATGTTTAAACCTGAATCTGTGGCTGTTATTGGAGCATCCAACACCCCAGGAAAAGTAGGATACATCATCGTGGATAACCTCATAAACGACGGTTTTGAAGGTGAAATATATCCTGTTAACCCTAAAGGTGGAGAGATTCTAGGCAAAAAAGCATATGCAAACATAAAAGACATACCTGGAAAAGTAGATTTGGCAATAATAACAATTCCGTCTGTATTTGTAAACCCAACAGTTAAGGATTGTGGAGAAGCAGGCGTGGAAAATATGGTAGTTATTACAGCCGGTTTTAAAGAAGTAGGTGAAGAAGGTGCTAAATTAGAAGCTGAACTAACAGCCCTTGGTGAAGAATATGGTATAAACATTATTGGACCAAACAGTTTAGGAATCACCGATTCACACACACCATTAAACGGATCATTTTCACAAATGATGCCACCAACAGGAAACATGGCATTTATCTCCCAAAGTGGAGCTATGATGGTGGCAATTATCGACTGGAGCGTAACATCCGGAATAGGATTCAGTAAAGTTATCAGTTTAGGTAACAAAGCAGGAGTAACCGAAATCGAACTCCTACAATATCTGGCAGAAGACGATGAAACCGCAGTAATCATCTGTTATCTTGAATCCATTTCAGATGATGAAGACTTCTTAAGAACAATGAGAGAAACCGCAGCCAAAAAACCAATCATCATACTTAAATCCGGTTCAAGTTCTGCAGGAGCAGCCGCTGCATCTTCACACACAGGTGCACTGGCAGGCAGTGATTTGGCATTCGACACATCATTTAGACAATCTGGAATTATGCGTGTAGAAACAATGGCAGAATTATTTGACTTAGGTTTAGCATTCTCCAAAGCACCGCTTCCAAAAGGTGACAATGTAGCTATCATTACCAATGCAGGTGGTGGAGGAGTACTCACCGTAGACGCAATGGAAAAAGTCGGTTTAAACCTTGTTCAGTTCGATGAAGAAACAACTGCAAAACTAAAAGAATGCGTTACTGAAGAAGGAAGTGCTAAAAACCCTATTGACGTATTGGGTGACGCACCAGTAAGCAGATATAAAGAATCCTTAGAAATTGTTTTAGGATATGAAGACGTTGACAGTTTAATTATTATGGTATGTCCTACAGCATCAGCAGATCCTGATGGAATAGCTCAAGCAATCTTAGAAGAGAGAAAAGAATTCGGCAAACCGATTATTGTTGTAAATATGGGAGGACCTTCCTTTGAAGCTGCAAATGAAGCTTTAAGAGAAAACGGTGTTCCAACTTACGTATTCCCTGAAACTGCAGTAACTGCACTTGAAGCAATGACAAGATTTGCAAAATTAAAAGACAGACAATACGATGATGTTGTTGATAAAATTGAAGATGTCGACAAAGATGCTGTAAAAGCAATATTCGACAAAGTAAAAGCTGACGGCAGAGACACATTACTAGGTAGTGAAGCATACGCAGTAGCCGAAGCTTACGGAATTTCAGCAGCACCAATCAAACTATCCACAAGTGCTGATGAAGCAGCAGAGCTTGCAGAAGAAATGGAATTCCCAGTTGTGCTTAAAATCGCATCAGATAAAATTTTACACAAATCCGATATCGGTGGTGTAAAAGTCGGAATCAGCAGCCCAGAAGAAGCAAAAGCAACTTATGACGAACTCAGTGCAAATGCTAAAGCTGCTCACCCAGACCTTGTTCCTGATGGTGTTGAAGTGCAAAAAATGATGGATTCCGGTGAAGAAGTTATTGTAGGTATGATACGTGACAAACAGTTCGGACCAATGATTGCATTCGGTATGGGTGGAATCTACGTTAACCTGATTGAAGACGTTTCATTCAACCTTGCAAAAGGATTAAGTTCACAGGAAATTGATGAACAAATCGAATCCACCAAAGTATCCAAATTACTTGCAGGATACAGAGGAGAAGCACCTTGCGATGTTGAAGAAGTCAAAGAAGCTATTAAAAGAGTAGCCAGATTAACCTTAGACT
>CAZOYH010000251.1:0-2345 GCA_964583995.1 uncultured Methanobrevibacter sp.
ACTAAAACAATGTTATATAACAATAGTTATTATAACAGATGTTATACTAACTTTAATTTAACCCCTTTTAAATATGTCGTTATAAATAAATTAATAATTAAGGAGAAAAGATTATGGCAAATATTCCAGAATTAAAAAGAGGAGTATTAGGAAGCATTACTGATGCTATCGGAAATACTCCAATAGTAAGATTAAACAATTTAACAAAAGACTTAGAAGCAGAAGTAGATGTAAAAATTGAATCATTCAACCCAACCGGCAGTGTAAAAGATCGTGTTGCAGTTGCAATGATTGAAGATGCAGAAGAAAAAGGTTTACTCAAACCTGGTGCAACAATCATAGAACCAACCAGTGGAAACACAGGTATTGGTCTTGCATTTGCAGCAGCAGCAAAAGGTTATAAATTAATTATAACCATGCCTGAAACCATGTCTATTGAAAGAAGGAAATTCGTAAGTGTTTTAGGTGCTGAAATTGTTTTAACTCCTGGTGCAGATGGAATGGGTGGAGCTATTGCAAAAGCTAAAGAATTAAATGAAGAAACAGAAGGTTCTATTATCTTAGGTCAATTTGACAACCCTGCAAACGTAAAAATCCACGCTGAAACTACTGCTCAAGAAATTTTAAGAGACACTGAAGGAAAAGTGGACATTGTAGTTGGCGGTGTAGGTACTGGTGGAACAATTACTGGAATCGGTAAAGTCTTAAAAGAAGAAGTTCCTGATGTTAAAATTGTTGCAGTTGAACCAAAAGACTCACAAACCTTGGGAAAAGGTGAAAAAGGACCTCACAAAATCCAAGGTATTGGTGCAGGTTTCGTTCCATCAATTTATGATGATAGTGTCATCGATGAAATCATTCCAGTTGAAAATAAAGATGCAGGAGATACTTTACTTGCACTTGATAAAAAAGAAGGTATATTTTCAGGTATATCATCTGGTGCAGCAACTTGGGCAGCTCTTGATTTAGCTAAAAAAGAAGAAAACAAAGGTAAAAGAATAATAGCTATCTTACCTGATAATGGTGAAAGATATCTTTCAGTAGACTGGTTATTTGAATAAGAATAATTATATATACCATATGTTATAAAATTAAGTTATATCAATCTTTGAGGTTTACTGATGTTTGATAATTTAAGGAGTGAAATTAAAGCTATAAAAGAAAAAGACCCTGCAGCCAGGTCAACATTAGAGATATTTCTATGTTATCCTGGTTTTTATGCTTTATTATTTCATAGGGTCAGTCATTGGCTTTGGAATCACTCTTTAAAACTCTTAGCACGTATGAATTCTAACCTGGCTAGATTTCTCACGGGTATTGAGATTCACCCTGGTGCAACATTCGGTAAAAGAGTATTTATTGATCATGGTATGGGGGTTGTTGTTGGTGAAACAGCAATTGTAGGTGATGATGTACTGATTTATCAGGGAGTAATCCTTGGAGGAACCAGTACAGAAAAAACCAAAAGACACCCAACTGTTGAAAAAGGAGTTATTATTGGTGCAGGAGCTAAAGTAATGGGGAATATCACAATTGGTGAATATTCCAAAATTGGTACTGGTGCTGTTGTACTTAAAGATGTTCCTCCTGAATCAACATGTGTTGGTGTTCCTGGACGTATCGTTAAACGTAAAGGCGTTTCCCACAAAGAAGTTGACCTTGATCACGGAAAACTTCCGGATCCTGTTGCTGATGCAATCAGGACTCTTGAAGAACACCTCAAAGAAAATGATGAACGCTTTAAAATATTATTTGAAAAACATGAATTATGTTTCGCCGATGATATTAGAGACGAACAAGAAGATTTAGAGGATTTGTTTAAAAAATAGAAGGGATTTTTTATGAAACCACCTTGTGAAATCGTAGTTTGGTATGTAATACCAGCCATTAGATCAGAATTAGCTAAAGAACTTTTAAATTTGGGTATGAGACAAAAAGATGTTTCAGAACTTATGGACATTACTCAACCGGCTGTTTCTCAGTATATTACTGATAAACGTGGTAGTGGAATTAAGCTTGATGATAATGTCAGAAAAATGGTCAAAGACTTTGCTCAGGAATTGGCAGATGGAACAGCTACAAAAGCCCAATTAATTGGAAGGACATGTGCTATATGTAAACATGTTGAAACTGCCGATGTTTTAGATCAACTTAATATTGACAAGTCTGAGCTTGGTGAAGATTGTCAATCTTGTTTAGGTTCTGAAGCTAGTAAGTGTTAAAATATTGTAATTAATAGTAAAGTATTTAAACTATTATTTACCAATATTTTATTATACTGTTAGTTTTAATGGCAAGTTTACCGAGTGGCTTAGGTGTGTGGCTGCAGACCATAATACGGGGGT
>CAZOYH010000252.1:0-2344 GCA_964583995.1 uncultured Methanobrevibacter sp.
CATCAAAACAAACCCCGAAAAACTAAAAGAAATATACAAAAAAGCAATGAAAAACGTGATGATTTACGAAAACGACACAAAAATAACCAAACAGGAATTTACAATAGTCATAAACATCTTCCTATCAGGAAAAGAATACAACATCATTTAATTTGAAAAATTATCCGAAAAACTTCAAATAGCATTTAAATATACAAAACTAATAATTCAAAAATAAAAAAAGAAATTATGAGCTTTAGAGTATTTCATCTAAAGCTTTTACAAATTCGTCAATTTCTGCTTTTGTAATAATTAATGGTGGAACGAATCTTAAAACCTTATCCGCAGTACAATTAATTAAAAATCCTGCTTCGCGGAGTTTGTCAACATATTCAGCTCCAGGTTTGGTTAACTCTAAACCAACCATCAATCCTTTACCTCTTACATCAGCAATGACATCCTTATCTAATTTTTTAAGTTCGCTGATGAAATATTCACCAACTTCATTAACATTGTCAAGGATATTTTCTTCGTCAAATGCATCCAAAATAGCATTTGCAGCTGCACAGACAAGAGGTCCTCCACCGAATGTGGTTCCATGATCACCTGGAACAAAAGCACTAGCTACCTTTTCTGTTGCAAGGATTCCACCCATTGGGACTCCTCCACCGATTCCTTTAGCCATTGTCATGATGTCCGGTTTTACGTCAAATAATTCATGAGCAAAGAGAGTTCCGCATCTTCCAAATCCTGTTTGAACCTCATCGACTATAAATACTATATTATTTTCATGACATAGCTCTTCTATTTGCTTTAAGTAGTCCTTATCTGGAACATTGACTCCACCTTCACCTTGAATAGGTTCTACAATAATAGCTGCAGTATTTTCTGTTATTGCATCTTTAATTGCATCAATGTCATTGTAAGGAACATTGATGAAACCTTTAGGCATTACTGCTTTGAATGGTTCGTGATACTCTTCATGCCCTGTTGCTGCTAAAGTCATTATTGTTCTTCCGTGGAATGAATCAACAGTTGAAATAATTTCGCTTTTACCAGTATATTTAACAGCGAGTTTAATGGCTCCTTCATTTGCCTCTGCACCACTGTTAGCATAAAATATTCTATCAAAGCTGGTTGAATCAACTAATCTTTTAGCATAAATCAAAGCAGGTTCGTTGTAGTAAATGCTTGAAATGTGAATGAGCTTTTCTGCCTGATCTTGTATTGCTTTTACAAGTTTTGGGTGATTATGACCTAAAGCATTAACTGCAATACCCGCAAACATATCCAAATATTCATTTCCATCAATGTCAAATACTTTTACACCTTCCCCGTGGTCTAAAACGATTGGTTGTCTTGTAAAAGTATTAATGAAATAATCATCTTCAATTTTAATTAATTCTTGAGTATTCATTTTCAATCTCCTTGAACCTCCCCATCTTGTAGAAGAAGGGGATTCGCAAACCAAAATAAAATATTTTTTTGGAAATTTTTACTGCACCGTCGTCCCAACGGTTAATGCAATTTTTTTTACAAGTGTTAATGTTTCTTTCTTTTTTTAACTTGGTTATCGTTGAAAAAAAAAGTTTTATTAAACTTGGTCATTACTATTTATTATTTTTAGTTATTTTGATATTTAAAGTTCATCAGAGAGCATTTGTCAAGTAATATCTTTTTGTGCAATTCATCCCTAACTTATAGAAGTTAGGGTATTTTGCATTATTTAGATAAATATTTAAGATTTCATTCTTGAACTTCCCCGTCGTGCAGACAATGGGGATTCGCAAACCTAAAAAAAACAAGGTTATTTTTTAGGAGTTTTTTTACTGCACCGGCGTTCCGACGATTTGTAGTCCTTTTTTTAGGATGTTGATACTGGCGTTGATGTCTCTGTCATGCTGTGTGCCACAATTAGGGCATTTCCAGTTTCTTATTTTTAGTTTTTTGAGTCCTTTTAGGTTGCTGTTTTTTTCTCCGCATTTATTGCAGATTTGTGTAGAAGGAAATCTTTTAGGCACTTTCACGAAAACTACATCATTCCATTGTGATTTGTATTCTAGTTTGTCCATGAATATTCTTGGAGCGTTTAATTGTAAGTTTCGACTTAAGTGTTTGTTCTTTTTCCAGAATAGTATATTTTCGTTTTGAACAGCGATAAAAGAACAATTCTCAACTATATGTTTGGTTGCCCAGCCATAGTAATCATTTCTTTTGTTTACTAGTCGTGTCATCCATTTTCTGTATAGTCTTTGTGCTTCCAAGTATCTGATGGATCCTTTTTTATGGTGGCTCATTCTTTTTTGATATCGGATTATCATACGTGTTTCTTTTTCTAAATCGTCGGATAAGAATGAGGGATTAC
>CAZOYH010000253.1:0-2339 GCA_964583995.1 uncultured Methanobrevibacter sp.
AACTACTAAAAATAAAAATTATAATGTTTTTAAATCAACAAAAATTATAATTATGAATAACATTCCTAAAAAAGCAGAAAATTTGAGTGTTTCTGCTCCAATTGAGAACGTAATGTATAATGATAGTCATTACTATGAAATTCTAGTTAAAAATAGTTATGATGATCCCGTTAAAAACTTAGTTTTAAAAGTAAAGGTATACACAGGCAAAGAATACAAGAATTATTCTATTAAAACTAATTCAAATGGGGTTGCTAAGCTACAAACTAAAAATTTAAAATTAGGCACTCATAAGATATGTATATCTACTATAAATAAAAATTATAATATTTCTGAATCTTCTAAAATCATTGTTAAAAATACCATGGTTTATAATGATGGTCTTACCCGGTTAAAATCATTAGTTTATTCTCCTAATGGTGAAAATTATGTAGCTACATTAACTTGGTATTCTAAATCCGGAACCTCTTATCAAGTTTTAAAGAAAACCAATCAGGATTATGATGTTGTGTCAATCGTTCAAGCTAGTGGTGATACTGCTTTATATTATGATGGTGTGGATAAAGGAGAGATTGCCACTTATTCTGTCAGAGAAATACAATCTGGGAATGTTATCGGTCCTCATGATACTGTTGGTTTAACATTGATGAATTCTCCAAATGTTAATGTTGATTTTCAAAATTTAAAAGCGGTAATTACATGGAGTAAAATAAGTGATGCCACTGAATATATGGTATTTAGAAAAATGGGTCATGCTGGAAACTATAAATGTATTGCAATTGTTGATGGAAAACAGACAAGTTATACTGACTGGTATTATAAGTCACATGATGAATTATCTAAAATCATAACTTCTGATAAATTTATTGATCCAAGTTGTAATAATCTATTTTATACTGTTCGAGCATGTAATATCAAAGATGTTGGGGATGTTCAAAAAGTAAGCTATGGACTGTATTTGGAAGATGGGGATTTTAATTTAGAATCACCTTCAATAATTTATTTAAAGGATAATAAGATAACTTGGGGTAAAGTTCCAAATGCTGAAGGTTATATTATTGTTAAAAGAATTAATGGTGGTGTTGTTTGGGAAGTAATTGCACAGACAAGTTATTCATCGTCTAAGCAGATAACATTGGAAATAGGTGAAATGGATAATGATTCTTATTATTCAGTTATTGCATTCGCTAATAAAAATGGTGTAAAAGTTTTCAGTAATTTTGATAAAGGTTTCACTCTTAAATATTATTCACAAAATAATTCTAATTATAAAGTATTATTCCTTGGGGACAGTATCACTTTTGGTTCACCATATTATTCCTCATCAGAGATACATGTATTCTCAATGCCTCATAGAATTTCTCAGTTAACTGGTTGTGTTTATTACAACCCCTCAATTCCAGGTTCTACTTACTCAGATACTAATAATTATGGGTATGGAATTATAAAGGATGTTGTTGACCCGATTTCTGTTGGCAAACTTCCAGCAAACAGCGACAATTTAGATTCTGCTAAAAACAGTGAAGGTAAAACAAATACAAACATTTCTGAATATAATGTAGTGATGTTGCTTGCAGGAACTAATGATTATTTAAATAACGTGGTTTTAGGTTCTATTGATGATACATCAACTTATACTTTTAATGGTGCATTAAATTATATTTTAGGTAAAGTAAAAAATGCAAGTGATGTTCGTGTATCAAATGGTCAAGATTCAATTAAATTGGTGTTTGTAGATTTATTTTATTCTGATCGCACTCATAATTTTATAGAACTTACTAATAGGGATGTCACTCCAAATAAAATTGGTTTGACATTAATGGATTATCAAAGTGCATTAAATAATCAATTGAAAAAATGGTCATTGAGTTTTGAAATATTTCATTTTAAAACAAGGGATTATGATATTGTAAATCAAGCCAATTGCGCATATGCTACATCAGATAATTTACATTTTTCTAAATTTACTTATG
The DNA here is from genome assembly GCA_964583995.1 of uncultured Methanobrevibacter sp. Classification (GTDB taxonomy): domain Archaea; phylum Methanobacteriota; class Methanobacteria; order Methanobacteriales; family Methanobacteriaceae; genus Methanocatella. Next base: position 1,974 of record CAZOYH010000253.1, read on the forward strand.
GACAATATGGTAATGCAATGGCCGAATTTTTAGCTAAAAACGTGTTTAAATAGACCAATGAAATTTAAAGATGCGTCTTTAAATGTTTATTTTTTTTATAATTTTTTCTGGGGATGTCATTTTCATATATCATTATGCATATGTTCCCAAAAACACATTTAATGATACAGAAAATGCACTTCTTTTCACATAGTTTTTGGGACATCCTTTTTATACTGAAATTTCACACATATTTCTTTGCATATAACAATATTAAATACAGATAAAAAATATATAATTTAACATTATAATTTTAATGAGGAAAAGATAAAATGGTTAAAACTTATGTTTTTGGACATAAAAGTCCTGATAGTGACACAATCACTT
>CAZOYH010000254.1:0-2332 GCA_964583995.1 uncultured Methanobrevibacter sp.
ACCGGTAACGAAGCAGGTACTGGTGCAGGTGTCATCTTAAACGGTGACGATGCTACCGTTGAAGGATCAAACTTCACAGACAACAAAGCAGAAACCGGTGCAGGTGTAGTCTCCAATGGTGAAGGAACTACTATTACAGATTCCGAATTCACAGGAAACGAAGCTGAAACTGGTGCTGGTGTAGTCTTAAACGGTGACGGTGCTAAAGTTGAAGATTCAACATTTGCAGGTAACAACGCTACAACCGGTGCAGGTGTAGTAACCACTGGTGAAAACACAGAAATCTCAGGCTCCACATTTACAGACAACACTGCTGTAACTGGTGCAGGTGTAGTATCCGAAGGTAACGGTACAAGCATTAGTGGTTCTGAGTTTACTGGTAACGAAGCTGAAACTGGTGCTGGAGCTGTCTTGAACGGTGACGGTGCTAAAGTTGAAGATTCATCATTCGCTGGAAACACTGCAGAAACCGGTGCAGGTGTTGTAACTACTGGTGATAACACTGAAATTTCAGGTTCCACATTTGCAAACAACACTGCTGTAACTGGTGCAGGTGTAGTATCTGAAGGTGAAGGAACTACCATTAGTGGTTCTGAGTTTACTGGTAACGAAGCTGAAACTGGTGCTGGTGCTGTCTTGAACGGTGACGGTGCTAAAGTTGAAGATTCATCATTCGCTGGAAACACTGCTGTAGAAGGTGCAGGTATTGTTTCATCTGGAGAAGGAACAACAATCGCTGATTCCAACTTCACAGGAAACACTGCTGAAACCGGTGCAGGTGTAGTCTTAAACGGTGACGGTGCTAGTGTAAGCGGTTCCGAATTCACTGGAAACAACGCATCCACTTCAGGTGCTGCAATTTCCATTGGTCCGGGCGCAAGCGGTGCTGCAGTTGAAAACGTAACTGTTGCAAACAACACTGCAAACAACCACGAAGACAACAAAGCAGTATCATACGCTTCATTCGTACAAATCACTGTTGAAGATGTAATGGAAGGCGAAGCAATTACTGTTATTGTTAACGTAAACGGTGGAGGTAACTTCACATTTGACGGTAAAGTAACTGTAACTGTCGACGGATCTACATTTACAAGCGACGTAACTGGCGGTGTTGCTACAATTACTATTCCTGGAAACTTAACAAGTGGCTTATATGACCTTGTTGCAACATATGACGGAGATTCCAACCGTGACGGATCACATGCAAATGCTACATTAGGCATTCTTGCAAAATCCACAATCACAGCTGACAACATGACCAGAGGTCATAACTCCTCATACGACTACAGTGCAACATTCTATGACAAATATGGAAGACCACTTGCAAACAGTGAAGTTCAATTTACAGTAAACGGCGTAACATACAATGTAACTACAGATGAAAACGGTGTTGCATACCTCAGCACTGCTTTAGATGTTGGAACATACGAAGTAACTGCAATCAATCCGGTTACTGGTGCTTCAGCAACTAACTCAACTACTATAGTTGCAAGACTTACAGGTAACACTAACCTTAACATGTTCTACTTGGACGGTACATCATACATTGTCCGTGCTTACGGCGATGATGGTCAGCCTATTGCTGGAGTTACTGTACAAATCGTATTTGCAGGTAAAACCTATGATATCGTAACTGACAGCAACGGTTATGCTGTAAGAACATTAGGTTTAGCTCCTGGTACTTACGGAGTTTACGCTAAGTATGCTGGTGATAGAACTGAAGGTAATGTGATTGTAATCAAACAAGTTATCCACGCTACTAAAACCAAAAAAGTTAAAAAGTCTGCTAGTTCCGCTAAGATTAAGATTACCCTGAAAGGTAAGACTGTTCTTAAAAACAAAAAGATTACCATTAAATTCAGAGGTAAAACTTACTCTGCTAAAACAAACAGTAAAGGTGTAGCATACTTTAAATTAACTAAGAAAATGATAAAAACACTTAAGAAAGGTAAAACCTACAAATACACTATCTGGTATGTAAACAGCCACTTAGATAGGAATATTAAGGTTGTAGCATAAGGGTTTAAAACCCTTATACCTTTCATTTTTTTAATTTTTCAACCAACCAATGTATACTTACAACCACACATAAACTGTTTTTATAAATAACTCTCATTTAATTAACAATACTTTAAATTATTTTAATGTATTCTATATTAACTATTAAAATTAGCAACTATTTTTTCAATATTTCAAACACTTTCTCGTAAGCAAAGATTTCAACGATTAATTATTTTTCAGCATGTGTCATTAATTACTATTTTTTTCACGTCAAGTCAATATTGCTTTTTAAAAAAGCCAAATTTTATATTATATCTGTCCTATAGTTATA
>CAZOYH010000255.1:0-2300 GCA_964583995.1 uncultured Methanobrevibacter sp.
CAAGTAATGAAAGTTAATGTTCCTGATAATGTAAGTATTGAAATTGAACTTAAAGGATAAATATTTAGAATCCTTCTAAATATTCCTTTCATATGCCGAGATAGTCTAGTCTGGTAAGGCGCAGGACTTGAAATCCTGTGAGGTCATCCTCGCCTGGGTTCAAATCCCAGTCTCGGCGCTATCTATTTTTAAAAAAACTATTTAATTTAATATCTAATTCATTTAGATTAGATACTATACTATTTTTATTTAATTCTTTTATTTGTGGTCTTTGTATCATTATTATTGCAATATCTTTTTGATTGGCAGCTTCTATTTTTTCAATCACACCACCAATTTCACCGCTTTCTTTAGTAATCATCACGCAGGCATCATATTTTTCGATTAATTCAATATTTTCTTCAAGACTTGCCGCACCGGTCATTGCAATTAAATGATCTTCACTGATTCCTAGTTTTTCACATTTTTCAAGTGAACTTGGAACTTTCAATATTCTGGGATAGAATTTTTCACAAGGAACGTATTTTATGATGTCTTCCATGGTGTTTGCTCCTGCAAAATGCAATACATTTCCTTGGTTAAATTCACGTTCAATTAATTTTCCTGCTTCATCAAATGATTTTACATAATGGATACGTGAGGTATCTATATTTTCAAGGTTGGTGGTAGGTCTTTCAAAGCGAATATATGGCATTTTTAATTCATCTGCGATGCTTGCACTGGTTTGTGTTATATGTGCTGCAAAGGGATGGGTTGCATCAATCAATATATCGAAATCTTGGTTTTTTATTATTTCAATTATTTCATCTTTTGGAAGTGGGCATGCTATTGTTTCATCACTTCCCCCTTCTTTTGCTAGTTTGGCACCATATTCTGTTGTGGTAGTTGTTAGGATATGTGCACTATAATTGTTTTTAATATATTCGATAATGTTTATTGAGTCTTTTGTTCCGCCGAGTAAGAAGATTTTCACTGTATCACTTTTTCCATTATTTTTTGTGTAATTAATATAGTTGATGCAACAAGCAGGATTACAATCCAGTCGCTTAATCCGATATAAGTTGTTCTAAATATCATTTGTAACTGTGGAATATACAATATTAATAATTGGAGGATGAAAGATATTATTATTCCTAAATACAGGTATTTACTTGATTTTTCAGAGTTTGCCCTTCCATTAAATGCATTTAACAGTTGATATACTACAAATAATGTAAATGCTATTGTCATTGCTTTTTTTGTTTCCATTCCACTGTATATGTAATATGAAAATACGCATATTGTTCCTATTGCCATTACCATGCCTAAAACGAATATCTGAATTAAAATGTCTTTTGTTAGGATATCTCCTTTTTCTGGAGGTCTTTGCATTATGTCTTTTTCAGCTCCTTCAATTCCCAACATCTGTGCTGGAGGACCATCCATTACGATATTGAGCCATAAAAGTTGTGCGGGGTTAAATGGGAGGGGTAAGTTTAGCAGTGTAGTTCCAACAATTGTAAGGATTGCTCCGACATTGGTGGATACCTGATATTTTACAAATCGTTTAATGTTGTCATAGATTTTACGTCCTCCTTCAATGGCTTTGACTATTGTTGTAAAATCATTGTTTTGCAGAATCATGTCTGATGCTTCTTTTGCAACGTCTGTTCCATCTCCCATTGCAACACCGATTGATGCCTTTTTAAGTGCTGGAGCATCGTTTACGCCATCTCCGGTCATTGCAACAATATTGTCTTTTGTTTTTAGAGCTTCAACAATTCTCATTTTCTGTTCTGGTTTTACCCTTGCATAAACTTGAATATCATCTACACAATTTAGAAACTCTTCTTGGGATAATCTGTCTAATTCGCTACCGGTTATTGTTCTGCCTGTTGTTAGGATTCCTAAATTTCTTGCAATTGCACAGGCTGTTTTTTCATGGTCTCCGGTAATCATTTTGACTTCAATTCCGGCTTTTATACATTCATTTACTGCTTCTTTTGCACTTTCTTTTGGGGGATCAATTAATCCGAGTAATCCGGTAAATGTTAAGTTGGACTCTGGAGGTTTTCCATCATCAATTTTATATGCAAAGCCGATTACCCTCAATGCATGTTTGCTCATTTCATCAATTTTTTTAACTATTGTTTGCTTGGTTTTTCCATCAAGAATTTCAATACTTCCATCATTATCTATGTATTTGCATAACTCTAAAATTATTTCTGGAGCACCTTTTGTCAAAACTATTTTATTTTCACTGTCTAGTCTATGTATAGTAGTCATCATTTTACGATTACTGTCAAGTGGGATTTCATCAA
>CAZOYH010000256.1:0-2274 GCA_964583995.1 uncultured Methanobrevibacter sp.
TTAACATATAAGAAATTTTAACAAAGAATAAAATTTCTTAACCTGACGACATTGAATTTTAATTACATTTCCAATATGAAAAAGATTACTAATATTTAAAATTACTACTAAGAATTTTTACTTTGAATAAAATTATACATGCCCTCAACAACGTGTTTTGCTTCTGTTGTAAGGTCATCATAATTATTAATAAATTCTTTTTGTTTTATAACTAAATGTTTTTTCATAGTTGATTTCTTCATGTATGACTTAAGATTATCGCATTTTAATATTTTTTCTTCAATGAATTGATAAAACGGAGAATGCTTATATTCTTCAATATCAAAATTCTCATTAACTTCAAATTCAATAAGTTGCTCTGTATTATTTAAGATATTAATTAAAACATCTTTAGAAATTAAGTTTTCGACTTCACGAACTTCTAATATATGATAATCTGTGAAATTCAATTCATTAAACTTATTTTCTTTTTTTCGTTTTTCTTCTTCATCATCAGCATCAACAATGTAAAATAACCTATCTTTAATATTCCATTCTTTTAGTGTTTTATCAGCTTCGGAGCCACCTCCTCGTAAAAAAGAATAATGGACTCCATCACTAAATTCTGACGCATTTGGATTAGATTCTTTAAGATGTTTTTGATATAAATCCAAATAAAATTGGTAGTGTTCTATGTCCCATGATCCTTCAACCAATATCACACAATTCGACATTAATACTGCAGAAGGCAGAGCCCCTAATTTCTCTAAAGTAGGTAAATGATTAAAAGAAACATTTTCAATAATGAAACTTAATTCATTTAATTCTGTAATGTCTTTATCAAATGAATAGATAGAAATGTCCTCATTTTCAAATTGTCTATCAATAAAATGGTTAGAATGTGTTGTAAAGAAAAATTGAAAATTTTCAAAACGTGGGTCTAATAATGTTTCAATTAATGTTCTTTGCAAACTTGGATGAAGACCAATTTCAGGTTCCTCAATAAACACTAATACATTTGTATTATGTACTTTTGATATATCTAAATATAAAAATAGGGGTAAGGTTATTAAAATGATGGATTGTATTCCATCTCCAAGATTATAGATGGGCCTTTCTTTTTCATCACCTATTTTAATAGTTAAAACATCATCTTTAACTTTTGGAATTAATGCAACTTCTTTTCCATCAAAAAATGTTTTAGATAAATAATTTTCGTATTCTTTTATCATTTCTCTTTGTTCCAAATCGCCTAACAAATAGTTTTTTACAGATTCATAGAATTGTAAGCCAGTAATAATTGAATGCTTAGAAAAATATTTACTTTTTTTTAAAATGTCTTCCAAATCTAATACTCCTGATTCGGATTCATCTTCATCATCCTTTTTCAAAAAATCATTAACATCGATTATTATATTTTGTTCATTGGGAAAATAATCATTTTTTATTCTTTCAGCATATAAATCATTAGTTTGTTCTTCTGATTTGAATTCTGAGGGAAGTAACGGTATTAATCCTCTCAGTGAAGGAATGTATATTCTATAAAAATTATATCTAAATAAGTTGTCATCGATATCTATTTCATTGAAAAATCTTTCAAAGATTTCATTGCATTCATGTTCATAGCTCATAGGCTGCTTTTTGAAGTCATTATCTATATTATTATAAATTTTTATTAAATCAGGAAATGGTGCACTTGTTTCTTCAATAAATTCAATGTCATGTAAACTTTTAAGAATGTTTGTTTTTGCTCGTCTCTGGTCTTGAGAGTCTAAGATGCCATTTCGTTTATTAATTGATTTTTTAAACTCTTCAGATTGTTTTAAAAAAGTATCAAACTGTGGGTCGTTAGGCAAAAATTTTAAAGCATAATCCTTATTCACATAGAATAATGACCTCATAAATCTGCTTTTACCAGTATTGTTAGCACCTACAAAAATGTTAACCCTAGATAAGTTCATTAACCAGCCTTCATTAGGAGAGTTTATAATTGTATAATCATCATTTTCAATTTTTAAATCTTTAATAATACTCATTTTTATCAACAATTAATTTCTTTTATATATAGATTTATTTTCATATTCTTAAATAAACTTTCATAAATTAAATTTAATCAATAAAATATCTTAGTGACTAAACCTCAAAGCCATATTAAAAAAAGAAAATGTGTTAACATTAAAGTTATAGGGTGCTAGATTTATTGGAAGAAATCTAGCGTTGTATGGGTTTGTTTTTCTTCTATTTCTAGTTCTTGTTGTCCAGTATTTGATGGGGTTTTAGATTTTTGTTTGGTTT
>CAZOYH010000257.1:0-2264 GCA_964583995.1 uncultured Methanobrevibacter sp.
CAAGTGAAAGAACAACGTCATGTTCTTTTGCAATTTCTAAAACATAATCGAAGTTTTCATATAATGGATTTTCTTTTTCATTTTCAACAATCCATCCGGACATGAATGAACCTCCTCTTGAGACCAAACCTGTTACACGGCCTTGTCTTTTGAGTCTGGTTAATGTTTCGATGTTGATACTACTGTGGATTGCCATAAAGTCGATACCATCTTTTGCTTGTTTTTCGATGGTTTTGAATAAATCATCTTCTTCCATGTAAATTACAGAACCGTCTCTTCTTATGGCTTCAATAGCTGCCTGATAAACAGGTACTGAACCAACTGGTAGTGGGGACATGTCCAATACTCTGTTCCTGATTACATCTAAGTCTCCACCGATACTTAATTCCATTAAACAGTCTGCACCATTGTCGATAGCGATTTGTGCTTTTAGAACTTCTTCATCAAAGTTAACAATATCTGTTGAAGTACCGACAGTTGCATTAACTTTTGTTCTAAGTCCTGCACCGATACCTGCAGCTTCTATGTCTCTGTGTACGTTTCCTGGTATTACAATAGTTCCGTTAGCTACGGATCTTAAAATAAAATCTTCTGAAACATTTTCTACTTTAGCAACATGTTTCATTTCATCGGTTAAAATACCTTTTTTTGCATCACTAATTTGTGTCATTTTATCACATCATTAATCAAATAAGATTTAAAACAGTCCAAAATATTTTATAAATTTCTCATTATATTTGATAATCTCTTATTTTTATTTATTAGTATTTAAATTAGTAGGATTGTTTTTTATTCAATATGTATTGAATTTATTAAAGTGATTTTTAAAAAATAGTAGTTTATGAAAATTTATAGCCGAAATAAAACGATATTGATAAAAATAAAGTAAACTTGAAAAAAAGAATGAAGTTAGTAAAATCCACTCATTCTTTCAAATGCCTCATCAAAGCTAGGCATATTTGTTTGGCATCCTTGATGTTCGACAATAAAGGATGATACGGATGATGCAAATTTAGCAGATTCCTCCAATGATTCACCATTTAGGAATCTTGATAAAAATCCTGCTCTGTAGGAATCTCCCGCACCAGTCGGGTCAACAGCATCCCTTGTAATTGCATCGATTTTTATTTTTTCTTCATTTGAATAAATTTCACTACCGTTAGCTCCGCAGGTTTTAACGATTATTTTTGGTCCTAGTGCTCTAAGACCGTCCAAATCAACTTCAAGAGCATTTAAAATTCTTTCGATTTCGTGATGATTTCCGAAAAGAATGGTAGTGTTTTCAATCACGTCTTTTAGTTTTTTTGCATCATACATTCCAAGGTCTTGACCGGGGTCAAATGAAACAAGCAAGTCTTCATTTTTTGCTTCCTCTGAACATTTCCAATTGAAATTAGGATCTCCAGTAGCTAAATGAATAGCTTGTGCATCCTTAATTGCAGATGTTGGCACTTTGCTTTCTGCAAATTCACGGGCAGCACCCCAGTAGAAATAACTGATTTGGTCTTCATTGTCATCAGTTAAAACGAATGCAGTAGGTGTTGCTTCACCTGGAACGATGATTAATGATTCAGTGTCAATACCTAAATTTTGCATATGTTCAAAGTATTCAGTCTTTTTGAAATCTCCACCAACAGCAGAAACTAATGAGGTTTTTAAACCTAATTTAGCTCCAACACAAGCAACATTCGCAGCAGCACCACCATTAAAGGTTTTCATATTAGTTATTGGTGCTGAAAAGTTCGCTTTTGGAAATTCAGGAACTCTAATAATATAATCATGAGCGGCATGACCAATCGCCAGTAAATCAATCTTTTTTACCATAATATCGCCTTTTAATCTATAAATTTAATATTGTGTTTTATCATTATTTAATGTTTTGAAAGTGCATATCGTCACTTATGTGCAATTTCACAAAACACAAGTGGTAAAATATATGTTAATTTATAATAATTTAAGTTTGCCGAGAGCATTTGTTCACTATTCCATCGGAGTGAAACCCTGATTTTCAATGGCTTTTTGGCCATCATTTAGTAAATAATTTATGAATTTATCTACTTCTGGTTTATCTTCGTTTACTTTAACTACACTAATTACATGACGTGTATCAAACTTTAACAATTCATTTCCTTTAAAATAACTTGCATTTAAAAAGGTATGTAAATTTTTGGAGTTTCTAACAAGCTTAAATGCATCAAATTGGGAGTTTACAGTTTCTTTAATATTGTATTCAATATCATAATGATTTAAACTGTTCCATGCAA
>CAZOYH010000258.1:0-2261 GCA_964583995.1 uncultured Methanobrevibacter sp.
CTGGAGATTCATTGTATAAAATGTATATAGAACGATTTTTTCCACAGTTATTATGACATGTCATTAGTATATAAAAACTATAAAATTAGTTTGTTAAACTACTATAAGTCAATAAAAATAATTTGTGAAGATTAAAGAACCCATAAAGCACCTAATTCGCCGCTCATCACGACAAGACTAAATGGGAATACTTTTATCTTTAAAATCTTACAAGTTATATTATGTATTTGCATCTTATTTAAATATTTTGTTTTAATAGATGTTTGTTCATTCTTTTTTTTAATGGGGGGGCAGTGTTAGGATACTTGCGTGTAATATTTTGATTTAGTATTTTCTGATTAAAACATTCAAAAAAATAAAAATTGTGGTACTAGAAGTATTGAGTACCACTCTCAGGGCTTAATGAAACGCTCTGACTGGTTAGGAGATTACTGGCAGAATCATAGATGTTGATTGTTGCATAATCCGGATAATACTTATAGGCATCTGCACTTGCTATTTCAAGATAACCGTCTGAGTGGACAGTCGCAGGCACCATATTACCATTGTTTAGCATATTTCCATCTCTTGAATACCAGATTTGAACAATAACACTTTCACCGGCATGAGCTGTTCCAACATTTATGCTTGCATAGGTTTTATCAGCATCAGCACTTCCTGTTGAAAAGCTTCCTCCAAGAATGCTTATTGATGAAGGGGTTTTGGATGAGGAACTTGCTTGACTTGTGGTTTTTGGAGTTGACTTTGAAGCCAGCTTTTTAAAGTCCTTGTCCTCAAAGGACTTTGCCATCTTTGTTATTAACTCTACATCATCACCATAAATGATGATATTTGCATCGTCACCTTTTTTAAACGCTTCATAATATGTATGTCGGTCACTTTCATTTTTATAAATTTTTACATCACCGTCTTTTCTTTCAAATTCAGCAAAGGATTTAAGTATTTTTTCACTGGCATTGGTTCCAACCTGAAATCCGAATGCCTCCATTTCGTAGTCTCCCTTATTTAAATAACCGACAAAAATGTTTTTTGAATCTGTTGTATGTTCATCACTCAATTTAAAATCAGATCCAACAGGCACATCTATTTTAAATCCATCAAATTCCTGAGTTTCAACTGGAACGTTTGAACCGAAAACACCTCCGGCGTAAAGTATGATTCCCACTGCCAAAACGGCAATAACTGCTATAAGCACGATTATAATCTTTTTGTTTTTATCATCACTTCCTACAGTGTCAGAATTTAAGTTAGCACCACACTGCTTACAAAATTTCGCAGAATCACTGTTTTTACTTCCGCATTTTGGACAATTCAATTAAACACCTCCCTATGATACCTTAATTTCATCAAATATATATGGGCTTGATGCTTCAACAACACAAATCCTGTTGTGTAAAACAAAAGCAAATGAGTAATCGCCAACATCGATTTCATTATAATATCCGTCATAACCCATTAAATTCTTTCGAACCCCTCCTTCGGATGCAATAACAGATTCCAAATCCGCACTTGACGCACCGGCAGATATTATTCCAATACTGAATGAATCCATATCATCACTCCAGGATTGGGAAAATGATACGATTCCTCCGCTGGTGTCAATATCAAAAGAAGAAGGTACAGTATAAAATCTTCCGGGAATTTCAAAATACTCCCCACCGACAGTAACCGTTTGAGGGGGAAGCTCAGCTGGGGTATTGCTTGAAGTGAAAAGAATAATTCCAATAATAAGCAGGATAATTAAGATTACACCAACAGCTAACGGAAGCTTATATTTTTCTAAAAAATTGGATTTTGGATTAGGATTTGTCAAATTCACTCCGCAGTGTTGACAGAAATTTTCACTGTCTTCTAATTTTTCTCCGCAATTCGGACAAAAATTCATGTCTTCATCCTTGAGGGTTTGTTTTTCAACTTTAGAGCCGCAGTCAGGGCAAAAATTTGTATCTTCACTTAAGGTGGTTCCGCAATTTTTACAGTATTCCTCCAAAAAAATTCACCTCTGGAAATATCTTTGTTTTAGATAAAATTTAAATTTTTTTAAACACAAAATAATAATATGAAAACTATTCTCGCTGATAAAAAGAAAGCCATTGTGATTTTGGTTTTGATTATCTTTTGTACTGGAATGACAATGGGATGCGTTAGTGCCAGCCACACATATCACAAAAAGGGTTATACATTTACGGTTTCTGATAATCAGTATAAAAAAATACAGTATGTCAAAAAACACAAATATGACTCACCTAATAAGATGAAAA
>CAZOYH010000259.1:0-2257 GCA_964583995.1 uncultured Methanobrevibacter sp.
GCTTCAGATATGACATCATCAGCTATACCTAATCTAATCAAGTTACGAGTAGATTCTAATTTAGCCTCATCAATGCTTCCCTTTTACCATCGAAAAATGATATATTGACATCCTCTTCAAACCCGGTTACACCAGGTTCAAAACCATAATCTTCAGCTCTAATGTTATGCATCAAAACACCTTAAACTATTTTTCAATTTGGCTTTTTTCAAATGATTTAATCCAGAAATAAGTATAGTACAAATTATTGTTAAACTCATAGGTTCCACTATGCTTATGACCAGTAGATTCGAGAATTCCCAATTTTACCATTTTTGATAGGAAATTTGACAATACATTATCACTTATGCTCATTGCATCCTTCACATCAGATCTTTTAAATGTATTCATCTTATTTCCCGCAAGAAACTCCAAAATAGGCTCATAGTTATTGCTTTTAATCTGATTTAATACTGGCCTAATCTGTTTTGAACCAATCTCATATGCAGCATTGATTACACCTGCAGTAGCCTCTTTTTTAGTGATGAAATCATCCTCACACATCCAAAAGACAGACTCACCGATTTGCTGCATCATTAAAGGCAACCCTGAAGAAAATGCAACCATGATTTCTAATGCCTCATCTGATATTTCCATTTCAATTTGAGAAAAAGTGGCCTTAAAAAATTCACTTACTTCCTCATTGCTCAAACAGTCAATTAAATCAAAATTGAATATGCTTCCAAAAGACTCTTCATGAACAACCATTGCTTCAAACCTTTCGGGATATCCTGCAAGTAAAAAATAGACTGGTAATTTATAATAATTACTTACTGCTAAAGTATCTGCCAATTTCTTATACCAATCAGCGAATTCCCTTGATTTTGACAATCCGTTAATGTCATCAATGATGATTAAGATACCATTTTTCCTATCATCTGGAAATTCATCATATATTTCAGTTATATAATCAGGGAAATAATTTTTAAAACTTTTTGCTAATTTTTCATCAACTTTGAACTTAATTTTGGTTCCTTTAACTTCAATACTTTCAATATGATCTCCAAACCACTCTTTAATCCTTTCAAGGCGTGATTTTTGAGGAAGTTCATTAATTAAAGCTTCAATAATCCATGTTGTTAATGTTTCAATTGAATCATTTCCCTTATTTGAAACATATACTCCAATCATTCCCTTTTGGCTACCTACTATATCTTTAACAAAATCAGTAACTGAAGTTTTACCCATTCTCCTTTTACCTGTTAAGAAAAAATGTTGTGTTTGTCCTTTTATTGCTGGGTTGACATATCTTAAGATTTTTTTAATTGTTTCATTACGTCCACTGAACCTGTCTGGTGAAACTGGAATTCCAGGCTGAAATGGACTTTCCCTATCATAATCAAAATCCATGATGCAACACCTCAAATTAATTATGTAATAATTTAGATGCACTCATATAAATAGTTTCTATTTTTAATCTAAATCAATTTTACGAACTCAAAGCAATATTTCAAAGTGAAATCAATAAAATAATAAGAAAATATATGTATTTTAAGTGTTATTATCCAATTGACTAAAAAAAGAATTAAGAAATATTAACTTCAATACCTAATATTTCTTTTTTACCATTGTAAACATCCATCGCTATTTGAGCTGCGCCAATAGCTCCTGATTCAGCTGAAATTACTTTTAGAGGATATTTATCTTTAAAATAATTATTAATTTCATCTTCAAAGTTAAACGGTTCGGTTGCACTTCCAATGGAACCTGTTAAAACAATTCCTTCTATTTCATTAACGCAAACTGCATCAAGACCTGCTATTTCCATTACAACAGTCATTATCAGTGTATCAATTGCAAGTTTTGCTTTTTCATCACCATTTCTATAATTTTCAAGCAGCTGATCTTTCATGTTTGCCACTTTACCATCAATTCCAGCAATTTTAATGGCTCCCGCATGTGAAAAACAGTCATTGGCTGACCTGTTTGTCTCATCAATGTCTCTTAGCATTTCCAAATCAAGAGGTCCATGTACAACACCCATTGCACCTAAACACGCATCAATAGCTCCCTTGATTTTTCCATCCTCAATTAGTATATCAACACTGTTGGAGGAAATATCTGCAACAATGAAATTGCTCCATCCGGTTTCTTTAAGACCATTATATGAAATGCTTACCTTTTCAGGGCTTGCCTGGTGAGAATATGCCGCTCTAAACAGTCTATCTAAAGAAGTGGAGTCTTTGTGAAGACCAGGAATCATTATTGAGTCAATATC
>CAZOYH010000260.1:0-2215 GCA_964583995.1 uncultured Methanobrevibacter sp.
TCCCCATTTTTGTTATTTTCTATATTAATTTTCGTTTGTTTTTAAATTTAAATGTTTTCATCAATTTTTTGCATTGTTGATTTTTGCTGTTTTTTCAATCAGAAAAAAGCAAATTTTTATTAAATTTAAATTTCAAAAATAGATTTGAACAGCAATTTCTTAAAATTCATAAACTTTAAGCAAAATTGTTTGTTTCAGATACGGCATACTGTCTATCTTAATGATAAACAGTTTAAACATTTTTAATAGGTTTTTAATGTTAAATGTGTTGTATCGGTTAGATTAACTAGTCTTGTAAGGTTGTAGATGGTATTTCTTAGTTGGATTTCGTTGTCAACTGCATTTTTTGTAGTTCCTATTAATTTCAGAACGCCATCATCACCTTTCAAGAAACCATTAATACCCTCACTTCTTGAAAAACGAGACTTATAATGAATATTATGTCTTTTATCCAAGAATTTATTGGTCATATCGAAAATTAGGTCTGAAATTCGGTCTTCTATTATTTTAATGCAGTTTTCACTTCGAGGACATCCTTTGCAAGAATATGTTTTAAAAATATGTCGTTTCTTTTGGCAAATGTCTGGAAGATTATCATCTGGATGTGGTTTGCGATGATTGATTTTTATTGGGTCCAGATGTCTCATGAAACGACCTATTGGACAAGTATAACCATTTTTAACCCTGCCAAATCCTTTTCTAGCAGAATCATTTCTTTTTTCTTCATGCCCGTTTTCGCGTCTTAACTTATTATTATGTTCTTCTGCAATCTTTTTAGGCATGATTAATGCATTTATTTTATTAATGAATAAGTAATAGAGGTTTTCAGTGGTGAAATAACCAGAATCAGCGATTAAAATATGTTCGCGCAGTCTTTTTCTTATTTCACGGGTGTTCCATCTTTGTCCATATTCACGTTGCATCTTTATGAAAAGTTCAATAGTTTTATAAAGATTTTCTAAAACGTATTTGATTGTTTTTTGGTCATTGGGTTCTGCTAATAATATTCCAGCCAATATAATGTGATTTTCAGTCATTAATTCTTGCAAATTGAATGCAAAATCAAAGATTCCTCTTTTTGTTTTCATCCAACAAGCCTCCGGAAATGTAATAGAAACACTATCAACATTTCTTTCAGCCATAACATTCAAATAAATATCCTTTTTAGAATACACCTTGTAATTGTAAATTTTAACTCTTTTCAAGGCCAAGTTAATCATTTTACACATTTCTTTATCATTTTCAAAAATTTCCAATTTTTCTTTTAATCCATTTATTGTGCGATTAATGGATTCTGAAGTATTATTATGTAATAAACCCCATTCGTGCACTTGTATTAATGCATTCAACTC
Source organism: uncultured Methanobrevibacter sp. (assembly GCA_964583995.1). GTDB lineage: Archaea > Methanobacteriota > Methanobacteria > Methanobacteriales > Methanobacteriaceae > Methanocatella. The sequence goes on from CAZOYH010000260.1 coordinate 1,353, forward strand.
TTTTTTATTGATTTTGAAATAGCGAGATCCTCTGACAAGTGCATCGGTTCCATCAACAAATAATTTAACAAAATCTAAGAAGTGATAATCATTCATTAAGACCAACGTGCTTACAAAAACTTTTTTTATTAGGTCTGTATCGCTTTTATTTAAAAAATTAGCGAATGTATTGCGTGTTGGCTTTAATCCACATGTTACGATTAAAAGAAATTTATTTTTCCTACATTCTTCTTCCATTTTAGTATAATTGGCAATATTAATGCTGAAACAATATAATACCACTATTAAAAGTAGTGTTCGAGGATATGCTGGACGTCCGGGTTTAGATGCAAATTCTGCATCTAATTGCGCCATTAAATTTTGAATCATATTTGTGAATGCAAAATTACAAATCGTCAACAACATTTTAGGACAATCCTCCTCTTCTTTAAGCATTTTAGATATACTGCCATCCTTATACTCTTTTAATTCTATAATTGGCATATAAAATCAAAGAATAATACAATTTAGCGAATTATTCATAGGTTTTAATTTTGAATAAAAATTTCCAAAAAAATAATGGAAATCCTATTAAAATTAAATTAAACATGTGAAAATTTATTTAACAATACTATAAATAACTCACATATAATTATATATAATTTAAATTATTTAAATCTTATTATATCTAATTTTAAGTAATATTAAACTAAATTAAAGTTATTAAAAGAATATTAATAAAGTATGTGTAATTTAAAGACTATAAATGGAAAAAAGGTAGTTAATATATGTTGATTTTGATCTTGAATTTTTCAGATGAAAAAATAGCGAAAAATCATGAAAAATAAAAATTTCGTAAAAATAAAAAATGAGCAATAATAATG
>CAZOYH010000261.1:0-2201 GCA_964583995.1 uncultured Methanobrevibacter sp.
CTCTTTAAAGATCTTCTTTGTCTTGCAGGGAATAATTCCATTACTTCCTCTAAAGACATTTCTTGTAATTCTTCAAGAGTATAACCTTTATATTTAAATACTTTTCTTGCCAATGAAACACCCTCTATCTATCTTTTTAAACCAGTTCTTCTAGCTGCAATTGAACCAACTTTTCTTCCTGGTGGTGCATGTCTTGAAATAGTAGTAGGACGACCAGGATGTTGTCTGTTACCTCCCCCGTGAGGGTGATCTACAGCGTTCATTGCTACTCCTCTAACAGTCATGAATTTCTTACCTTTAGCTTTATAAGCATGCCATTTTTTACCAGCTTTAAGGAATGGTTTATCTTTTCTACCTCCACCAGCTACTACACCAATACTAGCACGGCAGTTAGGATTTAAGTATTTTAATTCCCCTGATGGTAATTCAACAACAGTTTGGTTAGCATCATGAGTAACAACATTAGCATAAGTTCCAGAAGATCTTACAAAACGGCCACCGTCACCAGGTGTGTTTTCGATGTCATAAACTGGAGTACCTTCAGGAATTTCAGCAAGAGGTAATGTATTACCGAATTTAATAGGAGCAGAAATACCACATTCAATTTCATCATCAATTTGAATGCTTTCAGGTGCTAAGATAAATTTCTTTTCACCATTTTCGAATTTTACTTCTGCAATAGGAGCAGTTCTTGCTGGGTCATGTACAATATCAATAACTTTACCTTTGATACTTCCTTCTTTTTCTAATGCATCGTAAGATCTGTATCTGATTTTATCTTTAAAACGATGAGAAGCAACACGGTGAGCAGGAGTTCCTCTTCCTCTTCTTTGATGAATTAATCGTTTTCCCATTCAAATTCCTCCTTAGAATACTCCTAATCTGACAGCGAGTTCTTCTGCCATTTCTTCTTCAACAAGTTTGATATATGCTACTTTTTCACCTTTAGTAGTAATGTGAGTATTAACTTTAGCTACTTTTTCTTCGTATAACTCTTCAAAAGCTCTTTTGATTTGGCCTTTGTTAGCGCTACGACGTACGACGAAAGTAATTTCATTATTTTCATCGATTAAGTTCATGGTTTTTTCAGTAACATGAGGTTTAATAATAATTGAGTATGAATCCATAATAATCACCTATTTTTCCAAATTATTGGAATAAACCTCCTAATTTCTCAACAGCTGATTTGGTGTAAACAGTGAGTCTTCCTGCGTGGGTACCTGGTGCTAATAATTCAGCATTTAAGTTTTCAACAACCACAACATCTACACCAGCGTGGTTTCTTGCACCTAAAGAGATACCTTTGTCTTCACCGACAACAACGAGAGGTCCTTTTACTTTTTTGTATTTTCTTCCTCTAGTTTTACCTCTACCAGCTCTTATTCTTTTACCTTCTTTAGCACGGATGATATCGTCGTAAACTCCTAATTTTTCGAAAATTTCACGAGTTTGTTTAGTAGTTTTTACAGATTCGATTTCATCTTCCACAATAATAGGTACTTGTTCTAAATCACCAAGGTTGTGACCTCTGTTTTCAACAATTTCTTTATCAGTAGTTGCTGCAACAGCAGATCTGATTGCAAATCTTCTTTCTTTTATGTTGATTTTTTCGTGATGATTTTTCTCAGCCCTAGTAGGGTGTGCTTGTCTACCACCAATAGCCATTGGTACGAAAGCAGCTTTAGAACCGTTTTTAATCCTAGGTACTCTTGCAGTTCCTCTACCGGAACCCCAACCTTTAGCAGAAGTTCTTTTACCTGCCATTGGGTCATTTCCCCATGGTTGTACTCTAGCAGATTGTGCTGAAAGTACAGCTCTTTTGATTAAATCTGGTCTGTATACTTCATCAAAAATAGCTGGAAGTTCAATTTCTTCTTTTACTTCCCCATTAATAGAATAAACGTTAACTTTCATGATTATACCCCTTGTTTAGATTTTGTACTTATGTAATTAATTTGAGGTATATCCTCAGCTTTATTATTAGGTCTGATAGGTTGTCTTAAGATTACTAATCTTTTGGAAGGACCTGGGAGGGAACCTTTTACTAAGACATAATCATTTTTGACAAGACCGTATTTTACAAATCCACCATCCGGATTGATTTGGTCAACTTCATCAGCTGATGCGATTTTTAAAATCCTTTTATTGAATTCAGTTCTTTTATGGTATCCCATTTGACCTGCTTGTGCAACAGTCCACAT
>CAZOYH010000262.1:0-2179 GCA_964583995.1 uncultured Methanobrevibacter sp.
ATAGGTGTAAAGACCATTGCTTTTTATGCAAAAGAAATAAGGGATGCAAAATACATTTTTGCAAATGGTCCTGCAGGAGTATTTGAAGACCCTAAATTTGCAATGGGTACTGAAGATTTAATTAATGCAATGGCTAAATCTGAAGGATTTTCATTAATTGGAGGAGGTCACATTGCGGCAGCTACTGCAGGACTTGGTTTGGAAAATCAAATGAGTCATTTAAGCAGTGGTGGTGGAGCTTGTATCAGTATGTTGGCTGGTAAAAAGTTAGCTGCTGTCGAAGCTTTAAAAAATAGTAAAAAATAATCTTTTTTACTTTATATTTTTTTTAAAATAAAATTAATTAGCTATTAAATATTTCTAATAGCTTTTCAGATGATTTTTTTGGATTATCGGAAGACATTATTGCACTAACAACAGATAGTCCTGCAATTCCAGTATCATTTAGTTGAGAAGCATTTTCCAGATTTATTCCTCCAATTGCAACAACAGGAATATCAATCGATTTAATGATTTCTTTTAATTCTTCTTTTGTAACTGAAGATGCATCATTTTTTGTTGTTGTTGGAAATACTGCACCAGTTCCAATATAATCAGCACCATCCTTTTGTGCTTTTTTTGCCTCATCAACAGTTGCTGCGGAAATACCCAGTATTTTATCTTTTCCAATGAGTTTTCTTGTAACATCACAGGGCATATCACTTTGACCGACATGGACTCCGTCAGCATCAATTGCTAATGCTATATCAACTCTGTCATTAATAATCAGAGGTATATTATATTTTTCTGTAATTTCTTTAACTTTAAGTGCTAAATTATAAAAGTCAAGAGTATCTGCAGTTTTTTCTCTAATTTGAACTACCGTAACTCCGCCTTTTATGCCTTCTTCAATTGTTTTTAAAAACTTTTCTTCGTCATCACTATTGTCTGTGACAAGATATAGGGATAAATCTATATTTTTCATAATATCTCAATGTTTGATTCATTAATTAAAGTTTCACTGTTTGTTTTATACAGATAATCAATTAGGTATGCTCTAAAGGAACCGGTTCCTTCTCCAAGTTCTTCAACTTTTGCTCTTGCTTTTTCACCAGCAATATTCATTGCTAAAATTGCAACAAGGGTTCCATCAAGGGGATTTGATCCTCCAATGCAACTGCCTACAATTGATGATAACATACATCCGCTTCCCGTGATTAATGGCATCATGTCATCTCCGTTATCTATTGCGATTGTGGTTTCACCATCGCTTAAAATGTCAATTGGGCCACTTGCAAGGATTGTGGTGTCTAATTTTTTTGCAAGTTCTTTAATAATCTCTCCATTAGCATTTAAGTTTTCTTCTGTAATGATGTCATCTATATTAACATCAACACCTTTTGCGATGTTATTTTCATCAATAACTCCAACTAATTTTGCAATTGCTTTAATTTCACTGATATTTCCACGAATTGCTGTTATTTTGTAGTTTTTAATTAAATTCAATGTTGTTTTATTTCTAAGATTAGTTACACCAACACCTACTGGATCAAGTATTATGGGGGTGTTTGTTTTATTTGCAACTTCAGCACTTATATTCATGGATTTAATCTGTTCTTTACTTAGTTTTCCTATGTTTATTACTAAGACATCAGCTATTGTAACAACTTCTTCAAGTTCTTCTGCATCTTCTGCCATGAATGGGGATCCGCCAATTGCAAGAATGGCATTAGCACAATCATTTATAGTGACAGAATTGGTTATGCAGTGGGTTAAAGCATTTTTCTTTTTAATATTTTTTAAAGTTTCGTATATTTTATCTAACAATTCTTTTTTAGTATTTATCATGATTATTAATTATAATTTTTTTATATTTAAAATTTTATACTAAAATGCTATTTCATCGTAAAGTATTTAAATGATATGATACATAACTTATATTGTTCTATAATATTACCATGTTGCCTCGGTGGCTCAGTCTGGTAGAGCGCGAGACTTGTAATCTCGTGGTCGCGGGTTCAATTCCCGTCCGGGGCTTTTTAATTTATAGTTTTAAAATGATTTTTTATCATTTTCTTTAGTATTATAGTAACATTTATATAGATGTATAATTATATTATTATTAGTATGTTATCTACATGCTTATTGTATGTGGGTCCGTAGGGTAGCTTGGTCGATCCTTTGGGCTTTGGGAGCCTGA
>CAZOYH010000263.1:0-2177 GCA_964583995.1 uncultured Methanobrevibacter sp.
AAGGAGGTTAAAAAATGAGGGATGATTTAAAAGTTGGCGTGTTTTTATGTGAATGTGGAGGAAATATCTCTGACACGATAGATTTGGATAAGGTCAGAGATGAACTTGACGTTGAATTTATCGGACAGTTTGAGAATTTATGTTCTCTAAACGGACGTAAAATAATTCGAGATGCAATATTTGATTATGATCTGGATCGTGTTGTGGTTGCAGCATGCTCACCGATAAGCCATGAAAAAACATTTCAGGACTATGTAAAACCTCTAAATCCCTACCTGATGGACATGGCAAACATAAGGGAACAGTGTTCATGGGTGCACTCAGATAAACAAAAAGCAACAGCCAAAGCTATTACACTTATTAATGCATCAATCGAAAAGGTAAAGCAATCTGATGCGGTAGATCCGATTTATTGCCAAACACCTGATGAAGTTGCTGTAATCGGTGGAGGAATAGCAGGAATGAATGCTGCATTATCTTTAGCAAAACAGGGAACAAAAGTAACTCTCATAGAACAGTCTCCATCAATTGGAGGGCATATGGCAAAGATAGGTAAGGTATTTTCACCTGTAAAAATTGCAGAAGAATGTGGGATGTGTCTTTTAAACCCGATTTTAAATGAACTAGTCTGGAATGAAAACATTGAGGTTTTAACAAATACCAAAGTCATTGAAGCTGAAAGGCGTGCAGGAACATATAATCTGATTTTGGAAAAATCCCCAAGATATGTCGATACAGAAAAGTGTATTGCATGCGGCAAATGTGCAGAAGCCTGTGAAGTTGAAGTTCCAAACGACTGGAATGACAACCTGTCCATGAGAAAAGCTATTTACAGGCCATTCGGTCAATCCTATCCTGAAGCATATGTCATCGACATGGAAAATTGTGATAAATGCAGTAACTGTGTAAAGGCATGCAGTATGAGAGCAATTAAATTAAGGGGCAGGCCAGAAAGAATCCCTCTTCAGGTTGGTTCAATCATCGTTGCAACAGGCCACAAGCTGTTTGACATGGACAAAAGACCTGAATACGGTTATGACAGATATGATGATGTGATTACACAATCAGAACTCGGACGTATAACTGGTGTAAACGGACCTACAAAAGGAAAACTTCTAAAGTCAAATGGTGAAGTTCCAAAAAGGGTTGTGATGATACAGTGTGTCGGTTCAAGGGATGAAAAGCCTGATGGACATAAGTACTGCTCTAAAATATGCTGTACAGTGGCACTTAAAAATGCTAACATCATAAAACACAAATATCCTGAAACTGATGTTTTAATATGTTATACTGATATCAGGACTCCTGGAATGTTTGAAAAGTATTATAAGCACACTCAGGAAAATGAGGTAAGGTTCCTGAGAGGTCGTCCGGGGGAAGTTGTCAAAAAAGGTGATAACTTCATAGTCAGAACAGAGGATACACTTAAAGGGGAATTTGTAGAAATTGAGGCGGACATGGTTGTTTTATCAACTGCAATGGAGCCTTCATACGGTACCCGTGAAATCGCTGAGATTTTAAATGTCGGAACAACCGAAGACGGTTTTATTAAGGAGTCACATCCAAAAATCAAACCTATTGCAACTGATGTTCAGGGAATATTTGTCTGCGGAACAGCACATGACCCAAAAGACATTACCGATTCAATCATGCAGGCAACTGCAGCAGCTGCAAAGGTTAATGAATACAACTATGGTGGAGTTGAAATCGAACCGTTCATTGCAGAAATTGACACAGAAAAATGTATACTCTGTGGCGAGTGTATTTCAAGATGCAAATACAAATCAATGAGTATACAAAACGATGAAATCTATATAGATCCGATGAGCTGTACAGGCTGTGGAAAATGTCTTGTCGGATGTAACCAGAGAGCCATTACAGTAAACGGTAACATTGATGAGAAAATCATGTCTACAATTAAAGGTGTATTGTCCAAAAAGCAAGAAGGCGAGCGTATGATTTTGGTGTTCCTGGACAATATTGGTTATACTGCTGCAGACAATATTGGGGTAAACAGACTCTCTTATCCGGAATCAATCCACATCATCAAAGTAATATCAGTAAATCGTGTAAGGCCAAATCATATCAGATATGCACTTGAAAACGGTGCTGATGGTGTATTTATTGGTGAATTCCCTGGAGATTTAATGTATGATGAAGTGGAACGTAAAATCCAA
>CAZOYH010000264.1:0-2177 GCA_964583995.1 uncultured Methanobrevibacter sp.
GCTCACTGTTTAATTGTTGGTGAATTTCAAGTCCCATTTTTAATCCTAATTTTTCATAATCCATTTTAACAGCTCCTTAATTTAAGAAATCCTTAATTGATGATTTCTTGCTGAATTCACCTGCAATATTTGTTTGCATAATTTCTTTTACTTTACTGTAATCGTCACTTTGACCTAATGCCCAGCATAATTTAACATAAGTGGTTTCAGGGATCATGTCAATACCGGAAATTACTCCTGCATCAATAATATTACGTCCGGTTGAGTAAACATTCATGTTAACTCTTCCATAAAGACATTGTGATGTCATAATTACTGGAATGTTTTCATCACGAGCTCTTTTAAATGAGTCAATTAATTCATTCGGCACATGTCCAAGACCGGTTCCCTCAATAACAAGGCCTTTATATCCTTTATCAATGTGATATTCAATATAATCGGAGGAAATTCCCGGAAAACTTTTTATGAATCCCACTTTGTTTTCAATAGCTGTATTTAATTCAAGTTCATTTTCTCCTCTTTTGGTGTAGTTATAATCAGGATTAATGTTCACTTTTTTATCTTCAATTTTAGCTATTGGTTGTGCATTAATACTTCTAAATGTATCTCTTCTAGAAGTGTGCATTTTTCTAACCTTGGTTCCTTTGTGAAGGTAAGTGTATTGGTCATTTAAACTTCCATGCATACAGACACATACTTCTGCTATGTTTGATTTTGCAGCAATTACGGAATCAATAAGATTGATGTTAGCATCACTTGAAGGTCTGTCTGAACTTCTTTGCGCTCCAGTAATAATAATTGGGACTGGAGTTTTCAACATAAAACTTAATGCAGCTGAAGTGTAGTGCATTGTATCAGTACCGTGGGCTATAACAACTCCGTCAGCACCATCTGAAATATCGTTAGCTATTTCTTCAGCAGCCTTAACCCAATATTCAGGTTTCATATCTTCACTTAAAATGTTATATAATGCTTTAACATTGTAGTTTGCATAATCCAATAATTCAGGGTTAGCTTTAACAAGGTCTGATGCAGTAAATTTAGGATGCACTGCTCCAGTTCTGTAATCAATAACAGAAGATACTGTACCACCAGTTGATACGATTGAAATATTTTGTTTTGATTCATCATGTGGGATTTCTTCTTCATCGTAACCGATTTTTGGTTTATCTCCTTTTTCTAATAGTTCAGCAGTAGTCTCTTCAATAGCTACTCCAATGTTATAACCACTGGACAATTTCAAAACAATATATCCGTCATCAGCATCTTCCGGTCGGTCAAGTAAAATACCAGTATAGGAAATGTCTTGCTTGTTTACTTTAATGGTATCTCCTATGCCCAAACCGTAATTTTCTAAATAACTTTTTGAAATTTCTTTATATGTCATCAAATCACACTATGAATTGTTTTTTAACCATTCAGCTCCAGCTTTTAGAACTTCAATATTTACATCAATGACTTTAGGTTTGGATGCAAACATCTCACGAATAGCATTTTCATAACTTTCACGTTTTAAAACATCACCTAATTCAGTTAATGCACCTAGAAGTGCAGTGTTTGCAGTTCTAGCATTTCCATGCTCTTCAGCAATATCAACACATGGCATAGCAATAACTTTGATGTTTCTATCAGTTTCAAATTCACCGATTTTTGCATCGTAAAGTATTACTCCGCCTTCTTTAACATCCTGTGAGAACTGTTCTAAAGATGGTTTGTTTAAAGCAATAAGAATGTCAATATCATCAACAACAGGAGTTCCGATTGTTTCATTGGATATTACGACTGAACAGTTGGATTTTCCTCCTCTTTGTTCTGGTCCGTAACTAGGATACCATGATACATGTTTTCCTTCAGCACATGCTGCCTGAGCAATGGTAAGTCCGGCACTTAAAACTCCCTGACCACCAAAACCGGAAACCTTAATGCTTAACGGTTCAATTTCATCGTCAACATAACCTGAATCATCACTTCTTTTCACATTAAATATTTTATCCAATGATTCAGTTGAAAAATCACTTGCTGGTCTTATAACTGGTTCTTTTGTATATAAATTGTTTCTGAAGTTTTTCACTGGGAATTCCTTTTCCATTTGTTCTTCGATAAATTTCTGTGCACTAACCACATCTTGTTTTAGGTTAGTTGGACAATGTGATAAAACTTCAACAAATGAATATCCT
>CAZOYH010000265.1:0-2151 GCA_964583995.1 uncultured Methanobrevibacter sp.
TCCACCAATGGTTGGGTTTCTTTCTACCATGTAGGTTTTGAATCCCATGTCACCTAAATCTAATGCGGTTTGAATACCTGCTACTCCACCACCGATAACTAAAGCAGTGTTGTTTACTGCTACTTTTGTAGCTTCTAATGGTTCGAGTAATCTAGCTTTTGCAACAGCCATACGTGTTAAGTCTTTTGCTTTAGCGGTTGCTGCTTCAGGTTCGTTCATGTGTACCCAAGAGTCTTGTTCTCTTAAGTTAGCAAATTCAAATAAGAATTTGTTTAATCCTGCTTCTTCTACACATCTACGGAAAGTAGGTTCGTGAAGACGAGGGGAACAAGCTGCTACAACAATTCTGTTTAAGTTTTTCTCTTTGATTTCTTCTTGGATCATTGCTTGACCTGGGTCAGAACACATGTATTTGTAATCAGTTGCAAATACTACATTTGGTAATGTCTTTGCATATTCTGCAACGTCAGGACAGTCAACGACTCCACCAACGTTTACACCACAGTGGCAAACGAAAACTCCAATCCTTACTTCTTCGTTATTATTTATTTCTTCTGCCATATAATTCACCTTGTACAAGTCGTGAAAAATATCTAATATATATAAAAAATTGCAATTTTTAAAATAAGTTTATAGAATTTTTACATAGTATTAGATATACATATGTAGTAAGAACACACTTATAAAGCTTTCTGAAAAAATCTTAGAGTAAAGTTTATATATGATAAATAAAAAACGGAGTTATATTAACTTTAAATAAATAAAAAAGATTTATTAAAGATATTTGATGTAAATAAAGAATAATTACTCTTTTTTCGATGAATGAAAAATTTAGGTAATAAAAAATTTTAACTTTTTCTGCTATAAAATCATGATAATTAGCGGAAGTGTAATCAAAGAGATTACAGTGTTGATTAAAATACAGTCTGATGTCAGCTCATAGTCCAACTTATATGAAATGGCAAGCAGCAAAGACATCATCCCAGAAGGCATAGCAGCCTCAACAATTGATATTGTGTGTTCTAAATTCAAAAGACCTATTTTAGTGGCAAATAAAAAAGCAATGAAAGGAAAAAAAGCTAATTTCATGACTGAAGTGAATGCTATCATAGATTTTGATCTGGAAATTGCACTTAAATCTATAGATAAACCTAAAGCAATCATTATTAAAGGAATTGCACCCTGACCTAAATAATTGATTGTATTTTCTAAAACACCACCAATTGGAATATTTAACAGATTAAGCAGAATTCCTAAAATTACAGCCCATAATGACGGAAACAAAGCAATCTTTTTAATTGATTTTTTAACACTTCCTCCAAATTTCAATGTTAAAACAAAAGATAGTGCTAAAAATGTAATTAAAGTTGCTATATCACAAAAAATAGCTCTTAAAAACCCATCTTGACCATAAATTCCCAAAGTAACAGGATAACCCATAAACGCAGTGTTTGCTATCATCACTGTAACTAAAACAGCCCACAATTTTTTATCATCTAAGTTAAACTGCTTTAAAATGAAATATGAAACAACACCAGTTATTAAAGAGGAAAATAAAATTACAAAAGGTAAAATACCTAATTTTGGAATTAACGACATGTCAGCATTATATAATGCATTAAAAATCATACATGGAAGCAAAATATACATTACTATTTTGTTCAATGGATCAATATCTTTTGAAGAAAGAAAATCAATTCTTTTTAAAAAATAACCCAATCCAATCATCAAAATGATTGATAAAATAGTAATTTCAATTGCATTCATACTATAATAGTTAAAAAATAAAAGTATATAAAATTAATGAAAAAAAGAAAAAATAAAATTAGCTAACGATACCTTCGCTAGTAATTTTAAATACACATTCACCTTCAGGCAAATGAGGAGAATCCACTAAACGTGCAATTCTTTTTCCAGCCAAACCTTTTTTAAGCCAGATTCTGTAAGTGGAAGCGTGACCTAAAACGTGTCCACCAATAGCTTTTGTAGGACTTCCAAAGAAGGAATCCGGTTTAGCTTGTACTTGGTTGGTAATAAATACAGCTACATTGTATGTATTAGCAATTTGTTGAAGGGAGTGTAAATGTTGATTTAATTTTTGCTGTCTTACAGCTAAAGACTCTCTTCCAACATATTCTGCTCTGAAATGTG
>CAZOYH010000266.1:0-2119 GCA_964583995.1 uncultured Methanobrevibacter sp.
ATATAAAAATATGTTATATATTTTAATGTTGTAGTTCAATATATTATACAAGTGAGAAAAATATTGGTGAAGTTATGTCAATAAGTCCAAAAGATGTTTTAAATAAGAATAAAAACTTAAACAAACGTATTGATGTAGAAAAAATTAATCTTGAAAATGTTACTGTTGATGATTTAAGATTCAACGGTAAAAATTATGAAAGATATATAAATTTAATTTCTTTACTTGAAAATGTTTCAGCATGCCAAATCTCAGATGCATATAATGGAATTTCAAAAAGATCAGGATGCATTCAAAATATTAAACCGATTAATAATCAAAAAGTGTGGGGTAAAATTTTTACAGCTGAAACAGACAGTGATGACTGGGGGACTTCCGCTCAGGCTATTGATGCTGCAGAAGATGGAGATATATTATTTTTCAAAGTCAGTGATGACAAAAAGGCCATTTGGGGTGAGTTGGCTTCAACATGTGCACGTGACAATGGAATCAAAGCGACAGTCATTTATGGCGCTACACGTGATTTGGATGCTCTTTTATATATGGATTATCCAGTATTTGCAAGTAATTTCTGTCCAAATGCAGGTTCTCCATTGGGTTTGGGCAAATTAAATGAAACTATTGATGTTGAAGGCGCTCAAATTAATCCTGATGACTTTTTCTTTGGAGATGAAAGTGGCATTGTTGTTATACCTAGGGAGTTATTTAACCAGACTATGGTTGCAACTCTGGCTGTTAAAATTAAAGAGACAAATATCATTGATGCAATTGGCAGTGGCATGACTTTGGCAGAGATAACTGGATTAAAATAAAATAGAAAACCTTTTAAATATAAAGCAATATTTATATATAAATATATCGGTAAGTTTATATATGATGACTGATTAATTATATAAATGATACAGATTTGATTTTAAGTTTGATTTTATGAAATTTTTAGGAAACAGTTTGCATATAGCAAACTCTGGAAAATTAATAGCACGATCCAATAAAACACCTTCACCCGGTGCAATAGTTTTTGACAGTAATAAAAACAAAATAGGAAAGGTCGGCTATGTATTTGGACCCACAAAACAACCATATATTTCCATTCGCCTATTTAAATCAGCGAATAGGAAACGTATTCAAGAAAATTGTGGAGAAAAACTGTTTGTATCAAAAGCAAAATCGAAAAAACCTAGAAAAAGGAGGATGAGATCACGACACAAGAAATAAAAGAAACTCCAAGAAGAAGACAAGCTAGGCCAAGAAGAACTGAAGAACAAAGAGAAGTATATAATGCTGAAAGACGTACTGTATGTCCTGAATGTGGTTCTGAAGATTTGTTTGCTGATTATGAAAGAGCTGAAGTTATTTGTAATAACTGTAATTTAGTAATTGATGAAAACCTTGTAGACATGGGTCCTGAATGGAGAGCATTTGACCATGAACAAAGAGATAAACGTACAAGGGTAGGAGCTCCAATTACATATACCATTCACGATAAAGGTTTATCTACCATGATTGATTGGAGGAATAAAGACATCTACGGACGTGACATTCCTGCAAGAAACAGAGCACAATGGTACAGATTAAGAAAATGGCAAAGAAAAATTAGGATTTCCGGTGCAACTGAAAGAAACCTGGCATTTGCGCTAAGTGAACTCGACCGTGACTCCTCAAGATTAGGTCTTCCAAGAAGTGTAAGGGAAGCAGCATCAGTAGTTTATAGAAGTGCTGTAGACAATAAATTAATCAGAGGAAGAAGTATTGAAGGAGTAGTTGCAGCTTCTCTATATGCTGCATGCAGACGTTGTAATGTGCCACGTACATTAGATGAAATCGCAGAAGTATCACGTGTAACTAAAAAAGAAGTAGGTCGTACTTACAGATTCTTAACCCGTGAATTAAACATTAAATTACCACCAACTTCTCCGGTGGATTACGTTCCAAGATTTGCTTCTGAGCTAGGATTATCTGGTGAAGCACAATCCAAAGCTATTGAAATTATTGAAAAAGCAATGGAAAAAGGTTTAACTTCCGGTCGTGGACCTACTGGTGTAGCTGCTGCTGCATTATATATTGCATCTGTTTTACTCGGTGAGAGAAAAACACAAAGAGATGTTGCAGATATTGCAGG
>CAZOYH010000267.1:0-2112 GCA_964583995.1 uncultured Methanobrevibacter sp.
CGTTTATTGTTTGACGAGTAACACCAACTTTATCAGCCAACTCCTGTTGAGTTATTCCCTTGTCATGGCGAAACTGTCGAATATTTGTTTCCATACAATCACCCATACGATATACTAGTATACTAATATTTTTTTTATATAAATAATATAAATGTTTCTCAGATACCAGTTGTTTTGAAAAATTTGTGAATATTTTTTAATTTTAATTATAAGAAAACAACAAAAAATAATTAAAACATAAAAATCAAAACTTATATTATAATAATTTTAATGAGATGATAAAATATGGCTATTCACCCTATAGAATTTAGGTATGGTACTCCTGAAATGAAAAGAATTTGGGAAGAAGAAAATAAATTACAAAGAATGTTGGATGTAGAATCTGCATTGGCACAGGCAGAAGGTAAACTAGGAATTATACCTCAAGAAGTAGCAGATGAAATAGCTGCAAAAGCAAATACTGATTACGTTAAATTAGAAAGAGTAAAAGCAATTGAAGCCGAAACAAATCATGACATTGCTGCATTATCAAAAGGAATTACTGAAGTATGTGAAAATGGTGCAGGAGAATATGTGCACTTTGGAGCAACATCCAACGATATTGTAGACAGTTCAAATTCATTATTGATTAAAGACTCAATCGAAGTGTTAAAAGAAAAATTAGAAAGATTAACTAAAATAATGCTCGATTTAGCCAAAGAAAATAAAATGAAAGTATGTATTGGACGTACACACGGACAACATGCACTTCCAACAACATACGGAATGAAATTTGGTCTTTGGGCCGATGAACTTCACAGACAATACGACAGATTACAACATGCAGAAGCAAACGTTTGTATCGGAATGATGGACGGCGCAGTTGGAACTACAGCCGCATTAGGAGAACAAGGTTGGGAAATCCACAAAAGTGTTGCAGAAATCCTCGGACTTCCTGCCGCCGCAATTACAAACCAAGTTGTTCAAAGGGACAACCATGTTGAATTCATCAGTGTTTTAGCTAATATTGCAAGTACTTTAGATAAAATTGCCCTAGAAATCAGAAGCCTTCAAAGAACCGAACTTATGGAAGTTGGAGAATACTTTGATCCTGAAAAACAAGTTGGTAGTAGTACAATGCCACATAAAATGAATCCTATTACTGCTGAGAGAATCTGCGGTGTTGCAAGAATCGTCAAATCATATGTAAATGCAGCATTAGACAACAACCCTCTCTGGCACGAAAGAGATTTAACCAACTCATCTTGTGAAAGAATCATGTTTCCGGAAAGTTGTATTCTAACCGACTACATCTTAAACTTAACTATTAAATTAATGACAAATTTAGTATTTTATGATGAAAACATCGAAAGAAACTTGAATTTAACTAACGGTTTAGTAATGGCTGAAAGATTAATGGCTGAACTTACCCGTGCAGGAATGGGAAAACAGACTGCATATGGAATTGTAAGAAAAAATGCCATTAAAGCAAATAAAGAAAAATTATTACTCGGTGAGTTAATTTTAGAAGATGAAGATGTTCAAAAATACTTAACTCAAGAAGATGTCGACAAGATAATGGACCCTCACACCTACACCGGATCTATTCCAACAATTATCGATGAATTACTTGAAAAATCAAAAGACTGGTTTTAAAATTAAAAAAAGAATTAATTGATTTAAATCAATTAATTTTTACTTCTTTTTATTTCTGGAACATATCTTTTAAGCATTAATGAAAGAGATATGACTGTTACAGAACTTAACGCCATTGCAAGACCCGCCAGAGCCGGTTCAAATGTTATACCAAATGTAGGATATAATACGCCTGCGGCAACAGGAATTAAAATAGAATTATATGCAAATGCCCAAAAGATGTTTTCCTTGATTCTTCTCATTACTTTTTTAGAAAACTGAACAGCTGCAACAACATTTTCCAAATCTCCCTCCATAACAACAATGTCTCCACTTTCCATAGCAATATCAGTACCATTACCCATAGCAACACCAATATCTGCCTGTGTCAGTGCAGGAGCATCGTTAATACCGTCTCCAACAAACAGTACCTTTTTAGTGTTATTTGCCTGAGTCTGTTTAACGATATCTAATTTGTTTTCCGGAAGAATACCTGCT
>CAZOYH010000268.1:0-2111 GCA_964583995.1 uncultured Methanobrevibacter sp.
TCTAAATACTAAAATTTAAATAATAATTAATTCAATATAGTAATTGTTGTATTGTTTAATCATTTTGATTATCCGAATTTTTTAATAAAAGGTTTAGGAAGTATTCTCCTATTCTTTTTATTATTTTGGATTTAATTTCGTCTTGTTTTATTGATAATTGTTTTTTCTAACAGAGAAAGTTATTTGCGGAAATGTTCCAGATCTTGATTCAGCTAAACCTTGTAAAAAATTAACAACATTTTTATTCTTTAAAATATAATATAAATATTTTGATCTTATTTTTTCTTTTTTAGGACGTAATACCATTAGTTTTGTAGAGGCAACATAATCTTTTGATTCAAAATCTACAAAAGCATAATGTTTATTAGCGGGCCTAATTTCTGAATATAAAATGTCGCCTTTTTGAAATAACTTTTTAAATTGTCCTTTTATATCTTTATTTGGAACAAATTCATGATTTAAAACTTTACCGTTAAAAACATCGGATGTATTAATTAATACAATATCCTTAGTATTTTTATCATAAGTTTCAGATATGGAATCACATAATTCATCTAAATAAACTAAACTCAAATTATTCGGGAACTAAATTTGAGTTTAAATTTTGAAACAGTTTCCTTAGGTGAACATCTTTACATCAAAGGTAGAATTGGTTGGAAAGGTCTAAAAAAAGATGAATATCTGGATCAAGGTGATTATAGAATAATTAATGCTACTGCTTTAGAAGAAGAGGGTATCAATTGGGATGAATGTGGTTATATCTCAAAAGAAAGATTTGATGAATCTCCAGAAATAATTCTTAAAGATAAAGACATTTTAATTTCTAAAGATGGAACTATAGGTAAATTAGGGTATGTGAAAAATTTAGATATGGATTCAACAGTTGCATCAGGCATTTTTGTTGTTAGAAATCAAAATGAAGATTATATTGACACTGATTTTTTATATTATTATTTTAGATCTCCGTTCTTTAAATGGTTTATAAAATCTGTTACTGAGGGCAGTGTAATTCCTCATTTATATCAAAGAGATTTTACTGATATGGAATTTAATTTATTCGAATTAGATACTCAAAAGAAATGTTCATATATTTTAAATGCAATTGAAGAAAAAATTAATGTTAACCGAAAAATAAATATAAATTTCATAGAAATAAATTTGAGTTTAGTGTGCAAATGTATTTTTTGCTTATTTTTATTCATAATTAAAAAATATTTTATTTTTACAGATTTTGAGCTTAATTATGTTAAATTAATATGTATGCAATATTTATTGTTTTATTTAACTAATTTAATGGATAAAATGTCACTTAAAAATTTTTACTTTAAAAGAGATTTGCTTGTAATGTTGATATTAAAAATTGTAATTATGTTGATGTAATTCATGATTATTTTTTACAAAATTCACCAATTTCAACCATCTAGTATATATACTAATGATAAACATAAATTAAATCATTAATAAAATTAATTTAATTAACTAAAGGTTTGATAATATGGTTAGATTTTCACAAACTCTGGAGGATAGGCAACCGCAAAATCGAGAAAAACCTTATGAACAAAGGATGAATAATCCTTATGAAAGGCAACCTCAACAAGTTGACATGTCTAGAGATGATAGAATGTACAGTCAACCTCCAAGACCTGTCTATCGGGAAGATAACTTTTACAGGCAGCCTCAGCGTGAAGAACCAACTGATATTGTCTATGAAAGACCGGTTATTGAGCGAGAATCTGTCCAACCGGACTATTCCAAACCTGAATTGGATTTTGACCCTGAAGACAATATCAAGTTTGGTGTTGAATACTCTCCAAATTCAAAACCTCCGGTCATCGGAAAAAACTATACAATCAGATCAAACTCAATCATTTATAACGACGTAGTTATTGGAGACAATTTCAGGACAGGACACAATGTTGTCATCCGTGAAAACACTAATATTGGGGATGATGTTTTAATTGGAACTAATACTGTCATTGAAGGGGACGTTATTATTGGAAACGATGTCAGTATCCAGTCCAATGTGTATATTCCAACCAATTCCGTGATTGAAGATAATGTATTTATCGGACCTTGTGCTTGTTTTACAAATGACAAATATCCTGTAAGGA
>CAZOYH010000269.1:0-2104 GCA_964583995.1 uncultured Methanobrevibacter sp.
AAGCAATACCTAAAAGAAAACAACGTAGCTGTCCGTTTATGATTATTAAAAAACCAATTAATCTTGAATTAACCCAATTGTCAGGTCAGACATCACAGCCTCCATGGAAACAAGTCGATGAGTCTTTCCAAGAAGTTCTAATGGTTGGAGGCAAACCAGTTTTATTTGACGTAAAACAATCTGGCGATTATTTAGATTTTAATTTTACCGGAGATATTTCTAAAAAGGAAGCTATTTCAAGTTTAACTCATGTTTATGATTTAGATTTTGATTTGGATAAATTCTATAAATACTTATCAGACCACGAAGAACTTAAGGAGATGTCTGAGTTCTGCCAGGGTTTGAGGCTATTTTTGGCAAACGACCCCTTTGAGTGTATCATATCATCAATTTGTTCTGCAAACAATTCCATAAAACGCTGGACAAAATCGATAAGCGATATGAAAGAAAAATGGGGAAATAATTATTTTGAGGATTATTATACATTTCCTGATAAAGAAATTATTCAGGATTTATATGAAGATGATGATGAAGAATCGTTGTTTGAAAGCAAACCTCGCGGAAATAACTTAAAATCCTGTGGTGTTGGTTACAGAGCACCCTATATGAAAAAGGCTTCACAAATGTTTACACTTGAAATGGACCTTTCCCAAATCCCTGAAATGGATTATGGGGAAGCATTTGAAACTATCCTAAAAGTTCCGGGTGTAGGTCCTAAAGTAGCAGACTGCATATTGCTTTACGGATTCAACTTCAAAGAGGCTTTTCCGTCTGATGTATGGATAAAACGTATAGTATCTTATTTATATTTTGATGGTAAAGATATTAGTGTATCTAAAGTAAGGGATTTTGGAATGGAAGAGTTTGGTGACTATGCGGGTTATGTTCAGCTTTACCTGTTCCACTATGCCAGAATGTCCGGATTAATGGATAAATTAAAATAATCTTAAAAATATACTATTTTTCATGAAAATCAGATACGCAACAATAATTGTTAATGACATGGAAGAAAGCGTTAAATTCTACACTGAAACATTGGATTTTACATTTGATGCTGAATTTGATGTTCCTGGAGGCAAAATCACATTGCTTAATGGTGACGGATTTGCAGGAATGGAATTAATAGAAAGCACAGCTTTTGAAACCGGAATCTATTCAATTGGAATGGATGTTGAAGATATCAACGAAGAAATCAGAAAACTGGAAGAGAAAGGTGCAAATATAGCAATGAAACCAGTTGAAACACAGGTTGGTTACATGGCAAGAGTCATAGACCCAAACGGAATTAACATAGTTCTCGTTCAGCATACAAAATAGGCATTATTATATTCCATTAAAATCAAAATATGCATAATGAAAAGTAAAAATCTAATCCTTTTAATTTGTACAGTATTGTCGTTTTTCACGGTTTTTGCAGTTAATGCGGTCAATGTTGTAATTCCCTCAATAGCTGCGGAATTTGGAATGAATAATATTGTTCAAAACTGGGTTACAATTATCTTTTTGCTGGTTGTAGCAGTTCTCTCAGTTCCTGCTGGTCAGATTTCAGGAAAATACGGACTTAAAAGGGTTACAATCTTAAGCATCATTCTTTTTATCATAATTTCAATTGCAAATGTATTGGTCACATCAACAGAACTCTTTTTAGCTTGCCGTCTGATACTTGGAATTGCGTTGGCATTTATCAACGTCACATCAATGGCAATGATAGTTTCAGCCTTCAAACCGCAGGACAGGGGAGCGGCTTTGGGAATCAACATCACAGGTGTTTATGTAGGATTGTCCCTATCTCCGGTTCTTGGAGGAATCCTAAACTATAATCTTGGCTGGAGATCCGTTGTGTTGTTTGGAGTTCCATTTTTATTTGTAATTCTTGCACTGCTTCTGTTTGAAGTAAAAGATGAATGGATAACATTTGAAGGAATTCCAATCGATGTTAAAGGATCACTTGTATATGGAATAGGAATGGTTCTCTTTATCTATGGTTTTACAATTCTAAATCAGCCATTGGGAGTAATATTGACAGTTTTAGGAATAATCTGTCTTGTAATATTCGGATTAATAGAACTAAAACAGACCCATCCGGTATTTGACATCAGATTTT
>CAZOYH010000270.1:0-2103 GCA_964583995.1 uncultured Methanobrevibacter sp.
TACCTAAAATAACATTATTTGTTAAAATATTTAAAAATTTGCCTAAAAAAAAGTAAAGTTAGTTGTGATATGCTTCACAACTTTGTCTTGACAATGCATGTTTGTGTGCATGCATATGCTTTATTCCGTTTTCTGTTCTGATTTCGTCAACTATTTCAACACCATCATGGGAATGTGTGTGCTCACCGTCATCATGATAGTGGTAGTGTGAGTGTTCCACGTTTTCTGTGTCGATTTTTTTAATTGACTTGTCGAACTTTCTGTCATAGAGAAGAGCAGCGTTTAAAACCACAAGACATGATCCTGCATTGTGAACGATTGCTCCTGTTACCGGATTTAACCAGCCTAAAACGGAACATATGATTGCAAGTGCATTGATTGTCATTGAAATGGCAATGTTTGCCTTGATTGTAAAGAGTGTTGAGTTTGAAAGCTTTTTAAGGTATGGAATCTTTCCGATATCGTCACCTAAAAGCGCAATGTCTGCTGCCTCAATAGCCACGTCACTTCCAACAGAACCCATTGCAACACTTACATCAGCTGTTTTAAGTGCAGGTGCGTCGTTTACACCATCACCTATCATACAAACCTTTTTGCCTTCGTCTTTTAGCTTTTCAATCCATGAAAGTTTTTCTTCTGGCAGCAGGTTACCGTAGACTTTGCCTATTCCGACTTGACTTGCAAAATAGTTTGCAGTTTCTGTGTTATCACCGGTAAGCAATATAGTTTCAGTACCTAATTCATGAAGGTTTTCTATCATGCTTGCAGAATCTTCACGGATGATGTCAGATAAACCGACAAAACCTGCAACCTTGCCGTTTAATGCAACGATTATTGCAGCTTTTCCTTCGCTTCTGAGTCGGTCCAGATAGCTTTCATCAACGTCAATCCCGTTTTCTTTTAGAAACTTGGCGTTGCCGGCGTAAACCTCACCATATGAGATATTGCAGCTTACACCTTTACCAGGATACATCTTGAAGTTTTCAGGCTCTTCAAGATCCATTTGCAAATCCTTAGCTTTGCTAACAATAGCTTTTGCCAAAGGATGCTCACTTAAGGTTTCACATGATGCAACAGCCTTAAGCAAATCTGTTTTACTTAAATGAGAGTCAACAGGAATAACATCAGACACTTCAAGGTTACCGTATGTTAGAGTACCTGTCTTATCGAACACCAATGTGTTAAGTGCACCCAGAGTCTCTAGGGCTTCACCTGATTTGATTAATACACCGTATTTTGTTGCCTGACCTATAGCTGCCATAATAGCAGTTGGTGTAGCAAGAATCAGTGCACAAGGACAGAATACAACAAGAACAGTTACTCCCCTTTCAATGTCTCCGGTAACAAGCCATGCGACAATTGCAATTATAAGTGCAACCGGAACAAGCCATGTTGCCCATTTATCAGCAATCCTTTGGGTCGGAGCCTGCTTTTCATCAGCAGCCTTTACAAGATCAATCAGCTTTTGGAGTGATGAGTTTTCACCTAAACTGGTTGCTTTAATATCAATTGCCCCATACATGTTCATGGTTCCACAGAACACCTCATCACCGACTTCCTTATCAATAGGTAGAGACTCACCTGTCATGATTGACTGGTCAAGTGAAGATGTCCCAGATATGATTTCACCATCAACAGGTACGCTTTCACCCGGAAGAATCCTTAAGGTATCACCGATTTTAATCTCATCGACAGAAATCATTTCTTCCTTTCCGTCAGTAATTCTTCTACCTGTCTGCGGAGTCAGGTTGATTAGGTTTCTTAAACCTTTTTTAGCCCTTTCAACTGTCCAGTCTTCAAGAAGAGCGCCTAATGCCATAATCCATGCAACCTCACCTGCTGCGAACACCTCACCGATTAGAAGTGAGGCAACCATAGCTATTGCAATTAGAAGTGCAGATGAAATCCACTTTTCACGGATTAATCTTGTCATTGCCAAAAGCAGCATTGGAATACCGCTGATGATTACCGCTCCCCATGCAGGGTTGAGATAAATCGGAGTGTCAATTCCAAGAATCATAAATATAACAGCGATTACGAGAAATATTGCAGAGATGATAGTCATTTTCAAGCCAAATAAAAAATCTGTTATCTCATCAATCA
>CAZOYH010000271.1:0-2091 GCA_964583995.1 uncultured Methanobrevibacter sp.
CTTGGACAGCAAGGAGATCAAACCAGTCAATCCTAAAGGAAATAAACCCTGAATACTCACTGGAAGGACTGATGCAAAAGCTGAAGCTAGAATAGTTTGGCCACTTGATGCAAAGAGCAACTCACTGGAAAAAACCAATTTATTTAAGTTATACTAGTTTAATTGCAATATAAACTCTTTTTAAGTGTTTTTAACATATTATATTTAATTAAATTAGGAGGTTAATTCTATGGTGGAATTTCAGGAAGACATGATTTTTAAAAATGTCTCTGATGATGATGCAAGCATCCTTTTAGAGATACTTGGAATTGAATCTGAAAAGGTTAAAGTTTGGACTAAAGAGTTAAGACACATTGATCCGACAAATTTCCGACCGGATTTGATTTTGCAGCTTGATAACGAAAACTTAATTGTCGAGTTTCAAAGCACTCCTGTTGACGATAAGTTTTCAAGAAGAGCACATTCCTATGTTGCAATAACAGACCAACACAAGAAAAACGATAAGGAAGTAAATTTAGCTGTTTTGAGCACTGCTGAAGATTCAAAAATAGTTGAATACAAATACAACAAATTAAATTCATTCAGATATGTTGTAGTTGGGTTGAATGATTTGGATACTGGTCAAATTATAAATACTGTAGAAAATAAACTTAAAGATAAGAAAATACCTACCAGTAGAGAAGTAATTTTGTTGTCTTTAGTTCCACTAAGCAAAAAAGGTTCAAATATTGGAGTTTATATTGATAGGGTTGTTAAGTTAATATCTAAGTTAAAAAATTTAACAATTTCTCAGTTAAATTTGGCTTTAGGGATATTATGGTTAACAACAGACAAATTTGTTAAAGATGCTTTAGAAAGAAGTTCAATTTGTGCTATGTTGGGTGATAAAATGAGTTTGATGCATGAATATGGTGAAGATAAGTATGAAAAGGGTATGGAGCAACGTGAAGAACAAATTATAGTTAATTGGTTAAAATCTGGTGATGGGCCGGAGATTATCGCTCAAAAATCTGAAATTCCATTAGATAAAGTTCTTGAGATTAAAGAGAAACATAATTTGTAAAATTAGATTATTGTTATTCTATTAAGGTTGTAGAATGAGTCTATTGGATGAATATGGTGAAAATAAGTTTGAGCAAGGTATTGAGCAAGGTTTTGAGCAAGGCGAAGAGAACATCATTGTCAAAATCTTAAAATCTGGTGAAAATCCAGAAACAATTGCTCTAAAAACGGAAGTTTCATTGGATAGAATTCTTGAGATTAAAGAAAAACATAACTTATGAGATAATATGAAACAGGTAATGATTGTCAGGACAGATTTAAAAATGCGCAAGGGAAAGATTGCAGCACAATGCTGTCATGGAGCTATTGGTGCATATAAGAAATCTCCTGCAGATAAAATTAGAAAATGGGAAAATGAGGCTTATGCTAAAGTAGTTTTGAAAGTTCAGACTAAAGAGGAGCTCATTGAGCTTAAAAAATTAGCTACTGAAAAGGGAATTGCCAATTATTTAGTAATTGATGCTGGAAGAACTCAGATACCTACATCAAGCATTACAGTTTTGGCACTCGGTCCGGATGAAGATGAAATAATTGATGAAGTGACTGGTGATTTGAAACTTTTATAGCTAAACTGTCATTTAATGATACTTACTTTTAATTAAAACGGGTCGTGATTTTTATCATAAAACAGGTTGTTAAAATAGGGGGAAGTCTTTTTCCAAATTATGCAATAGATTTGGCAAATAAACTTGAAAACACTAATTCATGCATTGTGTTAGGCGGGGGCGAATTTGCAAATCTGATTCGCAAATACGACGATGAAATAAAATTTTCAGAAGAAACTAATCACTGGACAGCCATTGATTGCATGGACATAATAGCTAAACTTGTCAATGATAAAGTTAAATCTTCAAAACTGGCATATTCAATTGATGAAGTTAATAAAATATCAGATGAAGGTTTTACTCCTATTTTTATTGTTTCTGAGTTTTTAAAGACAGAAGATCCCTTTGAATGCTCATGGGATGTGACTTAATCCTTCGGATTTCTCTTTGTTCATCAAATCCGTCAGGATTTGTTCCTCCATTC
>CAZOYH010000272.1:0-2090 GCA_964583995.1 uncultured Methanobrevibacter sp.
TAAATTCTTAAATTTTATCACATGCAAATATATGAAAACAATTTTATTCTTAGGTTTCTTTCGAAATAACCAGTATTTCGGTGTTCTCCCCATGTTTAAAGTACACTACAATCTATTTGCAAATATTTATATATGATAACTAACTTACAATTATATGAGGTTAAGCCTCCACAATTGGTGATAAACTAATTGAATAAGATATAAATCAATATCACTGGGTCTTGTAGAACACTGTTCTACAAGAGATATTGATTATAAGTCTAATTTTTGAAAAAAACCCCACAATCTATTAAAGACTTTTTTTAAATCCATTTAAAGACAATTCATAATATGGTTCATATTGGCACATAATGCATCGAGTTTTTCACTTTAGAAATTTGTTTTAAAAGAAACTGGATGATTCGTACTAGTTCTATACATAATTCACAATGGAGGAATGAATTATGGAATCAGAGATTTCCATAGCCATTACTGTGGATTTAACCCACATGTTAGATATAATCTGCATAATGGTATTTCTATATTTCTTTAATATAGGAATATAAATTCTTCCATTTTGTCATCTGCAAATAGATGAAAACAATTTTACTCTTAGGTTTCTTTCGAAATAACGAGTATTTCGGTTTTTCTGCGCGTATAAAGTACACAGAAATCTATTTGAAAATATTTATATATGATTAATAACTTACAATTATATGAGGTTAAGCCTCCAATTAGGTGATAAAACTAATTGAATGTGTATAAATCAATATCGTAGGGCCTTGTAGAACACTGTTCTACAAGAGATATTGATTATAAGTCTAATTTTTTAAAAAAGTAAACGTTTTCCTCACCAAAGCCTTTAGATCCCCATTCATACCAGTACTGAACAGTATCATAACTGACATTTGCTATTTTTGAAGCTTCCTTTAGGGATTTGGTTAATCTATATGCTTCAATAACATCATCCATCTGCTTTTTAAGTCTTTTGGCTTTTTGTGCTTTAAAGCACTCATCTATTTCTGTGATTTTTTCATAAAAATAACTGTATGATTCAGCGAAACTGTTTTTGCCCCATTCATACCACTGCTGGACATGATTATAGTCAATATTTGAATCAACTGAAGCCTGCTTGAGGCTCTGTGATTTTTTATAGTTATTTAAAACTAAATCCATCTGAGCAAGGATTTGCTTGTTTTTCTTAATCCTGTCACTTTTAAGTTTGATTTGACTTTCCAAATCACTTTTTTGTTTATTCAGTTTGGTGAGATTGTCTTTTAAAATTGAATACTCATTCCACTGCGCTCTAATCTTGAACTTTAAATTAGCCTCTCTTCTATTACATGCTTGAACAGATTCAAAATCGTTTTTGGAAGCATAAGCTCTTTTATCTTCTTTGATTTGGGCGAGTTCTGCTTTTAGAGGTTTGATATTGCTTTTGGCATTTATTTCTGCTTTTTGGATTTGCTTTTTTAAATCAGAAATTGCATTATCTAACTCATTCATTTTTTGATTTAGTTTATCCATCAGACAACCTCATACTTTCATGATTATATTATATCTTCAAGATTAATATCCTTTAAGAATATGTCTAATCTGTTTCCCCATATTCCGTAATAATATCCAAGGATTACCTTAACAGATATATTCAATGATGAACCTCCAAAATACTCAAAGCTATCATGTTGAAAATATTTTTCAATATATTCATCTTCACCGTTGAAATAATCAATTCCAACTATTAGATGGTCAAATTCCCTATATTTAGCCACAAATGCCAAGACCTTATTTGTTTCTATATTTATCTCTTCGCTGTATGGCAGAATTTCATCGATTGTGCACATTTTAGCCGGATTTTTTAAATAGAACTCACGTCTTTTTTGTGAAAAGAGTTCGGATAATTCATTTAGATTTTCAAGAAAATCCTTTGGAATGGGTTCACTGTCAAATTCTGCTAATTTTTCGACTAATCCTTTATAATTATTTCTGATTCTTTTTTTATTGTAAATAATAAATTTATGTGTATATTTTGATTTCATATTTATTATTTTCAAATATTTTTACTTATAAATGTTTTTTAAAGCGAATCAATTAATCTAAAAGAAGTATTT
>CAZOYH010000273.1:0-2087 GCA_964583995.1 uncultured Methanobrevibacter sp.
CAATACTTCTTGTATCACTTATTTCAGCAGGAATTCCAAGCTATTTTGCAGAAGACGGCATTCAGATTGATAGGGTTGTAAGCGATTCACCTTCAGACGGAATTCTAAAAGAAGGCATGGTATTGGAAGCTATTGACAATCAGGAAATTAGTGATGCTGATTCTTATACAAAAATTGTCAGTTCATTCAGTCCCGGAGACAATGTAAGTGTAAAAACAGATCATGGCACATATACGATTACCTTGGGTAAAAATCCAAATAATGAATCTGTAGGATTTTTTGGTCTTCAAGCAAACAAACATTTCGTATTAGTAAACGATAGTCTAGGACCAGTACCATGGATTTTATTTGAGCTTCTTGAGCTATTCCAATGGGTATTCATGTTAAACCTTGGAATTGGACTGTTCAATCTACTTCCACTTAAGCCATTGGACGGTGGATACATGCTTGAAATTTTGCTAAGCTATAGATTATCTGAAGAAGTTTATAAACCGATTGTTAATGCATTATCTGTAGTTATGGCAATGATTATTGTATTTAGTTTGGTTGCAGGATTTATTTAGATAATTAAAGAAAAAATTGTCTCACTTCGTAAAATTTAGGTCAAAAATAACTGCTTATTTTAAATATTATTAACTTATAATAGATTATTGGAGAAAATAATTCGTTTTTCTCTTGATTAGTGAAAACTAATTATATAAAAATCCAGTCTAATGTTGCGAGTTTTTCTTGCAACATTATTTTTTTAAAAAAACAGGCAAGACTGGTGGCCGGAATTCGCTTGTTTTTATACCTCCCCCTTTTTTATAATTCATAAGGGGGTGATATAATGGATGTGACTTTAAATATAGACTTAACATTAATAATTATATTTTTGGTTATATTTGTTATGTCTGTTTTCAAAAACAAGTAAATAGATAATGAATCAATGAAAATGGAGTTTTTAGAGATGTTTCTCTCACCGCCTGTTTTCTCCATTCAAGATTCATCATCACTTTTATGAAACTAAAAGTTTCGATAAAATTAATTAATAATTATTTTTTCATGATTTATAAAGTTTTTTAATATCATTTAAATAATCAAACTGCAATAGAATAAATCATATCAAATTTTCACCAAAAAATTCAGACAATTAAGTAGGGATAAAATGAAAAAATGTGAAGTTTGTGGTCATGAAAATGATCCATGGGATAATTATTGTGAAAAATGTGGAGCCGAGTTGGATTGGGATGACTATGATATATATGATTACATGGATCAGGAGGATATTTTTGGCTGGTAATATTTAAAAAATTTAATGAAATTATTCAAAAAAAGAAATAAGGAAAGAATAATTAAATTCTTTCAGTTTAGAAGTATCTTTCTAAGATTCCTTCTAAGATTTTGTAGTGACGACCTTCGTCTTTGGAACTTTCTCTGAAGAAATCAGCAGCAGTTTCAATTCCAGCTTCTTCGGCTTTTTCGGAAGCTTCTCTTTTTTCTGCGTTAGCCATTTTTTCTCCACCCATCATCCATTCGATGTTTTCTTTGAGGGTGTCTTTGATGATTCCGTTCATTTCACAGAATCTTGCAGCGTGTTCAGCTTCTTCCCAAGCTAATCTTTTGAATACTTCAGCTAATTCCCCATAGCCTTCTCTGGAAGCTTGTCTGGACATTGCTAAGTAGATTCCTACTTCGTTGGTTTCTCCTTCAAAGTTTCCTGCTACAAATTTTTCTACAGGGGTTCCTTTTGTAATACCAATTTTATGTTCGTATTTTACCATAATAATCAATCTCCTAAAGAGTCAATCATACATATTATATTTTTTAAAGAATATATATTTTACAATTCTTTACATGCTTTTGCTAATGCAACACCTAATTCGTAGCTTGCTGCTTCTTCTTCAGCGTTTGGTACAAAGGTAATTTCTTGTGAGTCAATCACATCAAATCCACAAGTACCTAATTCTTCAGCGAGTTTTGCAGGTGCTCCACCTTTTCCACCCATTGAACCGAAGGTAACTGCTTTTCTTTCAATGCCGGTTCTGTTGAAGAGTAATCCTTTCAAGTAGTACATGATATCCCCAATACTTGGGTATGGCACATCG
>CAZOYH010000274.1:0-2081 GCA_964583995.1 uncultured Methanobrevibacter sp.
TTTATTTTAATCATTTATTAATGTATTGTTAAAATGGGATATTTTAACAAAATAAGGGAGTGTCCAGTAATTATTTTTTGAATGGTGATGGTTTTATTTTTCTTACAGCTTGCTATTTATTGTTCATAAATTCATTTTGATTTTATGTTATTTTAGTTTAGTCATTAGGATGTTTATAATCTCTTATTCCGGTTATAACGTCATTTTGTATGATGAATTTTCCTTTGAATTTTTGAATGCAAGAAAAATCAACATTTCCGTTTTCTTTTTTGAATTTTTTCATGATGTTGAGAATAAGCTTTAGAAACTTATTTGTTGTGTGTTTTTCTATTTTTAAGATATTATGGTGTATTTCACTGATTGTTAATTCGTCATTTGCCTTTTTTAAGCCTTTGGTTTTGATTCCTCGGAAATTTCGTGATTCCAATAAAATTGCAAATCCAGTTTCAGCAAAATGGCCTCTTTTGAAATATATCTCTTGTCCTTCGTCAGAGTAGTAATATCTTCGTATTTCTTCGATGGAGGAGTCATAATGTTCATAAAAGATTCTTCTGTGTTGTGAGGTGCATTCTGATTTGAATTCGCATGGAATGCAGTAATTACAGGTATATTTCTTCTTTTTCTCATTTGTGATTGTTACAATATCGACTACTTTGAATAGTTTTTTTGTTTTTGGACATTCAAATGCATCTATTTTGCCTATGTATTTGAATTGGTATTTTTTTATTCGTTTAGGTTTGTTTTCATTCTCCTTTTTTTCTTTTGGGTTCTTAGTTTTTTGTTCTCGTCTTTTTCTGGAAGTGTTTTTATTTTGTATTTTTTTCTTTTTTCTGGATGCATCTGCGTCATCAGGTATTACAACACGCGTATTTCCTTTTAAGATTTCTTTTAGCAGTTCTGGGTCCCAATATCCATTATCAACGCATATTATGAAGTTGTCTGTATGTAGGCTTTCTGTGGTTAGTTCTACTAAGTGTTTAAGTTCTTTTTGATCATGTGTTGTTGGTAATGTAGTGTGCGAGTCTGAATCCGTATTTGTTGTCTGTTACTGTTTGGTAATTGTAATTTAGGCCCATTTTGCCTTTTTTATCTGGCATGTGTCGGGATTCTGGATCTGTTATGCTGATGCTATTTTCACCATCAATATTTTCTTCCATGAGCTGTATTCTTTCAATTACTTTCTCAAAGTTCTTGGATGATATTAAACTGAGTTTTAACAAGTGCATTCCACTTGAATTTAGATTATAGTCAAATTCCATAAGCAAATCTTTTAATTCTTCTTTTAATTTTTCATCCTCTGTTTCATTTATGAAATATTTCTTTAATTTAGTCCACAATTCTTTATTGTCTACATTATTGTTTAGGAATTTCTTTAAATAGTTTATTTCATAGGGATACATCTTTTTAAATGTGTTACACCATGCTTTTAGTATTGTACCGTCACCATAAACGATTTTTCCATCAATTAATTCAATTGCCCTTGCAAAATCTATGATAAATTGGTCAAATTTATCAATCAGATATGAATATTCATTTTTGAAGTTGTTTATTAATGATTTGCTTGGTTTTTCGCATTTCAGTACTAATTGACAGGTTTCATCGTTATTCTCGTACCATTCTTCGAGTTCACGATAACTTTCTCTATTGTTGTTTTTTGCCCAAAAAATAAATGTTAACAATTCTTTCACACCATATTTCTTTGGACGTCCCCTTTTTGCTTTTTTGACATGAAATTCTTCAGGATATAACTCTTCAAAGATGTCTATCAAGTACATGAGATTGAAGACAGAATGTTCTTTATCCAAATTCTTTCCCACTTCTTTTATTTCAAAGCAATACTGTCTTTCTACCATTATTTTTCACCATATTATTGTTTAATTTTCTAATTTCTTGTTTAAAAAATAGAAGTGGAAGTTTATATGAAAAATGAGTATTTTAAACCATATTTTTTTATGATGAAAAAGGCGCCATTTCTAAAACTATAAATATTAATTAACAACAAATAGTTCATTTGTAGGTGAATTATTTGGTTAAAAATATTTTTTTCTGATTTTCAGAAATTAGTATTTTTTTCAAATAAA
>CAZOYH010000275.1:0-2077 GCA_964583995.1 uncultured Methanobrevibacter sp.
CGTGTTTCTTTTTCTAAATCGTCGGATAAGAATGAGGGATTACTCCCTCAAACTCTCCTCAGAACCGTACAAGTGCCATTAAGCACATACGGCTCAAGCAGACTTTCATCTTCGGCTGAATTGTTTATTCATGCGTTCTTTGAAATATTCTTTCTTAGAGGAGTCAAAAGGACTATAATTATACCTAATCATATTCCATCTCCTTATTTTAATCTGTGCCATCTGTTTCAAGGATATTTTATTCTTTGGACCAGTTAAAACCCATTTGGCATGGTTTCCATTATTATAATATGGAAAATATCTATTCAGAATCCATTTCCAGTTTTTGTGGGGATGCATTCTTAGTAGAAATCTCTTGGTCTTTATCCATATGTAGTGGTCTATTGCAGAATATATTTCTTTTGCTACAGAAATCCTCCAAAAATGACCAATACCATCAATAACCGGATTCAGTCTTTCAATGAGATAGTCCACATTATGTCCATAACATAATCTGAAGATTTCATCAATTTTAGCTTTAGCCTTCTTAATGCTTTCTTTAGATGGTTTAATCAGACATTTATACTTACCTTGGACTTCGTATAGTCTACATGAGAATCCCAGAAATTCAAATCCATCATGAGTGTGTGTGATTTTAGTTTTCTCATCTGCTAATTCTAATCCTCTTTCAGAGAGATATGGTTTGATTATATCACTCACTTTTAGGATATCTTCCTTGGTTTGTGCAAAAATCACAAAATCATCGGCGTATCTAACCATACGATATTTTCCTTGAGCAATATAAGTAACATCTTCTTTTCCATTTGTATTAAAATGTCTTATCTTATAAGTGATGCCCAAATATTCTTCAAGACCAGTTAATGCAATATTTGCCAACAATGGAGACAGTATCCCACCTTGCGGTGTTCCTTTATCAGTTATGTTAAATACATTATTATCTACATAACCTGCTTTTAGAAACCTTTCTACCAGATTCCTTAAGGGAAATCCATTCAATTGTTCTAAAATAAAGTTATGAGACAGGTTATCAAAACAACTGCGAAAGTCACCTTCAAAAACCCAACACCACTTATCACCTTTAATATTTAAGAATATTCTTTCGATAGCATCATATACTCCCCTATTTGGTCTGAAGCCATATGAAGTTGCTTCGAATTTTGCTTCTGCTTGAGGCTCCAGTATAATTTTAATAATTTCTTGGTAAATCCTATCTTTAATAGTAGGAATGCCTAGAGCTCTTTTCTTGCCATTCTTTTTAGGAATGTATTTTCTAAGTGTAGGCTTAGGTTTATGTTTATAGATATTCCTTTCCAATAGTTCGTCTACTAATTTGCCTTTTTGTTTATGGGTTAAAGCTCGGAACCTATCAATACCGGGTGTTTTACGCCCTTTATTCATTTCCGTTACTCTTTTAACTGCCAATAATAAAACTGCTTTACTACGGGACAGTCTTCTTTGAATATTTCTAACGTCACGATTTCTATTTTCAACCTCGGCTTTATATATCCGCTTTTGCTGTTTATCTACATACCTTTCTATCCTATCCCACGGGACAGATTTCCAATCGGTAATGTCCGATGATGCGGACTCATTTAGAGCATTTCTCAACTAATCACCTTCCTTTTGATAAATTTGCAAAAGAACTTTTATTTTCGTTTTATATTAAAGTTGTCCACCTTTCGGAAGTTGGCAGTATTTCTACTTCTCAAATGATTGAGTATCCACACGGTTATTATGTTCAATTTCCCGTTGTCTTTCGACTATTGTGGCATTCGCTTTTTCCGAAATCCTTTACCTGCTACATAATTGTACTTCATTTGCAATCCGCCTACCTATAATATATTATAGGAATGCATCAGGCTTACCATGTTGATCTGTTGTCAGATACGCTAAGAGGACGTTTCAACCTGTACACCGACCGAACGCTTAGGGGTTGTGATTAAATAAATATAATCTTAATATTTATTTCCAATGGTTTGATAATTCAGCAATAGTTATAAAGATTTATAACGTTGTACTCCACTTGCTGTTGATAGTAACGATGCTTACGGTTGTTCACCAATGTTAAACGTTTCTA
>CAZOYH010000276.1:0-2070 GCA_964583995.1 uncultured Methanobrevibacter sp.
GTGATGTTATTTTACAGGCAATTTAAAAAGATGAATGAAAAGAAAAAATAATCTTTATATTAAAGGAAATGGAAATAAATCGTGTATTTCAAATATATAAATTTTGTCGAGTATACTCTACAAAATCAATAATTTCTATATTTTAGTAGAGTACAATCGACAATGTAGTTAATATTAAGTTAATTGCCGATTATAATCGGCAATATTTGAGTTTTGAATATTTTCTCAACAAACATTTGTTTTCAACATTGTCGTGGATAAATTACTCAATGTCTGAAGTATTATAATCGTCATCTCTCGTTTTGTTTGTGTTAGCTGGTGAATGTTTGAAAAATATTACAAACTTAAGAAAACTATATTTTTACCATGGGATAAATTATTATTATATAATGGAGGAGTATCATGAACAAAAAGATATTTGCAATTTTGTCTTTAGCTATAATAGCTATCGTATGTGCAGGTACCGTTTCTGCTTTTGATTTTGGATCAGTATTTGGTGGTGATGATGCCAATGATGAAACAGTAACAATTGACGGAATAGATTTCAACATTCCGGCTGGTTTTAAGGAAGACCCAGATTATGAAATTGACAATGAAACTGATTTGGGAGAAGTAAGTTTTAAAACTGTTGGAAAAACATATGAGAGTGGTGATTCCGTACTTGCTATCCTCGTATCTGAATATGATGGAATGGAATTAACTGACAGTGTAGTGTCTGCCGCTGGTGGAGATTCATATTCCGTTAACGATGTTGATGGATATTATAAACAGGAAGGGAACTTCCATTTGTTCACTTATGTAAAGGATAATAAGTTGGTTGTAATTTCAGCTTCCAGTCAAGACTTGTTTGAGGATGTTGTAATTAAATAAAGTAGGTTATTCTACTTTGTTTTCTTTTTTTATAGTTTTGAAATGTAGTTTTGGTTATGTGTCATTCAAAACAGAATGAAGATGTTAAGGTTAGAATAATCATTCACTTCAAAATATAACTTTAAATAGAACTAAAATTTTTTAATTTGTTATTTTTTTAGTTCAATCTTAATGTTTAAATACTTCTAATATATAATGTATATCTAATGTTGATTTAATTTCAATAATATCGTTAAATCTTATTCTGTTTTGATTTTAGAATAAAAAATTTTAATTATCCAAAATAACGATATTTTTCCCAATATTCTGAATAGTGTTAATAAATTATTTATATGTTGTAAATAATTTTCAAGGAGGAAAAAAATTTGCTTAAAAATTATAAAAAATTTGTAATTATTTTTTCAATTATATTAATTTTATTTATAACTATAAGCTCCATTTCTGCTACTGAAAATAGTTCAGAGTTATTACTTCAAAATTCACAAGTTAATGGGAGTGGAATGAATTTTGAAGATATGGGTGATGATATCCTGGCAGATAAATTAGATACGAGTGTTTTAGATGAACCATCTGATGAGATTGTAAGTTCAAATTCAAATGATAGTGTAATTATTTCCGGTTATGAAAATTCTGATGTTGATAATAAAAGCAAACACGAAGGGGTTTATCAATCAACTCATGCTGAATGCTCTGCTGTTACTCAAAAATTTTCAAGTGGAAATATTGTTTATAAAGTTAGTTTATATGATTTTGTAAACTATGATGGAATTAAATATAAGCAACCAAAATATAATCAGAAAGTTAATTTAAGAGTATATACTGGCAATACTTATAAAAATTATCATGGAATAGTTGGAAATGATGGAAAGGCTTCAGTTAATATTCCTAATTTATCCATTGGTACTCATAAAATCGAAGTTTATTATGGAAATGAAAAGATGGCAACATCATCAATTAAAGTTATTAAATCAACTACAAAAGTTTATGCGTCGGTTAAAACAATAAAACACAAGAAAAACACCTACTATAAAATAAAAGTTCTTGATAGTCACAAAAATCCTGTAAAAAATATCACAATTAATCTAAAAGTTTTCACTGGAAAAAAATACAAGAATTATTCTATTAAAACTAATTCAAATGGGGTTGCTAATCTACAAACTAAAAATTTAAAATTAGGCACTCATACGATAAGCATAACTA
>CAZOYH010000277.1:0-2069 GCA_964583995.1 uncultured Methanobrevibacter sp.
CACTGTCAGCCATGTTTCTAGATTGTGCTCTTCCTTGAGAACCATAACCGATTACTGCAATGGTTTTTCCTTCAAGAGCATCTGTATTTACATCGTTGTCGTAATACATTTTCATGAAATCATCTCTTAAAATTATTTAATAAAAATTATTAGATATCTAATGAAATATCACATAATAATTATGATTTTTGATATTTATAAAAGTAACTTAAAAAATAAGAAAAAAAATTAGATGATTAATAACCATCTACTAAAACTTTCAACTCACCGGTTACAATATCAATTATCAAGCCGTGTACAGGAACGTCCGGAATCAACGGATGGTTTTTGATTTTTTCAACAACATCTTTGACGTTTTCCTCTTCTGATTCAAATCCGCCGATCCATTCTTCAAGGTCATATTTGTCAATATCTTCCTGTTTAATACCACGTGCAAGCATTTTTTCTTTTAAGGCTTCTGCATCTGCACCTGCCATACCACATTCTGTGTGGCCTACAACCATTACCTCTTCAGCACCTAAGTTGTAAAGTGCTGCACCGATTGATCTGATTGCATCTTCACCAACGATTGAGTTTCCTGCGTTTCTGACTATTTTTGCATCTCCCCTTTTAAGGCCGAGTGCAGGTTCGAAAAAGTCAATCAATCTGCAGTCCATACATGTCAATATAGCTAACTTTTTAGCTGCATGGTGAGACATTTCACTACCTTCAAAATTTTCAACAAACTCTTTGTTATCCTTTAATACATTTTCTAAAATTGTCATTTAACTCCCCCTAAATTCAATTATTCAAACACCTCTGGCCATAGCGGTGAGGCCGGTTCTTGAAATCTTTTTGATTCCATAACCTTCTACTAAAGATATAAATGCATTAATCTTTTTTGCATCTCCAGTTAGCTCAATCATCAGTGTTTCTGAGGTAACATCAACTATTTTTGCCCTGAAGATGTTTGAATACTGCATTATTTCAGCTCTTGCCTTTTCATTAGGAATATTAACTTTTACAAGACATAATTCCCTTTTAACAGCATTTTTAGTAATATCTTTAATCTTGATAACATCAACCAATTTATTCAGTTGCTTTGTAACCTGCTCCAAACCCTTTTTGTCAGCATGTACTGAAATCACCATACGGGACAGGCCTTCCACTTCTGATACACCAACGGTTATGCTGTCTATGTTAAAACCTCTTCTGTTAAAGAGTCCAGCAACTTTCTGTAGAACCCCAGGTTTGTCTTCAACTAATGTAGAAATTACATGGTATCCTTTATCCATTTAATTCACATCCTTTTCAAGTTTATATTCTCCAATCATCTCATTGATTCCAGCACCCGGAGGAAGCATCGGAAGCAGTTCATCCGGATCAACAACAATATCTAATAATATTGCCTCATTATCCTTAATAGCTGATTTAAGTGCTTCTCTGGTTTCTTCAGGTTTGGTAATCTGAACGGCATTTACACCGAAACTTTCTGCAAGCTTGACAAAGTCCGGACTGTTTCCAAGTAGGGTCTCGGAGTGTCTTTCATTGTATAACAAACTTTGCCATTGATATACCATTCCCAGAGTTCTGTTTTCTAAAACTACTGCAATTACAGGAATGTCATATTCCTTAACTGTTGCAAGTTCCTGACATGCCATTAAAAATCCGCCGTCACCGTTAATTGATACGACCGGATCATCAGGACAGGCCACTTTAGCACCAATTGCTGAAGGAAATCCGAATCCCATGGTACCTAGACCACCTGAGGAAATGAATTTACGTGGCTTTTGGGTATCATAGAAATGTGCCGCCCACATCTGGTTTTGACCGACATCGGTTGTTAAAATTGAATCAGCAGTTAAAACCTCAGAAATCTCCTTTATAACACTTTGAGGCTTTAGAGGAACATCACTGTATGTAACACGTGGAAGTAAATCCTGTTTTCTTTGCTTAATCATGTTTGTCCAGTTAGTAACATCAGATGAAACTGTATAACCACTTAAAACTTCATTTAAAGATGATAAAATGTTTCTTGCATCACCTACAATCGGCAGGTCAACTTCAACATTCTTACCTATTTCTGCAGG
>CAZOYH010000278.1:0-2027 GCA_964583995.1 uncultured Methanobrevibacter sp.
ATGGGGAATTTATAATATATCCCCAAATACATCTTCGCCCTTTTCAGTTAATATAAACATCTTTTTATTCTCTTCTTCAATATTGACATATTCAAGGAGGCCTGCATTTAATAATCTAAGCATTATGTTGGAGAGAAACTTTTCTTCAGTTGCATCATCCAATGTAGCATCAGGATATAATACTCCTCTAACATCAGTCATGTTCCAATTTTCACGTTCGACTTCCGAGTTCCACCTGTAGATTTTTTCGCATGTCAGCTCAGAGATAAACCCTTTTTCCAAGACTTGCTTAACATCATCAAAGGATTCCACAAGAAAAAAGTGTGAACGGCTGGAAAAGAATCCGTATTTCTGAACTCTTTCCTTTTGTGAAATAGACTGCAGGAATCTCCGTGCATCTTCTTGTGTGCTGTTCCAAGTCAATGTTGAAGTGTCATTTTCATCTGTAAAGTCAACTATATTCTCATACACCCATTCAATTAAGTTTTTACTGTTCTTGCGTATCATATTACCATTTTCCATTTTTGTGAATTACCAATTTTTGATTTTAATAAATATGAGAGTTTATGAAAAATGAGTAGAGAGTCACATTTCCAGGATCTCAACCATCACCAAATTTACAATTTTACGCTTTTGTCAAAAAAAAGCATCTGAAATATGTGACTCCTATTTGATATATTAAGATTAATTAAAAATATGGGATTTTCCCAAGAGAGCATTTGGTAACTATTAATTTCAAAAAATGATATATGAAAAAACGTGTTTCTGAAGAGTTTTGAAAAAATAAAAGTAGAAGTGGAATATTCAATTCCACTTTTTAATTTAGGAAAGTCCAATGTCTTCATCGATATGCTGCATTATGAAATTAAGCTTTCCATTAAGCTCATCCATCTGAGACTGATAGGATTTGTTTTCATTTTCCAGTTTGACATATTCAGGACTTTTGATATCAATGGAGTTGACATCCAAATTGATTGTTAAACAATCCATATGTCCAATGTAAGATTCCCTTATGTTTTCAGGGTTGTCAAAGAAATAGCTTTGCCTTACTTCAGTTTTTGCCCTGCCCTGCAATGCATCGATGGTGTCCATGTCCAATCCGCTTTCACGAAGTTGGCTTGCATGGAACTTTCTTAACATATGGCTGCGGAAACGGATGTTGTGTCCGACTTTGCCAAGACCTAACTGATTGTTGATGGATCTGAATCTTTTCAAGAACTCCTGATCATTGATTTTAAACAATGGGGAGTCAGGTTGAAGATACCTTTGTTCACTTAACAAATAATTGATTATTTCTGTTGTTGCTTCAGGGCTGCAGCAGGTATAATAATATTTGTTTGTTTTCTGCCTCCTTAGGTAGAACAGTGGTACAACGGTCTGATTGTTTTTCAACCTTCTCAATACTTCATAGATGTCGTTGCTTCTGTGATAGTCTTCTGTTGCTTTTACGAAATCTCCTATGGTCAGGTTTAGTGTTTCCATTCTTGCACATCCTGATGAGCTCATAAAAAGAATTATTGCTCTCATGAGTGGTGTGGATATTTTCAAAGCTTTTTTAATGATGTCTTTGTCAGGCAAGTCTTTAAAGCTAATGGCTACTTCATCTATGTTTTTGTTGCTGATTGGAGGCAATGGATGGATTTCAATTTCAAAATGCCTGTAGAATGCAAGCAGTTTGCTGAATCTGGTTTTTGCAGTGATGTATGCGTGTTTTTCATAGAGATGTGCTCTAAAGCTCAATAGTCTTTTTCTTAAAGTCCTGTGTTTCCAACGGATGCCTTCTTCCTCTTCATTTTCAGCCTCTTCAAGAAGTTCAACCATTGTTTTGTCATTGAACCTGCTGTATTCTCTTATGTAGATAGTGTAGGAATCAATAGTGCTTTTTTTCAGGTTTCTGGTCGTACCAAAATAGGTGATGAGTTCGTCGTCAGTTTTCATAGTCATATATATTACCTCTTAGTATATTCGATTTATCCAAGAGAGCATTTGGTAACTATTATAAACTGTCGAGTAATCAAGTATATCCA
>CAZOYH010000279.1:0-2024 GCA_964583995.1 uncultured Methanobrevibacter sp.
ACTACTAAATCACAAACATCAATTGCAAAATTTGAGGAATTTTTTGCAACATTATATAAGGATGATGTGTTCAAAGTCCTTGAAAAATATCCTGATGAAAGATCACTTAATGTAGATTACCAAACATTAGAAGTATTCGATCCTGATTTAGCAGATTTATTAATTGACAAACCAGAGGAAGTTATTGAAGCTGCTCAAATTGCTATAAAAAATATTGACCCCCTTGTTAAAGATGCTGATATCAACATCCGTTTTGAAAATCTCTCTAACGTAATCCCATTAAAGACTCTCTTAAGTAAATACATCGGAACATTCGTTGCAGCTGATGGTATTGTAAGAAAAACAGATGAAATAAGGCCTCGTATCGAAACTGGTGTTTTCGAATGTAGAGGCTGTATGAGATTACATGAAGTCGAACAGAGTTCCGGGAACAGAATAATCGAACCGTCACTTTGTAGTGAATGTGGTGGAAGGTCTTTTAGATTGCTTCAGGAGGAATCAAAATACATTGACACACAAACTGCAAGGATGCAGGAACCTTTAGAGAATTTATCCGGAGGAACCGAACCTAAACAGATGTTAATGGTTCTGGAAGATGATTTAGTAGATGAATTGAATCCTGGTGATAAAGTAAGAATTACCGGGACCTTAAAAACCTTTAGAGAAGAAAGAAGCGGTAAATTCAAGAATTATATTTATGTCAATCATATTGAGCCTTTAGAACAGGAATTTGAAGAATTGCAGCTTTCAGAAGAAGATGAAGAGCAAATTATTGAACTGGCTAAAGACCCACACATTTATGAAAAAATCATCAAATCAACTGCACCTTCAATTAGAGGATACAGAGATGTTAAGGAAGCTATTGCTTTGCAGTTATTTGGAGGATCTGCAAAACAGCTTGAAGATGAAACCAAACTCAGAGGAGATATCCACATCCTAATTGTTGGAGACCCGGGTATTGGTAAATCCCAAATATTGAAATATGTATCAAGACTTGCTCCAAGAAGTATCTATACAAGTGGTAAAGGTACAACCGGTGCAGGATTAACTGCTGCTGCAGTTAGAGATGAACTTGGAGGATGGTCCCTTGAGGCAGGTGCATTGGTACTGGGAGACCAAGGTAACGTATGTGTTGACGAATTGGACAAAATGCGAGCTGAAGACAGATCTGCACTTCACGAAGCTTTAGAACAGCAGACTGTAAGTATTGCTAAAGCAGGAATTATGGCGACATTAAATTCCAGATGTTCTGTTCTTGCAGCTGCAAATCCTAAATTTGGAAGATTTGACAGGTACAAAGTGCTTGCAGAACAAATTGACTTGCCCGCCCCAATTATTTCCCGTTTTGATTTGATTTTCGTTATTGAAGATAAACCAAGTAGGGAAGGAGATTCAAAATTAGCTGACCACATTTTAAAAATACACCAGGAAAATACTGTTGATTATGAAATTGAACCGGAATTGCTTAGAAAGTATATTGCATATGCTCGTAAAAATGCAAATCCAAAATTAACTGATGAAGCTAATGAAATTCTAAGGGAATTTTATGTCAATACAAGAAACAGCAATCCCGAAGAGCAAGGTCCAGTTCCGATTACTGCAAGACAATTAGAAGCAATTATCCGTCTAGCAGAAGCTTGTGCTAAAATCAAGCTTAAAGAAACTGTTGACAGAGAAGATGCTGAAAAAGCCGTCAGATTGCAAATGGCTTGTCTTAAAGAGGTTGGTGTTGATCCTGAAACTGGTGAAATGGATGCTGATATTGTTGGTGGAGGAACACCAAAATCCGACAGGGATAAAATCCAAAGAGTAACTGAAGAAATCAAATTACTTGAAGAGGAATATGCTGGAGATGCTCCTTTAAATGTATTATTATCCAATATGAGTGATAAATATGGTGTTAGTGAAGATAAAACAGAACAAATCGTCAGAAACCTAATTCAAAAAGGAGTTATTTACGAACCTCGTCATGGATACTTTAGACGTGTTGTCTAAATATTCTACTTTTTTTATTTTTCATTATT
>CAZOYH010000280.1:0-1994 GCA_964583995.1 uncultured Methanobrevibacter sp.
TGTCATTATCTTTTAAAGAAAAATCCTGATGATGTACTCGCTAAAAACATGATTAAGATTATTTCATCAAAAACAGTTTAGACTGGTTGGTTATAAATGTATTATATGGGAGTGAGGCGATAGCTTGAAGGTTAAAAGGGCAATCTGTGGATGATTTATTGTTTTAAAAAAAGGGTAATTGTTATTAACTTGTTATTATAAATTAACATTATGGAACTTGACATGAAATACGTATTGCACATTCCACTAAGCAGGTGGGAAAACGATGCTTTGATAGCACTTAATGTAGATGACCTGCTTGAAGAATTGATAAATAATCTTGAACTTCAATGATTCGACAGTTTCTACCTCACAAAGTGGAGAGTTACTATAAGTCACGCTAGTTTAATGAGCTTCTGCTTACAATATTTGCAGGCGATGGGGACGCTCCACTTCAACTACCATGACCTCTATAGGCCGTAGTAGTTGAAGACTTAAAATGATGATGGAAGGACGGATTTATTATTATTTCAAAAAGTAATTATTTGATTATTTTTTACCTTCTAGCTGTTTGATGGTTTTGATTAGGTTATCAAAATCAGATTCATAATTTCTATCTTGATCTATCCTAAATTCTTTATATTCATTTATTGCATGAGTTTTAGCTTCAATGGATGAAACTTTGCCTTTTCCTTCTAATAGAGGTAATTGGCTTAATTCAAGATATCCGTAAAGTAATGTTTTCCAGTCTTTCATGAATGTTGGTTTTTGGGAATTGGCTCTTGTTTCTGCCAATGTTAAAAAACCGTCAACTAATGTATTCAATGAATCTATTTCCATTTCGTTTAAGTAATTTTTTGATATTACTACATCTGCCTCTAATATTTTTCCATGAGGTGCATCTTCCCATGTTGTGAGTCCCATGTTAATCTTATTTTTGTCGCTACGGGATTTTATAATTTCAGCAGCAGTTTGGCCTGTTATAGCATATAATAGCATATTTTGTACTGTGGCAAAGAAATCTTTTGTTTCATCAGCATCTAGATTGTAATCAGCACTTGTTGCATACAAATCAGTAATCTTTTGATTGAATCTTCTCTCTGAAGCTCTTATTTCTCGAATTCGGGAAAGTAAATGGTCAAAGTAATCTTTTCCAAATCTTGTACCTTTTTTTAATAATTCATCATCCATTGCAAAACCTTTTACAATATACTCTCTAAGCACACTTGTAGCCCATTTACGAAAATGTGTTGCCTGTTTACTGTTTACACGATAACCAACAGATATTATGGCATCTAGGTTGTATAATATCGGTTGTGTTTTTGCATCGGGGTTTATAATAACGATTCCACTATTAGTGGAATCGTTCGGATTGAAGGTTACTTCTGATTTTACTAATTCATCGGACTCAAAAATATTAGTTAAATGTTTGCTTATGGTTTTGATATTTTTACCAAATAATTCGGCCATGCTTTTTTGTGTAGTCCACATTGTGTCATTTTCTG
The DNA here is from genome assembly GCA_964583995.1 of uncultured Methanobrevibacter sp. Classification (GTDB taxonomy): domain Archaea; phylum Methanobacteriota; class Methanobacteria; order Methanobacteriales; family Methanobacteriaceae; genus Methanocatella. Next base: position 1,485 of record CAZOYH010000280.1, read on the forward strand.
AGTCAATGATCACCTTTATGGCTACTGCCCCGTCTTCACTGGTATATAATAATGTTTTTACAATTTCATTATTCATATTATAAACTCCTGCATTTTCTGAAATTAGTATAATAATAAGTAGGTTTATAATGTATATAAAAGATTAGAGAGAGCATTTGTAATGTAATATTTTTGTATTATGTTACATTCTTTGAAAAATGTATTCTTTAATGTTTTTATGGTTATGTTTTCATCAAAAATTTCAATTGGAGTTATTCTTTCTTTTAGCTCTTCTGGCGAAAGGTCACAATCCCTAACGGAATCACTCTGCAAGTATCTGGCCATTTATTTTGAGATTTCTTTGCCTTTTATGATTATTGTCTTTGGTATAGACTTTGAAATGTGCTTCTCTGATTATCATTTTATCACCTGAAAGAGTAATTGTTATTAATTTGTTAGTATAAATTAATATTATGGAACTTGACATGAAATATGTTTTACACATTCCCTTAAGCAGGTGGGAAAATGGTA
>CAZOYH010000281.1:0-1988 GCA_964583995.1 uncultured Methanobrevibacter sp.
ATCACTGATGATTCGACAATTCACCTTTCGGATGGTGAATATAGTCTTGACGCTTCAAAAACCCTTAAAAATGTTGTCATTATCGGTGAAAACCCTTTAAATACTATAATCAACGGTAACGGTTATCAGTTTTCCACTTCGACTTCACTTACATTATTCAATGTCACTTTAAAGAATTTAAGAATAGTCAATTCGGGGAAATTCTCAGCTACTAATACTATCTTTAGTGATTGCTATTCACAAAACGGTGGTGCAATTTATTCCTCATCATCCTCAAGTCTTTATCTTGACAATGCAACATTTTCAAACAACACTGCAAGTTACGGTGGTGCAATCTACCGTTTAAACGGTAATATGACTATTTTAAACTCAAGATTCATTGATAACAACGCTTCTGTTTGTGGCGGTGCAATCTATTCCAGCAATGTTAAAAATATTGAAATTAATGCCACTGAATTTTCAAATAACAGGGCTCTAAGCGATGTTGGAGGCTGTATTTATCTTTTAAATTCCGCTTTAATGTCTTATGACTCATCAATATATAACTCAACTGCAATGTTTGGGGCAGGAATAGTCTCTGTCAGTTCAAACGTAGGTCTTGTAAATCTCACTGCAAAAAACAACAAAGCCCAATATGCAGGTGGAGTGGTTTATGCAATCTATAATTGCCTTTCAGTCAATGACTCATATTTTGAAGATAATGATGCTCCAAAAGGTTCCGCTGTCTTTGTCAACATGCAGGAATCTTTCATCTGCTTCAACAGCACTTTCATAAACAATACTGATTGTGCAGTCTATGCAATCTGCGGCAATGTAACCTCCCAAAACAATACTTTTTTAAATGACGAGGAGCTTTTAACTACTGTTCCGGATTTATTCATTGCAAACGGCAACTATACATTATTTAAATATAATGGCACTGAAATTTCTGAAATTCCAGTATATTATGACTTAAGAAATCTCGGTCAGGTCACACCTGTAAAATATCAGTATAATGGAGGTAATTGCTGGGCTTTTGCATCAATTGCAGCTCTTGAATCAGCAATCCTTAAGGCAACAGGCATTGCATATGACTTTTCAGAGGAAAACATGAAAAACCTCATGGCATTATACTCTGAATATGGGTGGAAAATGGCCACCAATAATGGTGGATACACCAAAATGGGAATCGGCTATCTTACAAGCTGGTTGGGTCCGGTAAACGACAGTGATGATGCATACTCTGACAACTCCCTATTTTCACCTGTACTTGACAGCATCATGCATGTTCAAAATATTTTATACTTGTACAGGGACAACTATACTGATAACGATGCAATTAAACTTGCTTTAATGAAATACGGTGCCGTTGCAACTTCATTTTATTCAACCGGCGCCACCTACCAGTATTATACAGGAACCAACTCAAACAATCATGCAGTTGCCATTGTAGGCTGGAATGATGATTTGGAATTCAGCGGAGCACCCGGTCTGGGCGGTTGGATTGTCAAAAACAGTTGGGGACCATATTCTCAAGATCACGGTTACTTTTACGTTTCATATTATGATGTAAGCTTTGCAAGACCGGGAAACCGTGGAGACACATATTGTATAGTTTTAAACGATACCATTAACTTTGATAAAAACTATCAGTATGACATTCCAGGCAGAACTGATTACTTTTTAAACTCAACAAGCACTGTCTGGTATAAAAACAGGTTCATCTCAACATCTGATGAATATTTGGCTGCAGTTTCATCTGAATTTGAAAAGAACACTAATTGGACTGTGTCAATTTATGTTAATGGTGATTTAAGCCATACTCAAAGTGGCTTTTCACCAGCAGGATATTCCACAATAAATCTTGATAAATTTATCAGATTAAATGAGGGTGATGAGTTTGAAGTTGAGTTTATGATAACTGTTGACGGTGATGTGGGTGTTGCAATATCAGAAAGTGTTTCTCTCAACTGCGAACTTTACTCTCAAAACATTTCATTTATCAGCTA
>CAZOYH010000282.1:0-1963 GCA_964583995.1 uncultured Methanobrevibacter sp.
AATATTATAATTTAATGAATGCTTTAAAGATTTTAACACAAGGAATCGTCCAAGGGGTGGGATTTAGACCCTATGTATATAGACTAGCTAAGGATTTGAATCTGAATGGAAGTGTTAGAAACCTTGGAAATGTAGTTGAAATCATAATTGAAGGTGAAAATACTCAGGAATTTGCCGAAAGATTACCTAAAGAACTTCCGCCAATAGCTAAAATAGATTCCATGAATGTGGAAGAAATATCCATAAATAATTATGCTGATTTTGAAATTATTGAAAGTGCCGACACATATTCCGGCGTTAGTGTAATTCCGCCAGACATTGCAATATGTGACAAATGCCTTGAAGAAATCAGAAATCCTCAGGATAGACGTTATAAATATGCATTTAATGCATGTACTGACTGCGGACCTAGATTTACAGTTATTGAAAGTGTTCCATATGATCGTGAGAGAACTTCAATGGATGAATTTCCACTATGTGACGAGTGTTTGGTTGAATATGGACAACCCTTAAACAGACGTTACCACGGAGAAGCAATTTGCTGCAGTGACTGCGGACCCCAAATGGAAATCTATAAAGGATTAGATAAAATAGAATGCGATAATCCCATTAAAATAGGTGCTGATGTTTTAAAAGAAGGAAAAATATTGGCAATTAAAGGAATTGGAGGAACACACCTAGTTGTTGATGCTTATAATGACAAAGCCATTAAAGAGCTCAGAAATAGATTAAATCGTCCGAATCAGGCCTTTGCAGTAATGTGTAAAGATTTAAAAAGCCTTCAAAAATATGCACAACTGACAAAAAAAGAAATTAAAACAATTACATCAAATAAAAGACCTATTGTAATTTTAAAGAAAAATGATGATTATCCCTTCCCTGAAAGCTTATCACCGGGCCTTCACAACATTGGAGTGATGCTTCCATACTCCCCAATGCATTATTTGCTTTTTGATGAAGGAGAAATCGACACTTATGTCATGACTTCAGCCAATATCCCTGGAGAGCCTATGATGATTCAAAATGAAGAGATTATCAATGGAGTTAATGATTATTCTTTAGTTCACAACCGTAAAATCTTAAACAGATGTGATGATTCAGTTATCAGATTTAGAAACAATGAATTATCCTTTATCAGAAGATCACGCGGATACACGCCAGAACCATATACAATAAATTATGATGTGAATGATTTAGATGTTCTGGCATTAGGTCCTGAACTTGATGTGACTTTCTCAATAGCTCGTGACAATATCGTATACCCTTCACAGCATATTGGAAATACCAACAAACCAAAAACATTGGAATTTTTAAAGACAGCTATTGAAAACATGCAGAGAATTACAAAAATTAACGAATTTGATGTTATTGCATGTGATATGCATCCTCATTTCTTTACAACAAGACTGGCTCATGAACTGGGCGAAAAATACAATGCTGAAGTTTTACCAGTCCAGCACCACCATGCACACGCAGTTGCACTTGCAAACGACAGTTCCATCGAAGAAATGATTGTTATTGCCGCTGACGGAGTGGGTTATGGAAGTGATGGAACAAGTTGGGGTGGAGAAATTCTCTACACTGACATCAAAAGCTTTGAAAGATTAGCTCACTTGCAGCCACAGTTAATGCCCGGTGGAGATGTGGCGACAAAATATCCTGCAAGAATGCTTGCAAGCATCTTAAATGATGAGGATTTAATTAAAAATTATTCTGATTACTTCAAATATGGTGAAATTGAAATAAAAAATATTTTCAAACAGATTGAAGCTAGAATTAACGTTGGAAAAACAACAAGTACAGGTAGAGTCCTTGATTCAATGGCAGTTGCTTTGGAGATTTGTCATGAGAGGACTTATGAAGGAGAATGTTCCATGAAACTGGAATCTGCAGCATACTACTCAACCAAAAAGTTAGAAATTCCAGTGATTATTGAAAATAACCAATTAAATACAACTGAAAT
>CAZOYH010000283.1:0-1953 GCA_964583995.1 uncultured Methanobrevibacter sp.
TGAAGTTATCTGTTTTTAAGAGTTCTCTCAAGAATATATTCAGCTCTTTCCTTGAGATTACCATAGAGCCTTATTTGATTTTTCAGCTCATCGATAGCTTCAAGCTGTCCATCATCAATTCTTTTTTCAATGTCTAATAATTTAGACCATTCATCACCTGACGGAAGTTGTAAGGTATTGAGCATGTCATCTGTGAATTTAACATCAAAATTATTCCTGTTAATAGTAATGTGGATGTTAACTTCATTTTGTAAATCATAATATTTACGTGGACGACCTCTTAAAATCTTTTTATAAGAAGAATTTAATATTCCTATATCTTCCATAGCACGTAAATGAGCTATAATTGCTTTTTGACCAATATCTAGTTCATTTGAGATTTCACTAACAAACATAGGTTCTTCTCTTAAAAGGTTTATAATGTCCCTTCTAGTTTTACAACCCATCACATCAAGTATATCTTCCACATCAATGTCATCTACCGAGTCATTATATCCTCCACGGATTTCAATATGACCTTGAGGCACATTAGCATTTCTGCGAGGTTTTTCATTTTTCTCAATGTCGTTTGTATCACTCATGATTATTAATTATATCTTAACCATATTTAAATCATTATGTTTTTGTTACCGATTGTTAGAAAATATGTGCAAAATATCGAAACCTTTATATAACTTTTTGTTACTATAATAATGTAAGAGAAAGATAACTTTTGGTTACTTTAATATTTGGTTCAGAAAAACTTAAAGTAATAACTCTTGTTTGATGAACCATTTTCCTATATATCCATAAATTCCCAAAAAACCAATATTAAAGACCAAATGTGTGAATTCTCGGTAAAGAGTTATTACCAAAGTTTTTCAAAAAACCTAAAAAAGGTGCAAATATGACTGATGAAAACAGAAGTGAAACTGAAGTTGAAACCCAAGATCTTCAAGAAAAATATGATGAACTACTTGAAGAGTTAGCTCTTAAAGACGAAGAGTTAGAAAAACTCAAAGAAGATCTTGAAAAATCAGAAAGTGAAACTCAAGAATACATTTCACTGTCACAAAGACTTCAAGCAGATTTTGAAAATTTCAAAAAAATTACCGATAAGCAGAATAAAGAAATTATCAAATTTGCAAATCAAAACATAATCAAAGAATTCTTAGATTGCTACGAAGACTTCGGTAGAGCTTTAGAAATTGAAAATGACAAAGATTTAAGAGAAGGTATCGAACTAATCTATAATAAATTTAGTGATGTTTTAACAAAAGAAGGCGTTGAAGAAATTCCTGCAAAAGGAGAAAAATTTGATTTGAACAAACATGAAGCATTAATGGTTCAAAAATCAGAAGATGTGGAAAACGGATATATTATAGAAGAGTTAATGAAAGGATACATGTACAAAGACAAAGTTCTTAAATATTCAAAAGTTATAGTTTGTAAAAAATAATGTTTATTAATATAATTTATTAAAAAAAATAGGTGATAATTATGTCTGATACTAAAAAAGAAAAAATCATTGGAATTGACCTTGGAACAAGTAACTCCGCAGCATCCGTGCTTGTCGGGGGAAAACCAACCACAATCCCATCAGCAGAAGGAGCAAGCCAATACGGTAAATCCTTCCCAAGTTATGTTGCATTTACCGATGACGGTCAAATGTTAGTAGGTGAACCTGCAAGAAGACAAGCAGTAACAAACCCTGAAAACACAATCAGTGCAATTAAAAGAAGCATGGGTACAAACCACAAAGTCAATGTTAACGGAAAAGAATATTCCCCTCAAGAAATTTCCGCATTTATTTTACAAAAAATCAAAAAAGATGCAGAAACATTCTTAGGCGAACCAATCCAAAAAGCTGTAATTACCGTACCAGCATACTTTGATGACAACCAAAGGACTGCAACTAAAGATGCGGGAACAATTGCTGGACTTGACGTTGTAAGACTTGTAAACGAACCAACA
>CAZOYH010000284.1:0-1945 GCA_964583995.1 uncultured Methanobrevibacter sp.
CATAAAACCTTTTCATCATTAATCAGTGCAATGTCTCCACCGTTTTCAATGATTGAATATTTAGAATCCAAGCCAATAAGATAATCCAAGGACATCTCAGAAATTGTTCCTGCAACACATGCCATCGGACCAACATCGGCAATGCGGGATGATTCAATCATTTTGCCAACAATTAAGTCCAAATCACCTTCAACTTTAATCGGCTCTATTGAAAGTAAGAAATCAGGATTTCTTGAAATGTAATTTTTCAAATCCCTTCGGATAGAATAGATATATCTTTTCAACTCATGATTTGCCAAATCAGTGGTAAGTCTGATGTGTGTCTGGTCCAAATCAATCTCTTGGAAGTTCATATTTTAAAATATTATTATAAATATTATTAAAACTATACCTTTAAATATGAAAGCTCTAAACAAAATGCTCTGTTTAGTTGATGGTGAACACTACTTACCAGTCACACAAGAAGCAATAGATACATTAAATAACTTGGAACACATTGATATCGCAGGTGCTGTTTTTATTGGAGGAACTGAAAAACTTAGAGATGATTCAGAAGAATCATATTCTGAAAAGCTAGGAGTTCCGGTTCAGTTTGCAAAAGACAAAGACATTCCCTACGATATTATTGTCGATATGATTAGAAAATACGACATTGATACTGTGATGGATTTAAGTGACGAACCTATTCTTGACTATCCAAAAAGGTTCAAGATTGCATGCAAAGTTTTAAATGAAGGAATAAGCTATGAAGGTCCTGATTTTAAATTCGAACCTACTTCACAGTATGACATAATGGAAAAACCGTCAATCACTATTTTGGGAACTGGAAAACGTATCGGAAAAACTGCGGTTTCCGGATTTGTTTCAAGATTAATTGATAAAAACAGCTACGAACCATGCGTTATTGCAATGGGAAGAGGCGGACCTGAAGAGCCTGAAATTGTTCATGGTGAAGATCTTGAAATCAATGCCGAATTCCTGCTTGAACAGTCCGAAAAGGGAGTTCATGCAGCAAGTGACCATTGGGAAGATGCACTTATGAGCAGAATTCTGACCATCGGATGCAGACGTTGCGGCGGAGGAATGGCCGGTGAAGTATTTTTAACCAACATGAAAAAGGGAGCAAAACTTGCAAATGAAGTGGAATCCAAATTCGCAATCTTTGAAGGAAGCGGAGCTGCAATACCACCAATAAAAACAAACAAGAAAATAGCATTAATTGGAGCTAACCAACCTATAGAAAACCTAACAACATACTTCGGACCATACAGGGTTGGACTTGGAGATTTGGTCATTTTGACAATGTGTGAAGAGCCAATGTGTTCTGAGGATAAAAGAGCTGAGATTGAAGAGTTTGTATGTGACATCAACCCAGATGCAACCATCATATCAACAGTATTCCGGCCAAAACCACTAGGTGACTTAACCGGCAAAAAGGTACTGTTTGCAACAACCGCACCTGAAGACGTTAAAGACAAATTGGTTGATTATCTGGAAAGTAACTTCAACTGCGAAGTTATAGGAACCACAGCTCACCTGTCAAACAGACCCTTATTGCGTGAGGATATGGAAAAATACATGGACAAGGCAGATGTTATGTTAACAGAACTTAAAGCTGCTGCAGTTGATGTTGCAACAAAAGATGCTCTTAAAGCTGGTTTGGAAGTTATTTACTGTGATAACATCCCTGTTGCAATAAATGATTCATATCCAGATTTAGCCGAATCAGTAATTGAATTGGTTGACTCTGCAATTGATGATTTTAACAAATCATCATAATCTCTTTTTCTTTTTAATTTTAATTCAACACCATATTTACAACATTTTAGAAAACTTTAATTTATAATAAATTACAAATAATAAAATTAATGAAAACAATAGCTATTGGTGTTGGAGAAAATGAAAATATTATACAAGCTTGTCATATTTTTAAAGAAAAACACCC
>CAZOYH010000285.1:0-1932 GCA_964583995.1 uncultured Methanobrevibacter sp.
GGAATTTGAGATTGCACTGGAAATTCACATCGTTCAAATTTCAAGAAAAGGACAAAAAACTTGTCAAATGATGCACTTTTCCTTAAATTAAAACCTCACTAAAATTAATTAACTAAACATCAGACGTAATTTAATGGATTACCCATTAAATTAAATGATAATGAATGAATTGAAATAACATCTTTTAATATTTAATGCAAAGTTTTTAGAGATGTTTGAAGGTCAATTTCAACTGAAAAATAATTTAGAAAGAGTTATATATTTATTGGAGAGATATTATTTATAACGAACCAAAAACAAAACCTCTCCAATTACTAATTTTGGAGAGTCATAATATATAATATTTTTGTTTTTGTGTTTAATTGTAATTCCAAATGAAAAACATGAAAAGTGATATATTATGACTCTAATTGCACCTATTAAACGTAATATGCAAACTAAATTCGAATTAAACTGTCCAGGCGATAATTTAGATGATGATCATCTTGCTAAAAACATTGTATATCTAGTAAATCAATTTGAAAAGGAAAAACCTTATTTATTCCCAGAAAGAAACACCAAAAGCAAAATTGGCCCAAAATTTAAAAATGAACTTAAAGAAATGTTAGGATTACATGTCTTTGCAACCTTGAGATTGCAAAGAACCTGTAGAAAAATCGAATCGTTCTTAAGCGACAACAATGAAGCCTGTAAATACATAACTAACAATGAATTGCCTAAAAAATCCAAAATTAATGAATTTAAAAATGAATATGAATACCTAATTAATGAATTCTTAATATATACTGTTGAATTTGCAGCTAAATTTAATTTAGTTGATTTTGAAGTGGTTACACTTGATAGTACAACTATTGAAGCCAGTATTGATGAATATCGCCGTTTAAAATACGAACAGATAATCTTTTTAGAAAATTTAATAAAAAAATATGGAAAATCCAAAGGAAAAAAGAGTATTTGGAAAAAACTAAAAGGATTCTTCTATTATAATGAATTAGATGATAAATTAGTTGATTTAATAGAAGAAATCTATAAAAAATTAAATAAACATGGTAGAGACTTATTAACTGTTGCTTTAAAGTCAAAAAAAGCACAAAAACAAATATTAGAGTTCCTAGAATTGTTAAAATATAATTGCAATGAAGGAAAATATGTTAATTTAACTGATCCTGAAGCCAAACGAGTATTAATGAAAAAAGGCAGAGTAATGTTCGGATATCTAATACAAACCGTCACAGATGCAAAAACTGGCATAATCATAATGCAAAACGTAGTTGAACAAGAAACCGATGCAAATCAACTAATACATGCAATAGACTACATACAACAAACATATGCTAAAACACCAAAATACATACTCGCAGATAATGGATATTACAAAATAGAATCCATAGAATATGCATTCTACAATGGAATCACCCCCATAATACCAGACAGAAGCGAAAGCATGAACAATAACGGAAAAAACCAAGATAACCCATTTGCAAAAAACAACATGCCTTTTGATCCTATAAACAAACACTTCACCTGCCCATACGGACAAAAATTAAAACCCACAGGACAAAAAATGATTAACGGAATTTTAAATGAACAATATACAACCAATAAATGCCCAGAATGCCCATATAAAGAAAAATGTGCAAAAACACACAAATATCGAAAACTCTACGAACCCACAAGCCCCGCATTCATTGACGAAAAAATCATATTCCAGTCATCACAGGGAAAGCAATTATATAAACTAAGACCAATATTCAGCGAAGGAAACTTCGCCAATATTAAAAGCCACCAAGAATTCACAAAATCTCGAAGAATAGGAATAAAAAAAGTAGACATAGACTTAAAACTAGAAGCAATAGTCATAAACATCAAAAAAATATCCCAAAATCTAAATGTAACCTTAATTTAACAAAAAATTAAATAGCGGACACTCCC
>CAZOYH010000286.1:0-1908 GCA_964583995.1 uncultured Methanobrevibacter sp.
TTAAACATCAATTTTACTGTTAATCAATGAATCATCACCGGCTGAAATTATTTCACCATCCAAAACTTCGACAACTCTGTCTGCAAGTTTTGCGACATCCATATCATGAGTCACAATTATCAAGGTTACATTTTTATCTTCATGCAAATCAATTAACTGCTTAAGGATTTTGCTACTTGTTTTGGAATCTAGTGATCCTGTTGGTTCATCTGCCAATATTATTGATGGGTCATTTGCAAGTGCACGGGCAATTGCTACCCTTTGGCGCTCCCCACCAGACAATTTATTAGGCAAAATATCTGCCTTGTCCTTAAGTCCGACATCATCTAAAAGTTTCAGTGCACGGTTTTTCATATCCTTTGATGACATCCCTTGTGTAAACATCGGAATTTCAACGTTTTCTCTAACTGAAATGTTTGGAATGAGATTGTGCAACTGGAAGATAAATCCTATCTTTTCACCTCTGAATTTGTTCAAGCTTTTGGATGATTTTAAATCCTCGCCTGCAACGGATATTGAACCTGAATCCGGAACGTCCAGTGCCCCAAGCATATTTAAGAGAGTTGATTTACCAGATCCTGAAGGTCCGATAATTGATACGAACTCTCCGTCTTTAATTGTGAGGTCAATGCCGTTTAATGCCTTGATTTTACCGTTTTCATAGCTTTTGTATAAATCTTTTATTTCTACTGCATTCATATTACCGCCTCACTCATACCTCAATGCTTCTGTTGGTGGCAATTTGACTGCTTTGATTGCAGGATAAAGCCCACCGATAATTCCAACAACAATAGCTATTGTAAATGCCTGGATGAATATTTTCGGAGCAAACAATGGTTCGATTCCCATTTGCGGACCTAACAAAGTACAGCCTAAAAATCCGATTAGAGATCCAACAATTGCTGATACGATTGTAATTACAAGTGATTCACCGACAATCATTGTTAATATCTTTTTGTTTGACCATCCGACAGCCTTTAAAACACCAATTTCACGGGTTCTCTCAAATACTGACATGAGCATTGTGTTGATGATTCCCAATCCACCGACTACAATGGCCAGAAGTGAAATTGCCCATGTAGATGCCTGAAGCATATCAAGCATTGTTGCCATCTGCTCCATTTCCATAACAGATGTGATTGTTGCAACATCATCACCGTATTTTGCATCGATTCTGTCTGCAACCTCCTGAGCGTCAACTCCTTTTTCGACTTTGACATAAATATTTGAGATTGAATCAGTATCATCCTGAAGTTCACCGACCTTTGATATTGATGTGAATACTCCTCCAGCCATATTGGAGTCTCCGGATTCATAAATTCCTACAATTTCAAAGTCTTCACCGTCGATTTTGATATTGTCTCCTACTTCATAATCATTGTCATCAGCATATATTTCTCCAAGGATAACTTCATTGGCGTTATCCTCAAACATTCTACCTTCCTTCATTGAAATATCTGCCAGGTTTGCACCTTCAGGATCAATACCTATCAGCGTATTCATATAATCATCACCCACCGAGGTTAAAACAACATAAATCGGATATGCCTCCTCTACACCAGTGACATTTGCAATCTTATCCGTCCATGATGCGTCGATTGTATTTGTTCCGTATGCTGAGTCTCCGGTTTCCTTTCCTGAAATTTGAAAATCAGCACCTCCTGCGTGAATTGTGTCTTCAAATGTATTGACTAAACCGTCAGTAATTCCACCAAGAGCGACTATTACAATTATACCTATTGCAATTCCAACGATTGCAAGAATTGCACTTGTCTTTCTCCTGAATGGATTTTTAAGAATAAATTTTAAAAATGACATAATACTAAATAGGTAATGACTATATAAATAAATAGTTATAATGAGAAGTGAAATGCAAAAATCGGGTGATGAAATGCACAGGAAAGTTTT
>CAZOYH010000287.1:0-1906 GCA_964583995.1 uncultured Methanobrevibacter sp.
AGGACTTTGACTACTTCCAGTTAGTCTATTCAGACATTACAGGAGACTTTCACAAGGAAGAGGACACCCTCATTGAATTCAGGGAAGACCACATCAAAGAAACCTGTGAAAACGGTGATGTAATCTACTGGAACTACTCAAACATCTGCAAGATTACAGTTTTCAACAGCGCAAGCTCAAAAGAAGACAAGGACGAATTTGACGCCTTTGACGATGATGATTTGTGGACCGGCAACAGAATACAGTTCTAGATTTTGCAATTCTCTGCAAAATCATTTTTCTATTTTTAAAAAATTAGTGACAATCAATATCAATTGTAGAATTTCTTCTACAATTTACCCGTGATATTGATTTCTCAATTAATCAACAGAGGTCAGAAAATGGAAGCGAAAGTGATCATTACTATCTCATTTGATATTGATTTCTTTATTGATTAACAGAGGTCTACCTCCAGTTAAAGTTATAATCCTAATAATATATAATCCTATCAGCCAGACAGCCATTAATTCTAAATTATTAATCAAAAAAAGTAGTTGGTAAATATGGCACCGCCCACCATATTTTTTTAAAGCAGTTTCTCCCTAAAGGAAGTCTTTACATCGTCTTTTATCTTATCTGAGTAAGTCTCGCCGTCGACACTTACCACAGCAATCTCATACAAAATCTTGTTTAGAGATTTTCCTTTTTCAGTTAACTTGTATCTTACGTTTCTTTTATCGCATTTATCGACAATACGGTGGATTAAACCGTTCTGCTCCATTTCTTTTAAACAATTGCTTAAGACCTTGTTTGAAAGATCTGGTTTGTCTTCTTTAAATTCATGGAATCTTGATTTGCCGAAAAACAAATCACGGATTATATGAATTACCCATTTTTTGTTAATTAATTTAACAACTAAATCCAGTGGACATGATTTTACATGTTTCGTTAAAGTCATTTCATTAACCTCCTCAAAAATTGATAGGTTATATTGACTTGTTTTTAAAGTATTTAAATGTTTTGTTTTTCAAAGTTACTGTTTAGTTACAAAAAGCATTTATATACCATTATTCTAAGTCTGTATTGAAAGTTACAATCCCGTGGCTTTCAAAATAAAGGAGATGGCAAAAATGTATAGAATAAACGATTGGAATGAAAATGAAAAATTTTCCGTTGAAAAAATAGCTCAGGATGTTTTTAATTCCCAGAAAACATCAGACGTGAAAACCAGTTGCTGTATCGATACAACCCGTCTTGTCGCCGGTCCCTGCGGCAGTGACATTAACACTAGCTGCTGTATTGATACAACCAAAGAGTAAGATCTACCCCTTATCTTACTCTTTTAATAATAGCTGTTTAACCTCCAAAATAATTAATCCCTAAAGATTTTCATTGGATTTCCGAAATGGAATTTTTTGAGGTAGAATTAATCTATCACTTATTTCCGAATCCCAAAAAAACGCCCATTTTCCCAAAAAAAAGGTTAAAATCAAAAAATTCCATGCCTTCTCATTTTAAAAAAAAAGTTAGACCCAACATTGCGGGTCGGCTGAATACATGTTTTTTGTATATGAATAGCTTACTGCCGGACATCCCCTGCAGAATCTGAGCAATTCACAATCACTACACTTTTCAAATTTTTCATACTGTCTGAATTTGCCTAATTCACTGCTTTTGAAGATATCTATTAAATTTTGACTTAATGCATTTCCGACTTTGCTTTCCATTCTCCTGCATGCATAAACATCAGCATTTGGAAGAATAGTCAGATGGTCTATGCCACAGCTGCAGCCGTCATAGATTACGTCTTCCTTTAGGTTTTGGGGAACTTCAAACAATCCATTTTCAAATAAAAACAATGTCCAAAGATGATCTTTTAGAGAAAATATTGTATTTGAATCATTATACTGGTTGAATTTCTCCCACA
>CAZOYH010000288.1:0-1902 GCA_964583995.1 uncultured Methanobrevibacter sp.
TAATAGATTTACTTTGCTTATATATAAATATATTGGTTTTTCATAGCTGAATTGTTAAAATTTCAACATATCAAAGCAAACTATTTTAACATAAAAAGTGACAGTATTGTCTTTGAAAATGTTTTTCACACATTACCTCAAATAAAAAAAGTGTAATTTATGTTTGAATATAAAAGAATTAAAAGAAAAAATTAAAATTAAAAGAGATTTAAAGCAAAATTTATTTATTCATCAAAATCTCTCTTAAAGTATCTATATCAGCATCAACCTCAGTTGGTTGAGTACATGCATCAATAGCAGTATTAGGATCTTTAAGCAGGTGTCCTGTAACAACACAAGTTATGGTTTCACCTTTATCAACTACACCTTCATCAACAAGTTTTTTAAGACCTGCAATGGAAGCTGCAGAAGCCGGTTCAACACCTATACCCTCTGTTCTTGCAAGTAACTTTTGAGCATCCAAGATTTCCTCATCAGTTACAGTTTCAGAATAACCGTTAGAATCATAAATAGCATTAAGTGCCTTAATATCACTTACCGGTGCACCAATACGTATAGCAGTTGCAATAGTCTCAGGATTTTCAACAGGTACAACCCTTTTGTCTCCTTTCTTAAATGCATTGGTAACCGGACATGCACCTTCTGCCTGAATACCAGTCATCATTGGAAGATCCTTAATAAATCCTGCATCGTAAAATTCCTTAACACCTTTCCAGATTGCTGAAATATTTCCTGCATTACCGACAGGCAAAATAATTCTGTCAGGAGCCTGCCAGCCTAAATCACGGACAATTTCATAACCTATAGTTTTTTGTCCTTCCAATCTGTATGGATTGATTGAATTTAATAAGTAAAGATGTTTTTCTAATGCAAGAGCAGTCATTGCTTCAAGTGCTTCATCGAAGTTTCCATTTATAGACATTACTTCAGCACCGTGGAACATTGCTTGTGCTAATTTTCCTAAAGCAACTTTTCCGGAAGGTAAAAATACAATACATCTTAATCCTGCACGGGCCGCATAAGCAGATAGTGATGCGGAAGTGTTTCCTGTTGAAGCACAACCTACTGTGCTGACTCCAAGCTCCATAGCCTTAGTCATTCCAACTGTCATTCCTCTGTCTTTGAAACTTCCGGTCGGATTGGAACCTTCAACTTTAACGTATAAGTTAACTCCAAGTTCTTTTCCTAACTTATCGCATTTGCAGAATGGGGTTCCACCTTCATCAAGAGAAACAATTTTAGTTTCATCTACAGGAATGCATTCTTTGAATTTCCATAAATTGTCTTTTCTACCATCAAAAATGTCTTTAGAAACATCAATTTCGTTGACGAGCTCAAGTACAGATCCACATTTCTCACAAGTGTAGATTACTTCATCGTCATCATATTCTTGTCCACATGAAACACATCTTATCATAAAATCACACTTATTATTTTTTCTAATATATATTATAAAAATTTAACTTAAGATTGAAAGCACATAATTTGCAATCGGAACAGTCAGATAAACTTCAATAAAACCGGCAATTATCATTAAAACTACCGAAACGGCAAATATTATCAGTGCCTGTTTTAATTTGATATAACTTTCATCAAATGATTTGGATACCCTTTGGGAAATTGAACCTTCATTTTGATTTAATGTGGCTTTTAGGAATTTATATACAAAATTAAACAATACAATTCCAGAAGCGCATGCTAAAATGCATGAGGAAAACTCAAAAATCCCATGAGGAATTATATACATCAAAACAGTCAGGAGATTATCTTCACTTGCAACGTAATAACCAACAAAAAATCCGTTGAAAAGCAGAACCAAAACTGAAATGCAACATCCAATTCCAAATATGAACATCATCAGGATAACTTTGAGATTATTTAAAAATATATCATGAAATGTTA
>CAZOYH010000289.1:0-1885 GCA_964583995.1 uncultured Methanobrevibacter sp.
AACGGAAAATGTTCCAACACCTAAACATTTTGTATCTCCGTATTTTTCACAGTGATTGAATATTTCTTCAACTACATCTTCTGCTTCAAGAGGGTTTGCAGATGATGAACCTCTTGCATATGCAGTATTCGGATTGTAGTGGAATTTTAAACCGAGTTCAGGGTCATTATGTGAAGGTGAAGGATAAACTAATAAATCATCATCATAAAATTCACGGTTTGAAACATTGATTAGTGATTCGTGACGTGAACGGTAGTGCCATTTAAGCATTTTAACAGGGAATGATAATTTACATAAATGCAAAATACTTTCCATATCAAGAGATGTTGCTTCCTCTTCGTCACTTTCAGCATCTGACATCTGATCGAAAAATGAAGTCGGAGGCAACTGTTGGGTGTCTCCCATAACAACAGCTGTTTTTCCTCTCATGAATGCTCCAAGTGCATCTTCAGGTTTTACCTGACTTGCCTCGTCAAAAATAACAACATCAAATTGGAGCTCATCATTTGTCGGATCCAGATACTGTGCAATGGATAGTGGAGACATCATAAAACAAGGTTTGATTTGCTTTATCATTCCACCGGCCTTTTCAAGGAGTTTTCTAACTGGCATGTGTCCGCTTTTTCTTGTAAACTCACCAGCAAGTATCTTTGCCTGAGGGTTTTCGGTTCCTCCGAATATCTTTGGAATGTTGCTGTTTAATTTATGGAAAATTCTTTTACGATTTAAAACCAGAATTTTTTTATCCAAGTCCTTGAATTCACGTATCCTGTTTTCATGTAATTCCCCAACGAATGTTGCCAGTTCATGGTTTTCAACAAATAATATATTTAAAAGTGAATCTGCAAAGTTTCCTTCAACCAGTGCTTCAATGTCTTCTTTTTTAATGTTTCTCTTTTCGATTGAATCTACAAACATTCTGGCATTGGATGATTTGAGTGCATTTTTAGTATTCAGATACTGTGACCATAAGTGAAGGCTTGACAGTTGTCCTCTCCAATTGTACAGCTGTTCTTTCCATGCTTCAAACGGTACGTCACCAGTTTCTCTTTTAAAGATTAGTTTGCTTCTTGGGTTGAGTTTATCTTTAAGTCTTGAAAGAACACGTACAAATTCTTCACCTGCATCAATATAATCGGACAGGTCTCTTTCAGGATTAAAGTCAAAGAGATCCTTGCTCATGAGGTCAATTGTGTTTTGTGAGAATGTTCCATCACGTACAAGGGCTGAAAACTCATGCATCCAACTGGCAATAGCTTTCAGGTCATTAGGGTTTGCATTGAGATGCCAGTAGCCTCCATAATACTTCTGGCCTAACTGATTGTTTGCTTCAAGGTTTTTTCTGATTTTTATTACTGCCTTTGCTTCCTGCAATTCCCTTATGATATCATCTGTGCTTCCTGATGGAGGCACAGCATAATACCTTTCAACAAGTTCAAGGTGCTGTTTGTTATTGAAGAATCTGAATTTTTTATGTGAAAGTTGCTGCAACTCATATACTAAGCGGTCAATATCTGCCTGGAAAATACTTTGATTGAATTTGGTTAAAATTCCGGCGTATTTTTGATACCTTTGAAGCTCAGCTATTAATTTAAATGCATCGTCATTGTTATTATTCCATGCTCCTGATTTCAGTATCACCGGGTCAATCAGTTCTGAATTTTGAGACTTGATAATCTCAAATGCTGAAAGTGAATTATTAAACTCATTTAAAGTGTCTGGCTGTTTGATTCCATAAATATCATAAACCCTTCCACGCTCAACCAAGAAATTATCCAAAGAATGCAGCGTATCATTTATTAGCATTTCAATTTCCCTTAAATCAGCAGGCAAAAGGCTTTTTGGAGCGCATTTACTCCAAGGATTTTCCTTTGAAATTGTCTGA
>CAZOYH010000290.1:0-1882 GCA_964583995.1 uncultured Methanobrevibacter sp.
TAAAATACACAATATTAAAAATTTTCGAGTATCACTAATAGGAAATTTAATAGCGTCTATTATAATTTCACGTAAATTCATATTTATCACATACTTAACTGATTTACAGATATATATTTTTAGATAATAGTATTTAAAATTTAAAGTAGGGAGTTAATATTAACAGAACGATTGTTTTGTTGTTTATGGGACTATGTAACGTCCACAATCTTAATATAGGGGTATTAATATAAAATATTAATACAGAGGCATAATATGAACAAAAAAATTGTTACATTAATTCTTGTTATATTGGTTTCCTTTTGTTTTTTAAGTATTGTCGTAGCGGACAATGCAACAAATGATGGTAACAATACAACCGATCATGACAAAACAATTGACAATGATAATACTGTTGATAAAAATAAAACAACTGATAAGAATAAGACATTAGATAAAAACAAAACGGACGATAAATCCAAAAAGAACTATATTTTGGCTAAAGGAAAAGGAAATGACATTAAATTTAGCGATGGGTTTAGAGGATTCATTCTTGATTACTCAAAATCTCCTGCAAGTTCCGGGGATGAATTCAAACATGCCTCTACATCAAAGGCAAGCAACTCAAATACACTGAAACTAGCTATAATCGAATGCTACAAACAAGATTCAACAGCCCAGATTGGAAAAATAATGGCTGAGTTTGTAAAAACAGGTTCCTCCGATACCAAGGTTGGTGAAGCGGTCGCTGCCTCACATGAAAAAGTAAGCGACCATGAAGTCGTTAAAATAGACAACCATACTGAAGCTGTTTTTGATTTTGAAGTTTTAAAATCCGTGTCAGGTAACGAATCAGATTATTTTGCATATAAAGTATCATTTAGAACAATTGATGATAATGAAAAAGTCATAAATCAAACCAATAATTTAACTAATTTAACAAATACAACAAATACAACAAATACAACAAACGTTACTAACACAACCAACATTACAAATATAACTCAGCAACTCGATAATGATACAAATGCTACATTCCTAAAGGACTTATATGATTATTTGGTTTTCCTTGCCAATTCACTATATAGTGCATGGGAACCTATTATCGACACATTAATAAATGATGTTCTAATGATTGTAAATGCTCTTGAAGAACTGGCAAATCTGGTTGAAGACTTTATGGCGGAAATTCAGTCTTTGATGGATGGTCTTGAAGAACTTTTAAAGATGCTTGAATCGATATGGAACGGACTTGCTGGGCTTTTAAAATTATTGGGTGTTCTATTGACTTTCATTGAACAGCTTTTAAACTTACTTGGATCCATATTGAATTTCATTGTAGGACTTATCTCAGCAATTATATCACTTATACAGCAACTTTTAGGATTGCTGTTTGGTTTAATCAATCAAATCATAGCATTAATTCAGTCAATTATATCTCTCTTGACATCAGTTGGCAGTTTCCTAGTTAATGTTATCAAAAATGCAGCAATTATAATATCTACATTTGTGATTATTGCAATTGGGGCATTTGTTTACAACAGAATAAGATAATCTTTATCTTATTTATTTTTTAATTTTTTCTTGAAATAAACTTCGGCAATTAGTTTTCAATTTTTTCTTTATCATCAATATCGGTGATGACCAAAATAAGCATGATGGCATGTAAAACAAGTAGAATCAGTGAAGCCTGATTAAATGCAACAACTGATGCTGAATTGTGGCCTATGACGCCACCTGCTAAAACAGCCACCATTACAACCACCATTGATGAGCCGATTGCTGCAAAAATCTGTCTTAATGTATTGTTGACTGCAGTTCCGTCTTCTACCTTATCGGACACCATTGTCAATGTCCATGTTGTAGCAGGCATTAGGGCAAGTCCTGCACCAATATAACGGAT
>CAZOYH010000291.1:0-1878 GCA_964583995.1 uncultured Methanobrevibacter sp.
AATGCTAAACCTTCATTTTCTGTAAAGAATGCTGCAATGAAAATAGCATAAATTGGTAATCTTGCAGTACATGACATGAATGGAACAAGCATCATAGCAAGCATACGGTCAGATTCATTTTCCATGGTTCTTGTTGCCATAATAGCCGGTACACCACAACCGAATCCTAAAATCATTGGAATAAATGCTTTACCGTGAAGACCCACTAATTTATGCATGATTTTATCCAATGTAAATGCTGCTCTTGCAAGGTAACCACAGTCTTCAAGGATACTTAAGAACAGGAACATCAAGATAATGATTGGTAAGAAAGTGAGAACACCACCTACTCCACCAATGATACCGTCACAGATGAAGGAAGCTAAATATTCGTTTGCAATAAAGCCTGCAACCCATTCACCTAACATTCCAAATGCTTCATCAATCATGTCCTGGAATGGAGCACCAAGAGTGTATGTGAATTGGAACATTGCATACATGATAATTAAGAAAATCGGGATTGCTAAAATTCTGTTAGTTACTATCTTATCAATTTTATCTGAGGTTGTTTCTTTTTCAACAGCAGGTTTTTTAACAGCTTCAGCCATTAAACCATCAATAAATGCATATCTTGCATTTGCAACAACTTCCTCTGCACCTTCACTGAAGATAGTATGAAGATGTCCTGATACTTTGTCTGCTTCAGCCATAATCTGAGAGCTTTTGGAAGATTGTTGTACTTTTTCTATAACAATTGAGTCTCTTTCTAATAATTTAATTGCAGTCCAAACAGAAGGAACATCCAATAGGTTATTGTCTTGTTCGATTATTTTTTGAAGATCACCTAAATGTTCTCTTAACTCATCACCATAGGACAATTTTGCACTTGTGTCAATAGGTTTTGCAGCCTGTTTTTCAACGGTTGTCAATAATTCTTCAAAACCGTCTTTGTTTTTAGCGTTAATTTCTACAACTGGAAATCCTAAAAGTTCACTCATTAATTCAATATCAATGATATGTTCTTTTTTCTTTGCAAAATCGTTCATGTTTAAAGCCATCACCAGATTGGCGCCTAGCTCCATCATCTGAACTGTTAAGTATAAGTTACGTTCTAAATTAGCAGCATCAACTACATTAATAATTACATCAGAGTCATCATCTACAATGAAATCACGTGATACGATTTCTTCCATAGAATGAGCACTTAATGCATAGTTACCAGGCAAGTCGACAACATCATAGTCATATGATCCATGTGAGAAATGACCTTCTGCCCTTTCGACAGTTTTTCCAGGCCAGTTACCTACGTGTTGGCGCATACCGGTTAATTGATTGAATACAGTAGTTTTCCCTACATTCGGGTTTCCTGCTAATCCTACAATTAATTCTGTCATTAACCATTCTCCCGTTTTTATTAAGTTCAATGGATTATATTTTATTTTGTAAAATATCATCCATTACTAAAAAAATATTTTTAGTTTAAGGTTTTTCTAAAAAATTAGGTTAACCTAAACATAGTATTATGTTGATTCTTATTATATTTAAATATTTAGGAATGCCAAAACCTAAAGGTTTATATAGAAAAAATAACTATTGTTATATTAGATGCTATTTTTTGTGTAGTTATGAAAGGTAAAAATTTAGGTGTGCCTAAAAAATTCGAAACCTTTATATACTATGATGACCAACTTTAATACAAGTGACATGTAATTTAGGTTTGCCTAAATTTAATCACTTACAAAACATATTATTAGTCGATAATAATACAATCTCCAAAATATAAAAATCTGTATTAAATTAGCTTTTCACAATTTTCTAATTTAATGCAAAACGGAAAAAATCTGCCAAATAATTTTCCGAAAAAAAACACGAATTGGTGTTTAACTCTCCTCAAAAAAA
>CAZOYH010000292.1:0-1876 GCA_964583995.1 uncultured Methanobrevibacter sp.
CTGATGAGTGCCAATCAAAACCTAAAACGCATGAAAATGCCTGAAACCAGTAAGGGTTGGAAATTCTATTTAGAAATTCCGCCAAGCTATACTCTTCAATAATAACTGAAGCTAGTGCTCCTGATAGTTTAACCATTCTTGTAAATAACCATTTTGGAGGATGGCCACCATGAAGTGGTAGGTTGACGGCTCCTTTTCTTTGCATGGAATATAATTTATTTTTTATAAATATTGTAGTTTTAGTAAGAGCATTTGGGAAGTATTTTTGGTGAGGTAATGTAAAAAGTAAGGTATTTAAATTAAAGATAAGAGAACAATTATTCTTTGTTCTCTTTGAATAATTCGGCAATTCCTGCAACAGATCCTAAAACTCCACTTGATTCTAATGGTAAAAATACTTTTGAGGCTTTTCCATCAGCTATTTTTTCAAGTGATTCCAAGTATTTAACAGCAATTAAACTATCATCAGGATTTCCTTCATGGATTGCAGCATAAACTTTTTCAATAGCCACTGCTTCACCTTCAGCTCTTAATATTGCGGCCTGTTTGTCTGCTTCAGCAATTTTTAAAAGGGATTCGGCATTTCCTTCAGCTTCAAGAATCGCTGCTTGTTTGTCTCCTTCTGATTTTTTAATTTCAGATTGTTTGTAACCTTCTGCCTCAAGGATGGATGCTCTTTTCATCCTTTCAGCTTTCATCTGTTTACTCATTGCTTCAACAATATCTTGAGGAGGTTCGATTTTTTGTATTTCTACACGAACTACTTTGCTTCCCCATTTATCTGTTGCAACATCTAAAACTTCTCTAAGTTCGGTATTTATCATTTCACGTGAGGTTAATGTTTCATCAAGTTCTAAATCTCCAATAATATTTCTTAAATTAGTTTGGGCAAGTTTTGTAATTGCTTGATAGAAATTTACAACATTGTATGTTGCATTAAAAGCATCAACAACTTCATAAAATATTACACAATCAACTACAACAACAGTGTTATCTTTTGTAATTACTTCTTGAGGAGGGACGTCAACTACTTGTTCTCTTAAATCGACTCTTACCATTTTTTCTATAAATGGGATTAAAACAACAACACCGCTTGAGGCAGTTCGACTATATTTTCCAAGTCTTTCAACAACTCCTTTCTCATAAGGTCTTAAAATTTTAACAGATTTGAATCCTAAAATAATTAAAACAATGATTATTAAAACAAATATTTCAAACATTTATATCAATCCTTAATTTTTTCAATAATTAAGATTATACTATTTATTCCAACCACTTTGACAGTTTCATTTACTTCAATCAGGTCATTCGAATGTGCAGACCATTCTTCTCCAGCGACATTAACAACAAACGTATTACCGTTAATTTTTCTCAATACTTTGGCATTTTTACCAATTAATCTTTCAGCTGTTGTCTTTTTAGGGCTTTCTGGAGTGATTTTATTTGCAAATTTTCTTGTAGATAATATTAAAACTAAGGAGATTATAATGAATGCTGTAAATTGCGCATATATGTCAAATCCCAAATAGTTTAAAATGGCTGCAGTAATTGAACCTACTCCAAACCACACTAAAAAGAAGCTTGTGGTGACCAATTCTAAAATAATAAATATAATAGCTATTAAAATCCATAGGAAAATATCCATTCAAATCACCTTACTATAAATGTTATTCATTAGTTTTTAATAAATATTGTGAATAACTGGATTCAATTAAATTTAATTAATTATTAACATCAATATTTTTTTCACATAAATCATAATTAAACAAAACTTTAATAAGTAATGGTTACTAAAATTAATAATGTTATATTTATTAACAGATTATTTAATCAAAATTATTAAGGAGCGTAATTTTTATGGCTATAGATAACGGAG
>CAZOYH010000293.1:0-1869 GCA_964583995.1 uncultured Methanobrevibacter sp.
TTCAAAGGATTGCCACAAGAACTAAATTTATATTCTGCTCCTGAAAATCCAGTAATTGTCAAAGAAGAAAATGACCGTCCACAACCAAGGATGGACAGAAATGCAGGTAATGGTATGGCTGTTACTGTTGGTAGGTTAAGAAAAGACCAGGCATTTGATAATAGTTTTAAATATGTTCTTGTTGGACATAATACTATTCGTGGAGCTGCTGGAGCTTCAATTTTGAATGCTGAATTAATTAATGATAAAATACTCTAATTTTATCAATTTATTTTTCTTATTTTTTTTAATATTTTTTGTTTTTTCTATCTGTTTTCTTATTGTTTTTAATTTCATTTTTAGGATAATTTAAGGGTTTAATTTAAATAGTATAAAATTAATATTTTATATCAAGGAATTATATTGTACAATATATCGGAGTTTCCAAATTCATAAAAAATTAATAAATTGGAATCGATATTGGGATAAAATTTTAACTAAGGGATAGAATGCAATTAGGAATTGATGCTGAAAAAGATACTCTACAATCTTTAATTCGGTCTTGCCTTTTAGAGCTCAACAAATTAAAATTGGATTTAACGGAGCTTGAAGTGGAACGGGCAAATGATAACACTCCACAAAGGATAAAAGAGCTGGAAAAAGATATTGTAGATAAAGAAAAAGAAGTTTCTGTTATAAAATTCAAAGCGGAAGATGAGATTAATCTTTTGAAAAAACAACTCGATGAGAAAGATATTTTAATTAAAAATCAAGAGGATAGGATTTATGAGCTTGATTATGTAAATAATTCTCTCGATGAAATTAAAGAATATTTTGCCGAACAGCTAAGAAATTATAAAAAGCAAGAATTGGCTGATGTTAACGAAAGATTAAATGAGTCATTTAGAAGCATTGCAGAAAAAGAAGCTCAAATTCATACTCTTTCTAGAACTATTGATGAATATAAGATTAAAGTTCTTAAACTGGAAAATAATGTTGAGTCTCAAACTCAAATAATGGAACTTGAAAAGGAACTTGAGCTTAAGAATAATGAACTTCTCATTAAAGACAGTGAAATCACTAAAAGAGATAATGAAATTGATATTATTAAACAGCAGACTATTCCTCGTGATGAATATATTTCCCTTCAAACTCAATTTGAATCTGAAATCAATGCAATGGATAATGAGATTAATAATCTAAGACAAGAATCTATCCCTAAAAAAGATTATGATAATCTCCAAACCAGATTTGACAATGAAATCTCTGCCCGTAACAGTGAACTTGAGTATATTAAAGAAAGATCAGTTCCTCGTGAGGATTATCTCTCACTTCAAAACAGATTTGAAACAGAAATCACTGCCCGTGACAATGAGCTTCGATATTTAAAAGAGCAAACTGTTTCCCGTGAAGAATATTTGACATTGCAAAATGAGCTAAACAGGAAAAATGATAAAATCAAAAGGTTGGAAGAAATAAATGCTTTCTTCAATGAGCTTCAAGAAGAACAGGAAGCTTATGAAACTCAGGAAAGAGTTCCTCCTTTCAGATTAGAGAAAAAACAAGGTAGATAATTTAATCTACTTTTACTATTTTTCTAATTTTGGAAAAATTCCACATTAGTTATTATTCATCCTACATTATCCCAGTAATTAAAATATTTTTCATATTCTACATGTGATTTAATTAATTTTGTATTTATTTATTTTGATAGGATTGTTCATAACTATTAAAATAATTCACCGTTTTTTTATTTATTCGCATACTTTTTTCTCTTTAGTTTTTAGTTTCCTTTTGCAATCCATCACTTTTTTCTTTTTCTTACTTAAGTTTAGTTTATACCATAAAGTATTTATATAACCTTAAACTCATGTATTAAGTAGAAAGGTT
>CAZOYH010000294.1:0-1867 GCA_964583995.1 uncultured Methanobrevibacter sp.
ATGAAACTCGAAGAACTTTTAGCACCATGTCCAAAATGTGGTTCAAAAGACAAACATGCTCACAGAAAATTATTAGACAATCACAGAGCACACGCAGAAATGGATACCGTAAAATGCGAAGAATGCGGTTATGTATTCTTTGTAAATGAAAACATGGATCCTGACGAGAAAAAACAATTATTAATGGAATTAAACAAAATCCACGGATAAAAATGACATTTCACGTAATGATTATCCCTACCCTCAACTGTCCGTCAAACTGCAAATACTGCTGGGGATCTGAAAACAAAAAGGAAATGATGTCAACTGAAATCATCGACTATATTGTAGACTGGCTAGAGGATTTCAGAGATGACAAGGTGCATTTTACTTTCCATGGCGGTGAACCGCTTTTAGCAGGTTATGACTTTTATGAATATAGTCTAGAAAAGCTTTCAAAACTTGACAATTTCGAAGGTTTTTCACTTCAAAGCAACATCTGGCTTTTAACAGATGAATTAATTGACTTATTTGTAAAGTACAATGTTGTTGTAAGTACAAGCATAGACGGACCAAAAGAGATAAATGACTATCAAAGAGGGGAAGGCTATTTTGATAAAACTATGAGTAAATATGAGCTTGCAAAAAGCAAAGGATTGATAATTAACTTTGTTTTGACAGTAACTGATTACTCAAAGGATTTTTCAGATGAGCTTTATGATTTCTTTAAAGGAGAAAAGATGAACCTGAAAATCCATGCTGCACTGCCGTCTCTAAGGGGAGACAATGCAGACCCTTGGGCACTTGACCAGGAAGAGCATGGAAAGCTTCTGGTTGAATGGTTAGACAAGTACCTTTATGACTTGGATAAGTTTTCAATAATGGATCTGGACCATATCTGTAAAAGTGCACTCAGACGCAGAGGAACACTTTGTACCTTTGCAGACTGTATCGGTACAACTTTAGCTGTTGGCTCAGAAGGTTCAATTTATCCGTGTTACAGATTTGTGGGAATGCCGGAATATGTGCTTGGAAACGTTAAGGACAATCCAAGCTTTGACGATTTAAAGACTTCAGATGCATGGGCAAAGCTGATGCAGTTCAGAGATTATGTGGATGAAAACTGCAAAAAATGCAAATATGTCAAATACTGTGAAGGAGGATGTCCGTACAATGCGATTGTTGCATACCAGACTCCCGAAGCCGTTGACCCTCAGTGCACTGCATACAAGATGATTTTCGGCGAAGTTTCAAAAAGAATGAACAAGGAATTTGCACGCTCAGCATTTGGAATGGGTGCACCAACAGAGAAAAAGGAAGGCGATCCGTTCAGCATAATGGATCTTGCAATGAAACCATAGGTGATAATATGATTTGTGATGACTGCAAACACCTAAAACACAGGGACAAATACAAAATTGTCTGTGACGTTAACGAACATCTCTTATTGGATGTAAAAGAATGTATGAATTTTGAAAAAAAGGAAGAATAGCTTTCTTCTTTTAAACTTTTTTTGTTGAAGATTTTGGATTAAATAACTGTTGAGAAATAATCATACTTAAAAAAGAATTTAATACTACTTTAAATCTTTTAAAATCCACTAATTTTTACTATTTTTTTAACTATTAATCGTAAAGTTTATATGTGATGTTTTAATCAAAGCAATTTTACGAAATGGCTTAAACAAGCTTTAAATAATCTTTAAAACATAATATGTCATCAGGCCTCCGATTAATAATGGTGGTGATAAGTATGAGTCATGTTACAACCAGTACTTATTTTGCTTCCATTTACTTGAGGATTGTTGGTAATTCTCTAAAACACATCTTTTGTTACGGAGGTGAAGAAATGGGATTATTAATGTTCTTGTTAGGAACATATAGCTTTA
>CAZOYH010000295.1:0-1861 GCA_964583995.1 uncultured Methanobrevibacter sp.
TTTCAAGTTCTTGTGGTGTTAGTAATGGTTTTTTATACATTTGTGAATCGTCAATAGCAATTCTTGGACATGCACTTACAACAAATGCATCCAAATCCAGGTAAGGCAGCAATACATCGGGTGTCACATTGTCAACTAAAATAATGTATGCTTCCATTTTACTGTCTTCAAGGGTTTTTTTGATTTCTTTTGCAAGCTTCATCCTGTATTGTCCTTCTTTGGAAGACACTAATATCCCCCATTTTTTCGCACTTCTTGCTTTTGTAATCCTTGCAAATCTAATTCTTAAAATTCTATCTGCATAATCATCCATTGGCCTGATTTCACTGTTGTATGGGTCAAGTGCTAGAACAGGTGTATTTGAAAATAAGTTAATTCCAAGTGGATGGAAGTTACCGCTGCCAATAAAGAGAAATATCTCAACATCCAAGTCTTTAATTGATGAAAAGTTACAGCCTAGAACTTGTCCCTTTCTTGTTGAAGGTGATGAGCCTAAAATAACTTCTTTTCCATTATCTTCAAGGAAATCTTTTGCTTCATTTAGTAAATGTAAGTGTTGAGTTGTAGTTACAAGACCTATTCTGGAATATTCCTTAAGGTTTTCCAGTGATTTTTCAAGGTCTTTTTTAATGTCTATTTTAGAAAAAGCTTCAATAAATACTGTTGGAACTTCATATTTTAAGGGAAGGGGTGTATGACCATAATGAACGATTAAATCAACCGATCCTTTCATTTTATAGTCACTAACATCACAGGCTCCAAAACATGGGTCTCCTGAAATTATAACAGTTGCATCACTTTGGGCTTCTATTTCACGAGCGATTTTTGTAGCTTGCATCTTCAAGCCTTCGGGAAACTGAAGACCTACAGTTTGAGCATCTTTTGAGTTTATTTTACGGATTACTTTGTCCAAATCCATATCATACATTGACATTTTAATCTTCGATTGTTTCTTGAATGACTACTTTTCCATCAATAACATCTAATTTAACAAGGGATAATACGTCTATTCCAGTTTCTTTTTTAACAATTTCTTTTCCAGTGCCTTTATCAATAATGGCCACTACAGATTTTAAATCTAACCCCATGTCTTGTAAGGTTTTAATTAACGCTACTAATGTTCCTCCAGTACTTACAACATCATCAATAAGTAATATTTTTTCACCGGCATGCAAATCGTTAACATAAAGGTTTGATGAACCGTAACCAGTTTTTTGATAAACTTCTGTTTCACCAGGCAGGCCGTATTGTCTTTTACGGATTACAACAAAAGGAATGTCTGTTGCAAGGGATAATGCAGTTGCAAGGTGTATTCCCATGGCTTCAACTGCCACAATTTTATCGATATCTAAATTTGCATATTTATAAACAGCAAGAGATAACTCTCTAAGCATTGTTGGGTCCATTGCTGGAACACCGTCACTGATTGGATTTACAAAGTAATTATAATCTCCTTTTTTAACAATTGGAGATGCTTCTAAAGATTTTTTCACTTCCTCTAACATAGTCTCACACAAAAAATTATTAAAACTTAGTTAAATATAAATATGGTATATTATAATTATATAAGTTTGCAAATTAGATTATTATTAAGTGATTAACATGCTTGGAAATTTAGGAGAAAATCTTACTAATACAATGAAAAAGTTAGTAGGAATGTCCGTTATTGATAAAAAAACAATAAAAGAAGTTGTAAAAGACATACAACGTGCTTTAATTCAATCTGACGTTAATATTAAATTAGTTTTAGATTTATCAAAAAAAATAGAATCAAGAGCTCTTGAAGAGGAACCTCCAAAGGGAATCACTCCAAGAGAACATGTTATAACAATTATTTATGAAGAAATGGTAAATCTTTTAG
>CAZOYH010000296.1:0-1842 GCA_964583995.1 uncultured Methanobrevibacter sp.
GCATATCTTTTTTTGCTTACAAAAAATCCTCTTCTGTAAAATCCTTCGTATTCAAGTTCCATGCTTTCCGGAAGGGTTGAATTGAGATATTTTAAAAATACTTGGGCTTGAGCTTTGATTTCACTTTCAAGTGCCAATTGCTCAGCTGTCTCCTTAACCATTTAAACACCTAATCTTAAGTTTGATTAATCTTGTTTTAATATTTTTCTAATGCAATTTTTCGAAATCAAATCAATTTTATTGACCTAATATTACTTTATTTAGGTTATAGGGAACTAATATTACTTCACAAATGCTCTCGCGGTTTATTTATATTTTCTTAAAACAAACTAAGTTTGAGGTTTGATATTATGGAAGAAAAAACATTAATCTCAAGTTATGATGAAGTAAACGACACATTTGTCGGTAAAGTAGTGGATGAACATGGATTTTGTGCAGATTACTGCATTTCAGATGGAATATACTTAGGGATAAATGAAAACAATATCCCAAACTCAGTATACGTGGATGATGCATCACAGGTATTCAACATCTCAAAAAAAGTACTTGAAAACTCTAATGTCAGAATAAACATTGAGTGTGACAGCATTTGTCTAATCTTTCAGATGTTTATAGAAGGGTTAGCTATCTGCTCAATAAAATGTGAAAATGTTTATGGAATTCCTGCCATAAACTACTCAATTGATAGTAACCATTAGGTTGCTATCAATTTAAATATTACTAAGGTAATAATATAATCTTAGGAAGTGAGAATATGGATAATCAAAATTTAAATGTAAAACCTGGTGATGAAATAGTCATCGTCATTCCTGAAGGCACTGATGAAGATGAAATCGTAATCGATTTGGATGAATTGGGTATTGATGTTGAAAATCTGGATGGAGATGTCAACATTGTAATTCAGGTTGAAGGTGCAGAAGATGATGAGTTTCTTGATTGCGGGTTAGATGAGGATGGAAATCCGCTTGAAGCAAATGAATGGTATTTTGATGATGATCCATATAAAATAGTTTATTATGAGTATCCTGACTGGGATGAGGAGGACTAAATGGTAAAAGAAATTCCATATTATCTCTTCGATGATGAAGGTGAAAATGAAGCTGTTTCATCAGAGGGTGAAGCTTATATTGATGATGACGACTTAAGGGAATTGCTCATTGACTTTTTGGGAGAGGATGTTTCTTCAGAGGAAATCCAAAAAATCCTTGATGCTGCTTCCGATAAAAATCTAAGTGAAGAAGATTTTGACAAGTTGGTTGATGAATTCATTTTAAAAAATAAAAGGTAAAAATCTTCAATTTTTGCTATAAAATAAAACATTTATATATTATAAAGAATTAATAATTATATATCATTATTCTATAATGCTCTTTTTTGCTCTCAAAAATTGAACTGTTATTAATCTTGCATGCAGTTTGATTGAAAAGAGACTTATAGACTGCGATTATTATTTAATTATATTATATTTATTAGGTGAAATAATGGCAATTTCTCAAGGAAAATCAACTAGAAGTCCATCCGGTGCAAGAAATGTTGCAAACCGTGGAAAAAGAAAAGCTGAGTTAGGAAGAGACCCAGCAGAAACTAGATTAGATGAAAAAAAATTAAGAAAAATTAGAACTCGTGGTGGAAACGAAAAACTCAGATTAGCTACTGGTAACAAAATCAACGTAACTGATGCTAACGGTAAAACCCAAGTAGTAGACATCTTAGGAGTAATTGAAAACACCGCAAACCCTAACTACGTAAGAAGGAACATCATTACCAAAGGTGCTATTGTAGAAACTCCTGAAGGTAATGCTAAAGTAACATCCAGACCTGGTCAAGACGGTGTTATTAACG
>CAZOYH010000297.1:0-1841 GCA_964583995.1 uncultured Methanobrevibacter sp.
TTAATGGTTCGTGAAATCAGATCAAGTAAAAACGGTCATAAAATCGTTGAATTTGAAGATGATACTGGAACAATATCCGTATTATTCTCAAATAAAAATGAGGAATTGTTTGCTGAGGCCGAAAAACTTGTAAAAGATGAAGTTATTGGTGTTATTGCCAATAAAAGTGATGATTCAAACTTTGCATTTGGTCAGCAGATTATAAATCCAGGTGTTTTAAGAGTTCCTGAAAAGGAAATGGACTTTGGAATCGTATTCTTATCCGATGTTCACATAGGTAGTTTGACATTTCTGGAAGATGCTTTTTCACGATTTATTGACTGGATTAACTGTGAATATGGTAGTGAAGAGCAAAGAAGAATAGCTGAAGATGTAAAATATCTAATTATCGGCGGAGATATAGTGGACGGTATTGGTGTGTATCCAAACCAGGAAAAGGAACTGGCAATCAAAGATATTACACAGCAATACAATGAGGCAGCAAGATTTTTAGGAAACATCAGAAGCGATATTAAGATAATTATTGCTCCTGGAAACCACGATGCATCAAGAGTTGCAGAACCGCAACCAGCAGTGCCTGAAGAATATGCAAAAGCATTATATCAGCTTGACAATGTAGAATTCATATCAAATCCTGGTGTAGTATCTTTAGATGGAATTAACGTGTTAATTTACCATGGACGTAGTTTTGATGATTTGGTAATGGCCGTTAAAGGATTTACTCACGAGAGAAATGATTTATTAATGGAAGAATTACTACAAAAAAGGCATTTAGCTCCGATTTATGGTGAAAGAACTCCATTAGCTTCAGAACTTGAAGATTATCTTGTTATTGATGAGGTACCTGATGTATTCCACACAGGACACGTTCACATTAACACTTACAGAAGATTTAAAGGAATTCATTTAATCAATTCTGGTACCTTCCAGACACAAACAGAATTCCAAAAAATTTATAATATTGAACCGACTCCTGCTGAAGTTCCTGTTCTTCACAAAGGAAAATATAAACATTTAAAATTCATTTAAAGAGGTTATTTAATGAAAAAAAATATTGCTGAAATTATCGAAGTTTCAAATGAAATTTATGACAAAGGATTGGTTTCTGGAAAATCAGGTAACATCAGTGCCAGATTTAAAAAAGACGATAAAGACTTGATTGCTATTACTCCTACCTTAAAATCATTATCAGACTTATGTGAAGATGATATTGTCCTAGTTGATATTGATGGAAACATCCTAACAAAAGGTAAACCGTCTTCTGAAGTTAATATGCACTTGGAAATCTATAAAAAAAGATCAGATGTTAATGCTATTGTTCACACTCACTCACCTTATGCAACAGGCTTTGCATTCTCATCTAAAAGGCTTAAAAGACTTGAGGGTTTCGGTGCTATAACCTCTCCATATTTATCATATATTGAATATGAAAAACCAGGAACAGATGAGCTCGCTAAAAGTGCAAGTGAAGGTCTTGGGGATGAGGATGTTTTAATTTTAAAAAATCATGGTGTGATTTGCGTTAGTGATTGTTTAAAAGAAGCAAAATTACTTGCAGTTTTTGTTGAAGAAACTGCAAAAACTCAATTTATATCTTATATGTTAAATTCAGTAGAAGATATTATTTAATCTTCATCTGATTTAACAGTTGTTTTTGTTCTTTTTTCATATCCTTCTTCAATCATTTGAATGATTAAACCGGATAGTGAAGTATCATTATCAATTGCTAATTTTTTCAATTCTTTTTTTAATTCTACTGGTAAATTTATTGTTGTTTTACTTATATCTGACATAATATATAATTGAATTTTATAACAATATATATTTTTCTACTAAATTTA
>CAZOYH010000298.1:0-1834 GCA_964583995.1 uncultured Methanobrevibacter sp.
AGAACGCTAGACTGAAGATCTAGATGTCGCTGGTTCAAGTCCGGCCCATGGCATTGTTTTTACTTATTTTTTAAAAATCTTTAATTTAGAGAGAATATTGTCTATTTTTTGCAAAATAAGTAGATTAAAAAAGGTGATGGATTTTTTAATCTATTTTTTGGTTAAAGTGATTGGTTTT
The DNA here is from genome assembly GCA_964583995.1 of uncultured Methanobrevibacter sp. Lineage (GTDB taxonomy): Archaea > Methanobacteriota > Methanobacteria > Methanobacteriales > Methanobacteriaceae > Methanocatella. Next base: position 179 of record CAZOYH010000298.1, read on the forward strand.
GGTTTTACTTGAGTGTTTTCTCTTAATTCTTTATATCTTTTAACGATTTCATAACCCTGGTTACTTCCGATTAAATCTGCTCCGCCAGTTAAAATCTGGTTTGCAAATTTGTAATTGTCAATTCCACCATATATTTCAATTTTAATTTTTGGAGCATGTTTTTGTATAATATTAATGTCGTTAACATTTTCAAATATGTGGTTTGGTGATACAAATCCTGTGGAGTTTTTCACATAGTCTGCACCGCCTTTTTCAGCAGCTTTAGCAGCATTTGCTTTTTCATAATCTTCCAGTGCTTTGGTTTCGATTATGATTTTGAGAAGTTTGTCTCCAACGGCTTGCCTGAGTTGTTTTACTTCATCTTCGATTAAATCGTATTTTTCTTCTTTCAGGTGACTTAAATTAAGAACAACTTCTATCTCGTCGGCTCCTAATTCAACCAATACTTTTGCTTCAGCTACTTTGCTGGCTGTATCTTCAAAACCTAATGGAAATCCAACAACACTTCCGATTTTGATATTTGTGTCTTTTAGTACTTCTTTTGCTAAAGGCACATATGTTGGGGATATAACTACTGAATTAAAATTCAATTCTTTTGCTTTTTCAAGAAATTCTCTCATTTCACTTTCAGAAATCATGTTGTTTAGATTTGTGTAGTTAATGAGTTTTGCTAATTCCTTTGAATTTTTTATATTGTACATAATAACACTCTCTTAATTAGTTAGTATATATACGAACATCTATTTAAATATTTTCATGTCAGCATTTTCATCATATATGGACCAACTTTTTTGTAACCAAATTTACGATAGTAATTTCTAGATCCAATTCCGCTGATGATTGCCATTTCAGTTTTGCCATTGTCAATGGCCATATTTTCAGCTTCTTTTAGAAGTTTTTCTCCAAATCCGGTATGCTGGCCAATATTGGGATTTTTTCCTCCAATTTTAATCATGTTGCCATAAACATGCAACTCTCTTATGAGTGCTGTATTGTCAGTAATCTCGCTTCTGAAATGATTTTTTGAAGGAAAACGCAGTCTTAAAAATCCTGCAATGCTTTCTTCATTTATATCTTCAATAGATAAGAAATGTTCTTCCCCCTCACAAGCAGTATAGTTCTCTTTAAATAATTTAAAATCATCCAAACTATATTCCTGTGATGTTTTTTTATGACCTATTTCACGGCAACGAATGCATTGGCAGTTAATATGTTCTTCATCCAATCTGTTATAGACAAGTTCTCCAAGGTTGGATTTTTTCACACCCGCTTCAATAAGGGTTGATGGAATATCTCTTTGGATTCTCATTGTCCTAACCCATTTTGGAAGAATCTTTTTAACTTTTGTAATTAGTTCAACTGCTTCTTCGTCACTATATGGTTCATATTTGCCTGATTGCCATAACTCATATAATTCACTTCCTTTTGTAACAAGACATGGATAAATCTTAAGCATGTCCGGTTTGAAGTTATCATCACGGAATAACTGTTTAAACATTTTCAGGTCTTGTTTTTCATCGGAAAACAGACCAGGCATCATGTGCATGGCTACTTTAATAGCTGAATCTCTTAAAAGCTGATTTGCTTCTATTACGTCTGCTATTGTGTGGCCTCTTTTAATTTTTTTGTATAAATTATCTGATAATGTCTGAACGC
>CAZOYH010000299.1:0-1796 GCA_964583995.1 uncultured Methanobrevibacter sp.
ACAGATACTTCCAAGGTCAAAAAAGTAAAATGAACCATACTAAATATGTTCCTGAGGAATCGAAGGTGCTGTACCTTACAGAGGAACTATCGCTGAGATTTTATTCCAATTAGTAGGTGGTTTAAAATCATCCATGGGATACTGTGGTGCTAAAGATATTGAAGCAATGAAGGAAAAAGCAAACTTCGTTAGGATTACAAGCAGCGGAATCAAAGAGTCACATCCTCATGACTTGTTAATTACTAATGAAAGTCCTAACTATCCTACTTTGGAATAGTTAGATTTAATTTAATATTAATCTTTGATGAGAAGTTCAGTAAAATATTTGATTTATAGGGGGAAGTGTTTTCTCATCAAATTTTTTATATTTTATTTAGATAAGTGTTTTTTCTTAAAATTACTTATTTTAAGCAAACCTTTAAATATAAGGTAGTACAATATTATCATATTAGATTATTTTATGATTATTTTAGATAATCAATGTAAATTATTTTAAATTTACAGTTTTACAATTTTATTATTAATGGAGAAGATATAATGGCAAGAACTAAAAAAGTGGGAATTACAGGAAGGTTCGGTGCAAGATACGGAAGAAAAGCAAAAAGATCTGTAAAGATTATTGAAGAAAACATGAAAAAAGATCATGTTTGTCCTAAATGCGCTAGACCTTACGTGAAAAGACAAGCTGCTGGAATTTGGAAATGCAGAAAATGTGGTGCAGTATTCACTGGAGGAGCATACGTTCCTGAAACTCCAATGGCAAAATCTGCAGCACGCAGTATCAGAGACATTAAAGTGGAGGAATAGGCCTTGTACAGGTGTCCACGTTGTGGAGCAGAAGTAGACCACAAAAGCTACATGGAAAATAAATGTCCTAAATGCAGATATAGGATTTTATTTAAAAATGTTCCAGAAACTACTAGAATAATAAAAGCAAGATAATTTATCTGCTTTTACTCAATTTTTATACTATTTTTGATTTAAATGTTAATTTCAACTTCCAGAAAACCTTCTCAAAAAACTAGAAAGTTCTGTAAGAATTTAGCACATGCAACAGGTTCAACATCCGTCAACAGAGGAAAGATGAACATGCGTGAGCTACTTTTGAAGGCTCTGGAAATTGAGGAATTTAACCTTGCAATTGTTAATGAAAGTAAAGGCAATCCCAGCAGAATTTCATTTTATTCAAACAAAGGGCAACTGTTGCTTACACTTTTAATCACTGCAAACAACGGTAACGGAAAGATTAATATTGCTCCTTCCCAATTGAAAATAGTATCTCAAGTCGACAGGCTTAATGTCCTAAAGGATATTCTTGACGTTGATTTGGTAGATGAGGCCAGTGAAAATTATATTTTAATCGCCAAACGTGATGATATGGTGGCTAAAATCAGCTTCATAAACAAGTTTGGTGAACCTACTGATTTCCAGATTAACGTTAAAAAGGTTATAGAGGTTTTGGATGATTGATGAAACTCCTCTATTGGGCGTTAAAAGTAGTATAACTGTCGAGTTTGACAACAGCACTCAGGCTAAAATAATATATGATTCTATAGTTTTGGAATTCGATACGGCTCCCGACTTCAGGTCATCAATGACTCTGGACTTAGATGATTCTAATATTTTAATAAATATTGATGCTAAGGATTCAACTTCATTTAGAGCATCCCTAAACTCTGCAATGAAATGGATTAAACTGGCATTGGAAATTAATGATTTGACAAATTAAATTAGGTGATAATATGGAGATTCCTGAAAATATTCAACAACAATTAAATCAGTTTCAACAATTACAA
>CAZOYH010000300.1:0-1774 GCA_964583995.1 uncultured Methanobrevibacter sp.
TATTGGAGGGAACAAGAAGTTCTTTGAACAATCAGATCTCTTGTATGGTTTAGTGATTTTGCAGCTAACATTGTAGACATGAATGGTTCAACTTTAGATTTAAGTAATATTGAGGAAGTTGAATTGACACGTACCATTGATTTATGGATGATAAGTCAGCTTAATCAACATATTAAAAAATCAACTGAAGCTTTAGAAGTATTCCAGACAAGACAAGCATTACAAGAATCATTATTCTTACTTAAAAAAGACGTAGATCATTACTTGTACAGAGTAAAACATTTAATTGACTCACAAGATCCTGCAATTATTTATGTTCTATCCACTGTTCTTGAAGCTTGGATTAGACTTCTTGCACCATTTACTCCGCACACTTCCGAAGAATTATGGTCCACTTACGGTGGAGAAGGCTTTGTAAGTGAAGCATCATGGCCGGAATATGATGAAAGCCTTGTAAGTGTGGAAATCGAAAAATCAGAGGAATTGGTTGAAAATATCATCAAGGATATTGCACACATCAAACAGATGGTCAAAGACGAAGTATCTAAAATCCACATTTACCTTGCTCCTGACTGGAAATGGGACTTATACAAAATAGCTGATGAAGTTGGAAAACCTGACATTGGTCAAATTATGGGCAGAGCTATTGGAGCTAACATCTATGATGATAAAAAAGAAATAGCAATGGTAGCTAAAAAAATCGGTAAAGAAATAACAAAAACAAGATACATCGGCAAACTCAATGAAGAAGAAATTCTTAGTGATGCTCTTGACTACATCAAAGAGGAATGTGGCAATGAAGTTATTGTACACACCGATGATTCATATGACCCGCAAAATAAGGCCAAAAACGCAATGCCTTACAAACCAGCGCTATTTATGGAATAATTTAATTTATTCCACTTTCTTATTTTTTAAACGTGATTAACTTGAAAAAATCATTTATTGCTAAAATTGAAGAGAAAATCCTAAAGATTGTTAAATTGGACTTTATGGACTCAAAGAAAGCAGTGGATGAATTTTTAGCCAAGAAGTCTGAAACTCCAAATAAACCTGTAAAGAGTATTTTTAAAAGTATTGACTTTAACGGAATGCAGGTTTTCACATACGGAAATGATAAAAAATCTAAAAATGTTATACTATACGTACATGGCGGAGCCTACGTCAATGAAATCAACATACAACATCATTTATATTGCAGGAAGCTATCACGAAAATTAAATGTTAATGTTCTTGCACCTGTTTACGGACTCGCTCCTAATCATAAAGTGATGGAAAGTTTTGATGAGATTACTGGATTATACAAATACTTGCTTGAAGAGTATGAAAACACCATATTAATGGGTGATTCAGCAGGTGGAGGATTTGTCCTATCCTTTGTACAATACTTGAAAACCGTTAATTTAGCCCAACCACAACACATTATTGTTTTTTCACCATGGGTCGATATTTCCATGAGCAATCCCCCATATGACAGTGAAAATGATTGCTTTTTAGGTGAAATTGGTCTAAAGGAAATCGGGAAATCATGGGCTGGTGAATTGGATACTCAAGACTACAAAGTAAGTCCTATTTTTGGAGATAATTCCGGTTTATCACGAACACTGATATTTGCTGGGGAAAATGAAATATTCTACAAGGATATTATCCTATACTATGATAAACTCAAAAATCAGAACGTTGATGTAAAATTATTGACTGGTGAAGGAATGTTTCATATTTACCCTCTGTTTCCAAGCCCTGAAGCAAGAGAAGCTTTTAAAGAAATTAAAAA
>CAZOYH010000301.1:0-1761 GCA_964583995.1 uncultured Methanobrevibacter sp.
ATGGAAAAATTGTAAAGTAAAATATGGAAAAATTGTAAAGTAAAATATGGAAAAAATGTAAAATATATTAATGAAAAAATGTAAAGTAAAATATGGAAAAATTGTAAAGTAAAACATGGAAAAATTGTAAAGTAAAACATGGAAAAATTGTAAAATAAATATGAAACATCACAGGTGAAGACAATGGTAAAATACATGAAAAGAATATTAGATGATGATTTAGATAAATACCTTGAAATGATTGGAGCTATACTCATCATAGGGCCAAAGTGGTGTGGAAAAACCACAACTGCCGAAAGACATGCTAAAAGTGTGCTAAAATTACAAAACAAAGACACATACCAAACAAACATGATGTGGGCTGACATCGAACCATCAAGATTATTAAGAGGAGAAAAACCAAGACTAATAGATGAATGGCAAGTAGCGCCAGTACTATGGGATTCAGTCAGAACAAGCGTAGATGAAACAGACGGATATGGATTATACATACTAACTGGTTCAACAGTCGTTGATGAAGATTCAATAAACCATTCTGGAACCGGAAGAATACACAGACTACTAATGAGACCAATGAGCCTATATGAAAGCGGCGAATCCAACGGTCAAATTTCAATAATGGAATTATTCGACAACCCAGACATGAATATAAATGAATGTGAGTCTGAATTAACAATGGATGATTTAATCTTTGCAGCATGCCGTGGAGGATGGCCAGACTCACTAAACCAAAAAACAGAGGAAGGAAAACTATTCGTAGCATACTCTTACTTAGATAACATCTGCAACACTGATGTCTCTGCTGTTGATGGAGTTAAACGTGACCCCGACAGAGTTAGATTACTGCTAAGGTCAATTGCACGAAATAACTCCACACTTGCAAAAGACCAAACAATAATCAGTGATATGAATGCAAACTTCATGGACATCAGCAGACCCACTTACTATTCATATGTTGATGCATTAAAAAAACTTTTTGTACTTGAAGACCAAAGAGGATGGTCACCAAATATCAAGTCAAAAACAGCAATTAGATCTGGAAATAAAAAAGTATTCATCGACCCATCAATTGCTGTTGCAGCATTACATGCAAATCCAGAATCCATGGACAAAGATTTAAAAACCTTCGGATTCGTATTTGAAAATTTATGCATCCGTGATTTAAGTGTATACACAAGTTCACATGGAGGAAAAGTATCCTACTACCATGACAAATCAGATTTGGAAATAGATTGTGTAGTTCATCTAAAAGATGGAAGATATGCATTAATAGAATGCAAACTCGGTAATGAAGGAATAGAAGAGGGAGCACAAAACTTATTAAAAATAAATGAATTAATTGAAAAAAATGACAAAATAGAAAATCCTAGATTTTTAGCCGTTTTAACTGGTGGAAAATATGCATACACAAGAAAAGACGGAGTAAAAATAATTCCAATAGGATGTTTAAGATAATGTCATTTTAAAAAAAATATTCTCTTTGGATTTTAAAAAAATAATAGTTATGAAATTTAATACTGAAAAATAAATGAAAATACATATAAGTAAACATATGATTCATCTAATAACTATGTATTTAATTAATTGAAAAAGCAGATATTTTAATCCAACCATCACCTACTATGATAAAAAAGCATAACCTATATAGATAATTTTTAACTGTTTATCTAAATTTCTTTCTTAAATCTTAAATAATATTTGCCTACTTTTTTTAGTCAAATCTCACTAAGTTTACATGTGAAAACCTGCCAGATTAATCTA
>CAZOYH010000302.1:0-1758 GCA_964583995.1 uncultured Methanobrevibacter sp.
GCAGCTCCATTTTCTGCAGTGTTGTGGTGTATACCTGTAGTTGATGTACGTTCAATATTTAAAACACCAGTATTATAAATAGTACTTTTACCGGTGTGGTGTCCGAATTCCGTATTGGATCCTCTTATTGTTAACTCACCAGTATTATATATTGCACTACCTTCTTGTCTAGCAGTATTACGGTTGAAAACACAATCCACGACACGCATACCAGTCAATGTATTATAGATTGCTCCACCATAATCAGCACTATTCTCTTCAAAAGTACAACCAGATAAAGTATAAGCGTTTATACTGTGTATTGCTCCACTATAGTATGCATTATTACTTGTGAAACGAGAATTCTGAATAGTTACACGTTTGTTTGTTAAAATATTGATTGCACCACCAACATTCTTTTCCACAACAGATACACTACCACTACTATCTGTGGTTGTTACTTTATTATTTGTGAAGTTACAGTTAGATATTTCTATGTTGTCTGCTTGTGATGTAATTAATATAGCACCACCAGTCTCACCAACATTATCCTTAAATTCACAATTATCTAAATTGGTATTTGTGGTATAAATAACAATACTTGATCCTTTACCTGCACTAGTACCATATTTAGGTGCATTTAAGAAACGTGAACCTGTAATATGTATGTTACGGTTGATTTTATCACTGGTTGAGTTCAAGTAGATGTGTGATCCGTAACTGTATGCACGATTATAATCAAAAGTACAATTAACAATACTTAAACCTGATGCATCAACATATAATGCACCACCAACACCATCCTCAGCAGTAGCATCATTATTCTTGAATGTACAATTTATGAGTTCAGCATTGTCTGCAAGTATTTGTAATGCAGCACCTTTAAGACAATCACCTCCACCGTTATTTTGGAATGTACAATTTTCAAATTTGGATTCTTCACCATTAACAAGGAATACTGTATTGGTTGCGCCTGTGAATATGAAATTGTATGCTTTGAATAATGTTGCATAATTGGTTAATTCCATATGGAAAGGAGTGAATGTTGTATCATTACCTAATAATGTAACATTACTACGTGCAATAATATAATTATTAAATGCTGGAGTGTATGTTTCACTACTGTTAATGAATGTAATAATTCCGTTTGGTGATACCATTACAATAGCATCTTCCCAACCACATGGGTTGTCACGGTTTTCACCACTTAAATCACTATGCTCACCTTTACTGTTAATGTAATCAGATGGGTTTAGTACTACATATACATATGTTACGAGTCTGAATGAACCTGGATCATAAATATTACTTAGGTTATGTAAACGGCTTCTAGTATCCTTGTATGTGTAATCGGTTAAAGGAATAGATTGTGTTGCACCAGTATTATCTTTATAGATGAGTGTGGTGCTTCCTTTTGCAGTGTTTCCTTGGAATTGATTATTTGTATATTCATCTACGTAGTAGTATATTCCAGCATCTTCATAATATATTGCACCGTAATTGTATGCTGTATTGTCTATGAATTTACTGTTTAGTATGTTACTACTGTTGGTTACATTGTGTATGTATACACATGCACCATTATAACCAGTATTGTTAATAAAAGTACAACCATCAATAAATAAGTACTCACCATTGTTTAACACAATACATGAACCATTCATATTTTCATTACCACAATTTTTGAAAATAGATTTTTCAATAGTACACATATCATCTTGTATTTGTAGGTTTCCGATTATATTTGTAAAATTACTGGTAGTTATTTTAACATTGTCA
>CAZOYH010000303.1:0-1754 GCA_964583995.1 uncultured Methanobrevibacter sp.
CAAGCACTGCATCTCCTCTTGACATTCCATTACCCCAATCTTCTTCACGGATAATGTCAATACCGCTTGCAGTAATTTGCTCACCGTTTATTTCAAGTGGGCTTGCTGCTGAAAGTATTGCATCCAATGCCTGACTGTTAATGGCTACAACTGAATCTATTTGAACTCCAGTATTTGCTTCCACAATTTCTTTTGCAAGCTGCATTGATTTGGAGTTGTCTTCATACCAGAATGCATCGTGAAGCAATAGCTTTGAACCTGCACCCTGTGCTTGGGCTTCGGCAGGTTCTGCTTCTGTTGGATGTGTTAATCCGCCAGGATATACTGCTGAGTAATTTTTAAGAGTACCATTTTCCAGGTGAACGATGAATGCCATGTCACAAGCACCCATTCCAGGCCTTGTTTCGCTTTCATCAATTGCACATACAAGGATGTTTCTATCCCCTTCGTTAAGTTCAGTGGAGTTACTTAGGAATATGGCGCTGGCGATTGTTGCAAGCAATGCAACTAAAATCACAAGTAAAATTATTATAATCAGTTTCTGACTTCTTTTCATAGTATAACCTACTATATTCTCATTAAATTAGTATTTTAAAATTATACTACTTAAAGATTATTGAAAAAATAGAAGTTGGCAACACTTTAAAAAATTAAAACACCTATTAATGGACCCTTTTGGTGTTAGTTATGCTTTGCCAATTTAAATGATTAAAGAGAGAGTGAAATTAAATATGAAAACATATTTAATTTCTGAGAGTAGTTATATGCTTTGTTAAACTAGTAAGAGAGTTAAAAAACTAATTTAACAAAATCGGAGTATAGTACTGTTTAAAACAATACCCAGCAATCAAAATTAGATTTTTAGGTAGACCTAATTTTTCTCACTAATACTAATGTAGATTTGAACAGTATATAAATGTTTCTATTTTTTAGGTATACCTAAATTTTAAAAATGAAATTAATATATATTATTCAACAAAAATCCAATATATATTACTTTTTATGGGGAGAAAAAATTGATAAATAAAAAATTAATGACACTAACAATAATCATTATAAGTTTATTGGCCATTTCTGCAGTTAGTGCAGAAGAAAATATAACCAGTGATGTTGTTAGTATAAACCAAGATAATATTATAATTACTGATTATGACAATCAACCAAATCCAGATAACGAAAATGTTGTTTTGAAAACATTCACCGATTTAAACAATACGATTAACGGCAATCAAGACAACAATATCTATTTGGATGAAAATTATGTTTTTGAACCTGGAACTGATGATAATTTTAAAGATGGAATTGTTATTAGTCGCTCACTAACAATTTAGGGTAATGGAATTACAATTGACGGTTATAACAATGCCCGTATTTTTAAGATTACTGCCAGTGATGTAATCTTACATGACATTGTTTTTGTAAATGGTAATAGACCATATGGTGGTGCAATAAATGGTTATTCAACTGCTGTAAATTGTAGTTTTATCAATAATTCCGCTCCTCTTCATAGTGCTGGAGGCGCCATGTTTTTGGGCTTTGCAATAAATTGCAGTTTTATCAATAATTCCGCTGGGGATGGCGGAGCTATCTTTGGTAACAGTGTTTTTGAGATTACTGCTGATAATTGCATTTTTGTTAATAATTCTGCTAATGAAGGTGGTGCCATATATCAAGGCGGTGGTGGGAATTGTACTTTTATACATAATTACGCCGAGCATGGTGGTGCTATGCTTAGTGGATCAGCAAAGAATTGT
>CAZOYH010000304.1:0-1741 GCA_964583995.1 uncultured Methanobrevibacter sp.
ATTAATAATAATATTCATGCTAATGTCTGCTGTTAGTGCAGAAGAAAATATAACAATTGATGATGGAGCTATAACTTCAGATTACGCTGAATTAGACTCTGATTCTAGTTATAATGAAGATGTTAGTGAAGATTCTATTCTAGAGGATGATGTTATTGATGATGAAAATATCTCAGGAGAGGATAGTGAACCGGATATTTCTCCGGGCTCAGTGGACGATTATGATGCTTCTGGGAGTCATGGGTTTAATATTGTAGTCAATAAGGGTTCAGCTACTGCTGGCATCTCTTTAAACAAAGATTTTGCTTTTCACAAAGCATCTTCATGTTCACATTATTCCAAAGCTGATGGTGCAGATGTAAGAGTTAATGAACGTGATGTTGATGAAATGTTTTCTAATTTCCAATTCTCTGATGATATGGGTATTGAAGCATTAACTGGTATTGTTAATGGTATTCATGCTGAGGATTCTTTTGCAAAAACATACTCCAGTTACAGAGAATATTTCGATTATTTAAAAGAGGATTCATTAAAAAAATTAATCGAAGAAAATAAAATCGGAGATGTTTTCAACGGCAACACTAATATGATTGATTATTTAACATATGATTTGATTAATTTTATAGGCTCTGGGGCGAAATATGTTGATTTTCCTATTGATGTAAATGCATTTCTTGATATTTTTGATAAAATCATGAACTCGCCACCTACTCATAACACGATGACTAATATTCCATCGTTCAACAATAATCCAACGCTAAGAAACCATAAATATTATTCAGATTACAGTTTTTATCAGGATGCAGATTCAATTATAAATTCCTATGATTTGAATGATGAGGCGGAATTATTTATAGGATCTGACAGCAATATTTCGGATATACTGATTAGTCAGGACAATATGACTTTAATAAATCAAACATTTGATTTAAAAACAATATCTGATGTTTGCATTAATTCATATGAGAATATAGGGTCTGATTTACAATTATCAGATGATGGAAGTTGTTGGCGTGATGCATATGACAACAGCGATGTGAGTTTGGAAATACAAAGTTTTAAATTCAGCCAACCGATTGATTGTTCAACTAATTTATCCGAAGAAATTCAATATGCGTTTTATCATATGATTGGATGTGAATGTACCGACACAGGCTTCACTAAACAATATGCCAGTTATGATAATCTTCCAGAAGTAAGTGAATTTGATACCATTACCAGTGCCGAACAAGAAGATAACCACGATTATGTTCTCTTTAAACATAATGTTAATGCTCCATTTATTGTAGAAAATGCTTCAGTTTTCGCATTATTCGGAGTAATTAAAATTACAATCCCTTAAAAAAATTTTAGGGATTTTCCCGCTATTTTTATAAAAAAATTAAATTAATGAAAATATTTTTCTTAATTTAAAAATATTAGAAATAATTTTATTTAAAGTTAAAAATTATTTCTAGTTCTTAAAGAGAATCAAAAATAAAAAAATTATAAATCGGAGGTTAATAAATGAAGTTTAATAATAAAATAATCATATTTTCATTGCTTGTATTGATGCTGTCAATTTCAGCAGCAAGCGCCCATGAAAATATAATCATAGATGAACACGGAGCAATAACTGATAATGTCGTAACTATCGATCATTCTGATAAGTGGGATGTTGATTTGGGCAATTTGGATGATGGTGATTGGGATGATGATTCTGATGATTTAGATGATGATTTCGATGATTGGGATGATGATG
>CAZOYH010000305.1:0-1740 GCA_964583995.1 uncultured Methanobrevibacter sp.
TGTAGTGGAGGGTAAAATAAAAATAGATAATTTTGAATTAAGTGATGGAAGATATAGACTTAATTTTGAAATTTTTCAAAAAACATCAAAGGTTAAAGAAGTAGTATCACCTATAAATACTTTACAAGCCGTGTTTGATTCTAATCATGAGGAACTGATTAGAAAACTTGATGAATTTCTAGAAAACTCAATGAATTAGTACTAATACTAGTTCCTATATAAAAATAATCATGAAAAATGTCCTAACGAATAAAAATGATGAAAAAGGATTTGAAATAAGATTAATATTGTACAGTGAACATGAAATCTGGAGACAAGTCAAAATACCCGGAGATATAAATTTTCTCCAATTACATTTATTAATCCAAAAAGTGTTCGGATTTGATGACTATCATATGTGGGAATTTAAAGTACCAACAGAAATTCCAGATGAAGATGCTGTAGATTTAAATAATATTGTTGAAACAATACATTATTCCGAAGCAATGAATGTTGGTATTGAAAAATACCTTGATGAAAATAATATTTTGTTATATGAATATGATTTTGGTGCAAGCTGGGAAATAATCATCCATAAAATGGATAAAATCCATTATAAAAATAAAACAGCATTAATTGTTGATTATAAAGGAAAATATAATCCTATAGAAGATACAAATATAATTGTTTTTGATGAAATAATTGAAGTATCTGAAAACAAAGAAGAATTAAAATACATTTTAGATGATTACGGACTTAAATTAAGTGATTTAAAAAATCTTGAAAAGAAATATGAAAAAGGTTCAAGAATAAGGTTAAGTTAAAAGTCAATCATTGTAACTTCAAAAATATCTTCAATAACATAATCTGTCTTATCCATCATCTTAGGAGATACCTCCTCCTGCTGTTCAATAGTTAAGACACTAACATCAGCCTTTTTAAATGCCAAAATATCATTGAGACCGTCCCCAACCATCATTACCTTATAACCACCATCTTTTAAGATAGAGACAACTTCACATTTGCCCCTAGTTGATACAGTTCCGTAGGCATTGTCTTCAGGAACATCAAGCATGTTGGCCAATCTGTTAATGGCTCCCTTTCTGTCACCGGATGCAATATAAATTTCAATTCCGCGGGACTTTAATGTTTCAATAGTTTCAAAAACTTTAGGAAAGAATTTGCCTGCAGAAGTTATTGTGTATGCAACTGCCCCCAAATCCATATCTACAATAAGTGCAGATCCGTTACACAGCTCCATATGTGGAATTTTCTCACGCAAAATGTCAAAACCGTCTGTAATATCGGATATTGTAGATGTCTTTTCATTGTCTAAAATTTCTTTAACTTCGGCTTTTGAAACCTGTTTGGTAGAAAAACTCACATCAAAATCAATGTCATATTCCTTTATAACATCTGAAATTAAAGTATCCTGATTTAATTTTAAAAGCTTATTTGTGTTGAACTGAAGTACAACCAAAGCCAATGCATCAGCTGCATCAATCAAATCAAGTGAGTTAATGTCCGTGAATATATTTCCATTTAAAACATCCTTAATAACTCTGTATCGCTCAATTAATGTTCCGGAGTTATCAAATACAACAGCTTTTTTCATGATTATATAATATATCAAAAAAATATTTAAAACTTATGAAAGTATATTAACATTAAAAAACAAAATAATAGTATTATAAACTTACGATTATTTAGGTGTTTTAATGAACGTTATTGAAAAGTTAAACTCCATTAAAAATGGAGAAA
>CAZOYH010000306.1:0-1736 GCA_964583995.1 uncultured Methanobrevibacter sp.
CAAAACAGATTTTTTTACCTTCAAGACTTCCGAAATGTTCCTTAATGGTTAACATATCAGCTAATGCCTGACAAGGGTGTTCTAAGTCAGTTAATCCACTGATAACAGGCACGTCAGAATATTTAGCCAGTTCCTCTACATCACCATGTTTAATGGCTCTAATCATTATTCCATCAACAAAACGGCTTAAAACTTTAGCGGTGTCTAAAATCGGTTCGCCTCTTCCCATCTGCAAGTCATTAGATGATAAAAAGATTGCTCTTCCACCTAACTGATACATTCCAACGTCAAAAGAAACCCTTGTTCTTGTTGATGACTTTTGAAAAATCATTGCCAATGTTTTGCCTTCAAGAGGTTTTTCTTCCATTTCACCCGCTTTGATTTTACTAGCTAAATCAAGAATGTGTTCTACATCCTCTTTAATATCACTAACAGATAATAAACTGCCCATTATAAATTCCCCATTTCTTTATAAAAAAGAATATTTGTTAAAGATATATATTAAATGTTACTATCATTTCATTCTGTAACGAATATCCCTAAATGTTGATATTACAGGAACAAGCAAAAAGAGATAAATAAAGTTACTTGAAACGTTAAAGTCAAGAAGATTTACGACAACTGTTAATCCCATAATAATGTAAAAAGTGTGCACTACACGGTGCAATTCAGTATGTGAAGGCATCGGATCTAAGAATTTCCTTCTATATGCATAATAATACACTAACAGGAATGTTACAATTGTTAAAAATATATTTAAACCAAATAACGCTTCAGATAAAAAGAAATGGGAATAATTTCCAATTAAAGAAGTTGTAAACGGTATAAATGATATGCAAATCAAAAAGAAAATGTTGAGCCACAAATAGGGAATGTTTAAATTTTTAACCTTGATGAATTCATGGTGATAAATCCAAAAGGAACTTATTAAAATGAAACTAACAACAGTAACACCAATGGTTGGTGCTAAAGTTGTAATAAATGAAATAAAATCAGAATAATTGGTAATAAACATTTCCGGAAGAGCAATACCAAAAACCAAAAGGGTCATTACCATTCCAAAAATACCGTCAGTAAGTCCCATCAGCCGGCCGGGATCAATATCCACATCCTTTTCAAAAGCCTGTAAAAAGCGCTGATAAAAGCTTAGGCCCTTATCAAACTTAGCATACCTGTCTGCCTTTTTAGAATTGTCATCTGATTTTGAATCCTTGGCCTCTAAAATTTTAGCAAACCTTTCCCATTTTTCAAGAGTCTCTGCATCATCAGTATTTTCCTTGATTATTTCAAGTTTATCGTGAATGCTCTGCTTTAGCTCTTCGATTTCTTCAGGACTTACTTCTTTAGACATTTACATCAAAATAAAAAAAAAGAAATTTAGTTTAAAATTTCTTTCATGTGTTCAACACGTTTATTTACAAGTTCAGTTGTACCAACATCTCTTCTGTGGTAAACATTACCTTTTACAAATTCACATGCTTTTTCAGCTATTTTTTCGGCTTCTTCGATACTTTCACCGCTAGCTACAATACCTAATGCCCTTGAACCTGAAAGGTGGATTCCATCGTCTTCCTGTGATACAGCTGCATAAAATACTTTAGCACCTAACTCTTCAATAGCTTTCTCATCAACTTCAATAAGTTCACCAGCATATTCAGTTTCAGGATATCCATCAGGTACGATGTATTTACATACACTGGCCTTGTTTTCAAATTCTACAGAATCTAAATTACCGT
>CAZOYH010000307.1:0-1730 GCA_964583995.1 uncultured Methanobrevibacter sp.
AGATACATCCTCGGATGCCCGACAGGGCACCGCCACTCAAAGACAGTGAGGAAGTTAGAGAAAGTGCTGTCAATCTTGGATTTTCTGGAGGGGAAGTTAAACGTTCCGAAATTTTACAATTGCTTGCCCAAATGCCAGATTTCACAATGTTTGATGAGCCGGATTCTGGGGTGGATATTGAAAATGTAGAATTATTGGCTTCTGAAATTGGAACTTTATTGGATAAGGATAAGCCACAACGCTCAAGAAAAAGAAGTGGTCTTTTAATTACTCATTTAGGTTATATTTTAAATTTTGTTAGTGCAGATAAAGCACATGTTTTAATTGATGGGGCAATTTCCTGTTCTGGAAATCCATCTGAAATTTTAGAAGATATTAGAAAAAACGGTTTTAATGGATGTGTTGAGTGTGCGCAATGTTTATGAAGATGCTGAAAGAGCAAAAGATAAAAAAGCAGCATTAGGTGCTGATATTACAATTGAAAACTTCACTGATGAAACAGTAAATGCTTTAGACATGCTTGATGACTTGGATGATTTATCAAAACAAACCCAAAAAGATTTGTTAAAGGTAGGTATTGACACTGAGGAAAATAATAGGTCCGGTTCATTTTTACAAGTAGATCAAAGTAATGTTTTTACAAATAATTCAATATCTGACTCAATTGAAGTTATGAATATGGGTGTTGCATTAGACAAATATAGTTGGTTGGAAGATTATCTCTGGAATGTTGTTAAACCGGATGCAGACAAATATACTGCGAAAACTGCTTTAAACGAACAAGAAAATGGTGTTTTAAGCGGTTATTTTGTAAGATCTCTTCCAGGAACAAAAGAAGTAATGCCTGTGCAAGCTTGTATGTTTATTAGTGATGAAGACATTATGCAAACCGCTCACAATGTAATTATTGCAGAGGAAAACTCTGAATTACATTTGATTACTGGTTGTGCAACAGGTGATGATGTAGGTTCTGCAATGCATGTTGGCGTATCTGAAATGTATTTGAAACCTGGTTCTAAAATTACTTTCACAATGGTTCACAACTGGGCAGAACAGGTTGAAGTACGTCCAAGAACTGGTGTTAAATTAATGGATAATTCTACTTATATTAATAATTATATTTTGACTAGTCCTGTAAGCACTATTCAATCATTCCCTACTGCTTATTGTGATGGTAAAAATTCAAGAGCCATTTTCCAAAGTATTCAAGCAGGTAAAAAAGATTCAATTATTGACGTTGGATCTAGAGCATTATTAAATGCTGAGGGTGCTAGAGGGGAAGTTATTTCAAGAGCTGTAGCTCAAGACGAATCCCAAATTTATGCAAGAGGCCATCTTGCAGGTACTGTGCCTGATGTTAAAGGTCATTTGGAATGTCATGGATTAGTTTTATCAGATGATAGTTTTATCTATGCAGTTCCAGAACTTGAAGCTAGTTCTGCAAACTTAGAAATGTCTCACGAGGCAGCTGTTGGTAAAATTTCTGAAGAAGAGATTAATTATTTAACTTCAAGAGGTATTGAAGAAGAAGAAGCTGAATCCATGATTGTGAGAGGATTTTTAAATATTGATATTACTGGACTTCCTGATGAATTAGCTCAGTTAACTCAAAATATGATTGATATGAGTCGTGATGGAATGTAATTCCATCTATTTTTTCTTTTTTTCTTATTTTAAAACCCAGCCCGAGGACCTTGATACGGAGGGGGAGGACCATATTGCCGATGAAT
>CAZOYH010000308.1:0-1698 GCA_964583995.1 uncultured Methanobrevibacter sp.
CTCCTGAACATTTAATCATATCTACAATAGATGATGATGAAACACTATCACACATTAACAATGCAGGTTCAATATTTTTAGGTGCATATTCACCAGTTGCTGCTGGAGACTATGGATCCGGTACAAATCATGTATTACCAACTGGTGGTGGGGCTAAAATGTATTCAGGATTATCTACTGAGGAATTTATTAAAAAACCAACTGTTCAGAGGATTACTAAAGATGGTCTTAGGCAGTTATCTGAAACTTCAGTTCCAATAGCCGAATATGAAGGATTCTTTGCTCATGCAAATTCATTTAAAACAAGATTAAGGGATGATTAAATGGAATGGGAAAGGGTTGACATGCGTGAACTGACTCCTGAGGATATGGAAAATTCACTTAAGGAAACAGAATTCATGTTTAAATTAAATCACACAATGCCAATGTCTGAAGAGTATAATTCTCTTTTAAAAGAGTTCTTTGGAGATAATTTAGGTGAAAATTCAATGATTGTTGCACCGATTGCAGGTGCAGCCTTAACTCACCTTAAACTTGGCGACAATGTATTTATCAATTCAAATTCTCTTTTAATGGCTCGCGGTGGAATAACTGTTGAGGACGATGTTTTAATGGCTGCAAATGTCCAATTATTGTCTAACAATCATGATGAATACGACAGACAGGTTTTAACCTGTAAACCTATTCACATTAAAAAGGGAGCTTGGATTGGAGCCGGCGCCAGCATATTGGCGGGTGTTACTGTTGGGGAGTATGCAATTGTTGGCGCCGGAGCTATTGTAACAAAGGACGTTCCGGATTATGCGGTTGTAGTTGGATCTCCTGCACGTGTTGTTAAAACTCTTGATGCGGATAAATTTTAATTTTTTAACTATTTTTTTTAACTTTTTTTTCAAATCAATTTTTAAATCTCACTTAAATCTTTTTAAATGGTGTAAATTTAATAAATACACTTTTTAACGCATTTATATATTAAATAATTCAATATCAATTAGCAATAGATGAATTAATAACTTAACTACCTAATGGGAGATTAAAGTTATGTACATTTATTTTTCCATTTTGAAATGGAGGGTTGGCGTTTGAGCAATTTGCTGATTGCGCTGGATTTAGTCTTGATTGTTCTTGATGTTATTCTCATATTGCATTATATGGAGTAAATGTTGAATAATCTCGTATGATAGTTGAATTTTGTAGATTGGTTCGTGATTTTTCAAGGTCGTCAGCTGGAAGTTTTGCGTAACTCTTCCCAATCTTATTTTTAATTTATATTACTCATTATATTTGTAAAATAAAGAATTTTAATGGATTTAGTTAACTTTATATATTATTATAATCTAAATTCAATTAAGAGTATGATTAAGTTCATATTCTAACTTTTCATTTCGAAAAATTAGGTAGTTAAACAGTTGTCTAATCTGACGTAGTTTATAGGATTAGTTCCTATAAACTTAGACAACACTATTTTTGCATACTTTTATAAAACATTAAAACTAATTTAAACTTATAATGAAATTTTTATCATTATTATTATTTTTACAAACCACAAAAAGGTGAATAATTTGCAAGGTTTATTAAATGATTGGAGAAGAACTCACTATGCAAACCAACACAATCCTGAAATAGCAGGCAGTGATGTTACAATCATGGGTTGGGTACATGAAATCCGTGATTTCGGTGGAATCATGTTTGTAATCA
>CAZOYH010000309.1:0-1690 GCA_964583995.1 uncultured Methanobrevibacter sp.
CAAATAATGAGTCAGGAAACATACCTTTTGCAGTTTTCATGCAATGAAAATGACCATTATGTAAAGGATTATACTCCGTAAAATCAGCTATCAAATCGACTTCAGAAGTAGTGTCGGAATTTTTAGGTTCACTATCCAAATCCATAAAAAATAATTCCATATCCCTTTTGAGAATATCTGAAACTTGAGACATAATTTTAAATATAAATCTTAAATTAAAAAAAGCTTATGATTTAAAAATATTGAAAAACAAATATGACTATAACGATTAGGAGATTAATTATGGATTTAGTTATAAAAAATTGTAAATTAGTTGATAAAACAGGACAATATCACATTAAAGTATTAGATGGAAAAATTACGGATATTTCTAAAACACCTTTAAAAGGTGATGAAATAATCGACATTAAAGATAATTACATATTACCTGGTTTTATTGACCCTCACATCCATTTTAGAGATCCCGGATTAACACAAAAAGAAGATTTTAAAACAGGAAGTTTAAGTGCTGCTGCAGGAGGGTTTACAACAGTCATCGACATGCCAAATACTCTTCCAAAAACAAATACCTACAACGCACTAAAAGAAAAGATACTCATTGCAAAAAACAAATCCGTAGTTAATTTTGAGCTTCAAGCAGGTCATAATACTCTTGAAGAAATGAAAAAGATAGTAAAGCTAAATCCAATCTCTTTTAAAATATTCATGGATCTTGAAAGTGATGAAAGTTTAGAAAAAATATTTAATGATTTATCAACACTGAAAAATACAACTGACTATAATGGCCTTGTTGCAACCCATTGTGAGAAAAAATCCATAGTTGAAAAAGAAACTGAAAAACTTAAACAAAAAGAGGAAAACAAAGCTATTGATTACACTTATGCAAGACCAACTGAAAGTGAAGATGCATCAGTAAAACAAGCAATTGAACTTGCAAAAGCTAATGATTTGAGATTGCATATTTGTCATTTAAGCTCTTCTAAATCATTGACTCTTGCAAAAAGTGCAAGTAAAACCATGTCTATAAGCTGGGAATTTACACCACATCATTTACTGCTTGATAATTCAGCTTACAATACATATGGTACATTCATAAAAACAAATCCTCCTTTAAGACCAAAAGAGAAAAGTGTGAATCTAAATGATTTAGATGAAAATTCGATAATTGGAACTGATCACGCCCCACACACACTTGAAGATAAAACAAAAGGAGTGTGGGCATCATCACCGGGAATACCTAATTTAGAGACTGTAGTCCCATTAATGTTAACTGAAGTAAACAAAGGAAACATAGATTTAAAAATTATTCCAGAAATATTTTCTAGAAATGCTGCAAAAGTATATGGGCTTGAAAATAAAGGAGAAATTGCAATAGGAAAAGATGCTGATTTTACAGTTATTGACTTAAATCAAGAAGGAAAATTCAATATTGAAGAATTTCAAACAAAAGCAGAATATTCTCCATTTGACGGTTGGAAATACATTGGATTGCCAGTAATGACAATTGTAGATGGAAAAACAGTAATGAATAAATTATAACTAATTATAAAAAAAGAAAAAATAAAGGTGTGTAATCACACCTATTTGTAACATAATGCGTCTTCAGGACATGCTTCAAGACATTGACCACATAAGGTACAGAATCCTGCAATTGGTAATTTAGGATTATCTGTTTTGTGAATCATGTCAT
>CAZOYH010000310.1:0-1682 GCA_964583995.1 uncultured Methanobrevibacter sp.
CTAAAAAATAGAGTAAAGAGATAATAAATACTATCACAAGTTTTCATAAACTCTCTTCAAATATATGCATTAATTAGGAATTACAGTCACATTACCTTCATATGTGCAACCTTGATATTTACCATTACCTGCGAATGAAAAGTCACCATAATAATTATCATTACCTGCATCAGGCAGATATTCTGCATTTTCTATAATAAATTGGCCATTTTCATCAGTTTGAGCATCAACAATTGTCCCCATATCATAACCCGGTTTGTGGAATATAATTGTTTGATTTGGTACTCCCATACCGTATGCATCCACAAGCATTCCTGCAAATGTTCCGTTTTCATGAACTTCAGTCTCATTAATCATGATAAAAGTAGCTACATCATTATTGAACTGAAACCAAAATACTCCAATACAAATGACAAAAGCAATCAATAGAATTATCAGATAATAACTTTGTTTTTCCATTTAACCACCTAATGATATATTGGAAAATTAATCAAATAAAGTTAACTTATAATTTTTGCTTGAACTTTTTCACTTTCAAGTTCTTTTATTGCTCTGCGAGCAACCCATTTGCTTGATTTGTTGCCAATTCCCAGGATTTCATATGCAAGTTCAAGTGCCTTTCTGTTATTTTCCACGTCAATTTTGCCGATTTGTCTTATTGCCCAATTGACAGATTTCTTTACGAAATTACGATTGTCCTTTGAACCTTCCTTTAAAATATCAAAATATTTATCAAAATCCAAATTCTTGTTGTGAACCGCTAGAACAGCAATTAGGCTGAAAGCAGTTCTTTTGACAAATTCCTCATCGGAATTGCACCAAATGAAAATATTATCAATGGCTTCGGGAATGAATCTCAAAAGATTAATGCATGCCTGGTCAACCAAATCCCATGAATAGAATGTATGAACCCAGTCGTTTAGCTGTTTGGAATCTACCTTATCGGGCTCTTCCACAATCGTTGCCAGAAGATATGTCTCATGATAGCCATGATTCCATAGTTTTAATGCCAAATCATGATTCTTGCCGCACTGTTTTGCAATCTTTCTAATCTGAGGCAGCCTCAAACCATAGCTTTTAACGTATTGAATGCCGAATTTTTTCATGTTTTTGGTAAAATCAACATCGGATGATTCTTTAAATTCCCCAATAATCTGATTAAATTCCATTTTAATCATTTAAAATAGCTTGGCGGACTTTATCTACTGCAATTTCCTTTTTAGCTGGAAAAGCCGCAATTTTTACCTTAAGATGAATTGAATCGCCGGAGTCCTTGATAGTCCAGATTTCATCAAGAGCGTCTTTTTTGTCAAACCTTAAAAACCAGTTTCCTTTTTCATCGATTTTGCGCTCCAAGTCTGCATTTAATTTTTTCAAATCTGTCCACTCAAGAAGAGTATTAAAAAAAGTCTTTGTGAATCGTTTTTTAGAAACAATTCCTGATAATATTATTATCTTGTCTTCAAGTAATCCTTCAGCCTCTTCTGCTTCGATTTCAGCTTCAGGTAAAATATTTAAAATAGCCTGTGAGATTTCATCTATATCCTCATCCTTATAAACGAAAGCTCTGAATTTAATGTTGTGAATCATTTAAATCAAAAAAAGAAAAAAAAATTGAAGAAAAATTAGATTTTTCTTCTTCTAGCTTGTTCAGATCCTTTTCCTTTAGATTTGATTCCACG
>CAZOYH010000311.1:0-1651 GCA_964583995.1 uncultured Methanobrevibacter sp.
TAATTTATTTTCTAAGGAAAACAATGAAGATATTTCTAAAATCATGAAATCATTTACATCCGAACTGATTGAAATATTAAGAAAAAATGATAACTATCGAGAAATTGGAATAAGAGGAGATTGTGTTTATGCAATTTACACAACACCATTAATTACTGATTTTTATGATTTATATATTCTAGCATGTTACTGCAACACATATATGAAAATGTTAAATGAACTTTTAAAAGAAAATGATTTACCTCCAATTAAAGCAGGTATAGGCATTGGTGCTTCACAAACATTAGTTATTAAAGCCGGCAGGGAAAATGTTGGAATAAATGATAAAATATGGATTGGAGATGCTGTCATAGATGCATCAAATTTATCATCAATAGCAAATACAACTCATGATGATAACATTGTAATTTCCACCATATTTTATAACAATCTAATTAGATATAGTGAAAATGAAAAAAGATTTTTTAGAAAAATTCACTACAAAAATAGACACTATTATGCTGGAGATATAATAATAACTGAGTTTAACGATTGGATTAACAATGGAATGAAAGATTAATAAAATAAACTTACATTAAAATCACTTACCTGCAGTTTTCATTCAACCAATCATTCATAAAACTGATTACAGCATTTGATTCATAGCAAGAATAATTAAAATTCCAACTGAAACATTTTTTATTGTGTGAATTTAAATCACCATATATTTCTTTACTAACTAAAATAGCTTTTGAATTAAATCTATTTGCATTATTACAAAGATTTGAGGCATTATTCACAACATCCCCCATCCATACTATCTCATTGATTTCGCTTCCTTTGTGTCCTGCTTTTATCATTAATGCTCTCCCATCATCAATACCAATTCCAACTTTAATATTCTTAATATTTCTTTTTGTAAGTTTACAATTAATAATTTCAATTAGCGCATTTATTCGGCAAGCTGTTGAAAATAGGTTATCAATATCAGTCTTTGTTTGTGTTTCAAAAACTCCTGAAACACAGTCACCAATAATATTTATTTCATTACAGTTTGATTCACCATTCATTATTGCAACTACTTCTGATATGAATGAACGGTATATTTTGGCTAATGTAGGTCTTCTGTGTGAATTAGATAATGAAGATGAATCCCTAATATCTACAAATATTGCACTTACATCCACATAAAATCCATTAGTAAAAGTTAATTTTTCTCTTGAAGGAATTTTATTCCCGTTTTCGACATAATTATTGTCATTACTATTTAATATCTTATCAATTCTTTCCAGACTTTTTTCAAAATTATAATTTTTATTAGTTGTTTTCATTTTTATATTCCCTTACCATTTATATAGATAGAATATATCTATCACGAAAATCATCACATTCATCAGTTTTCCTTGGACAATATTAATTAAATCATCATAGTTTGAAATTTCAATTTATTTAAATCATAATCAACATATATGATAAGAGTTTATCTACAAAATAATAAATAGATTGTGTTATTAATAATACAAGACAATTTCAATGAGACCTTTACAAGGCTCTTTCAAAAACTTCTGGGATTTTGATTTAAATCCACATACCCTATAGGGTATATTCGTTTTTAATTTTTTTGCCGTTTATTTTTTATTTTGATTTCTTAAATTTAATAAATAGTACGAAG
>CAZOYH010000312.1:0-1650 GCA_964583995.1 uncultured Methanobrevibacter sp.
TATTGCATATTCTTCTTGCATTTAATTCACACCTTAAAAAAATTATTCATATTTTTTTAGATAATATCTAAAAAAGACAATTAATTAAAGATTACACTCCATTATTAAATAATTTCGCTTATAAATGAAAGCAATTACATACTCAGACAATTTTTGCTTAAAACATGAAAATAAAGAATATAAACAATTTATATTCAATCACCAAATTACTAAAATGAATTAAAACATACAGACCAATAGAATCATTCTAAAAAAAAAGTAAATTCATAATCATATAACATTCTAGAGTGGAAACAACCAACTTTTAAAAAATTTTCCCAAAACCTAAATCAAACATTGGACTGAGCCACCCAACATTTAAGGATTTATTTCCAAAATCTTGGATAAGTATCGGGTTTCATAAATACTTTAGAAACATTTACGGCAAAACCACTGTCTGCTTCCAAAATTTCATCTGAAGTTAATAATGAATTACCTGAAGCAACCAATTCGCCTTTAAGAGTTTCAATTGCTACAATATCATTTTTTTGAATATTATCTGCAAGTTCTGCTATTCCACCACATGCCAAATCTGCACCATGACAGATTGCATCTACTGCTGAATCCTTAATAATAATTTTTGGCAAATAGTCTGCAGCCCTTTCCATCGGCATTATAGCTTGACGCAAGAAAGATTCATCACCGTCTTCCTTCCAGAAATGATATGCATCAGTTACATCCTGTAAAGTAACCAAATTATTTTTTTCATTAAATGAACCTACTTGTGTTCTTCTAAGCTCAGCCATATGGGCTCCAACGCCTAAAGCTTCACCGATATTGTGGCAATATGTTCTAACATATGTTCCCGCTTCACAACCTATTCTAAAGAGAACATCCCTTCCTTCAATTTCATAAATTGTGGAATAGTAAATGTTACGTGTTCTTAACTCACGTTTTACAGCAGATTTTACAGGCGGAAGTTGGAATATCTTTCCAGTAAATTCAGCAAATACTTCACGAATCCTTTCCTCAGGAACATCCTGATGGAAAGTCAAAAGACAGACATATTCCTTTGGAGCAGTTAAAAGTAGTTGAATAGCTCTGGTAGCATCATCCAAACCAACCGGCAATATTCCAGTTACCTTTGGATCTAATGTTCCACCATGGCCTGATTTTTCCAAATTTAAAATACGTTTTACCCAGGAGTCTATTTCATGAGAAGTCGGACCGGAGGGCTTATCTAAATTAATTACACCTTTAGAAATATATTCAGTAATTTCCCGTTCTTCGGGTTTACATCCGAAATCTGGAGATGTAAAGCTTTTAGATTTAACAACCATGTCAAATTTCATGAAAAAAACCTAAAAATAGTAAATAAAAAAAGTTATGAATAATTTTGTCAATTATTCATTGATTTTATAAGTCAGCTAATGCTGCTTTAATAGAGTCAATGTCGCCGGAAACATCGATTGAATCTTCGGTTGGTTCTAAGTGAGCAATGTTACATCTTCTGTTTTTAACTGCTTCACCAACAACTTCCACAAAGTTTTCATCGATAATTTCAACGATTGCGCATTTTTCGCCTGCTTCTCTACCAGCAGTTTTAACACATACTCTACCTACTTCGATTGATGCCATTTATATCACCTTTAATGTTTGAATAATGATTTC
>CAZOYH010000313.1:0-1606 GCA_964583995.1 uncultured Methanobrevibacter sp.
TTTTCTTACCCGGTATTCCATAAGCATCTGCTCTGCATTGAGTGCATGCTCTAAATACTGGTATAATTTCTTCAACTTGCTCCCTGACAGATTCCATCATTGAACAGTCCGGACGAGAATAATGTTTCATTTTAGCTAACGGAATTAAAGGTAAAATGTTCATTAAAGAAGCACCTCTTTTTTTAACTTCCTTGGCTATTTCAACAATATGCTCATCGTTTAATCCTGGAATTAAAACTGAATTGACTTTAACTACCATACCATTGGCTGCTGCCTTTTCAACACCTTCAAGCTGGTTTTTGATTAAAATCTCAACTGCTTCATATCCTTTGTAGACTTTTCCTTCATATTTGATAAATGAATAAATATCAACTGCAATGTCAGGGTCTATTGCATTTATTGTTACGGTAACTGAGTTTACTCCAAGCTCTGCAAGTCTGTCTGCATATTTTGGAAGTAACAGTCCGTTTGTACTCATACATTTGATTAAGTCAGGCTGTTCAGCAGCTAATTTTTCGAAAAATTCAAAAGTCGCTTCATTAGCAAGAGAATCACCAGGACCTGCAACGCCTACAACAGCAATTGGACCATCAGCAGTAACATCATTGACATGTTTAATGGCGGCATCTGCATCCATTACACAGCTTGCCACCCCAGGCCTGTCATCTTCATTGTTTATATCTCTTGTACAGAAGTTACAAAAGATATTACATTTTGGTGCGACTGGTACATGTGCCCTTCCGACTTTATCGTGCATTTTTTCGTTGAAACATGGGTGTGCTTTAGTTATATGTGCAAATCTTGAGCCTTTATGTTCATTCATAATACCACTACTCCCTTAAAATATAACTCCTGTTATTTTGTATTGATACGAACAAATATATAAACTTTTCTACATTCCCTTGTTCAACTCATCAATAAACTCCTGAGCTTTTTCAATCCATTCATCTTTAATTAACTCATCAGTAGCTACAACAGCTACAATATCCTCAGTGGATAAATCTTTAATGATTTTAAAGCCTTCAGGCAATATCCTAAATACTGCATCATAAATACGTCTTTGCAAATTGGAATGAGGGTCATCAACAACCAATGACTCATAGTCGGTGTGATCGCCATTGATTTCAAGCTGATACCTGTTAGGCTGATAGATTTCATCTCTTGAAAACCTTTTCCATAACTCTCTTAAAATATTTGGAAGATAGTTTTCATCATCAATTAAAATCACGGTTTTATCCCTAGCCTTATCGTAAGTTAAACTTGCAACCTCACCGAATAGAATTGCATTGGAAGTTTTTCTCATTTTAATAGCTAAGACAAATACAGGGTCATCTGGATTAACATAAGCCTTTAAATCATCTACAGAAGAACCTAAAACAAGGTCCTGGAAAATCTGTTTGATGATGATTTCATAAACTTCTGCACCCCTCTCATCATAGCATTCTACTAACATCAAATCACCCTTAAATTATATTTATTTATTATCTTGTCTGTGTCCCATTCCAGATACTAAAAGAGCTGCTCCCACAGCACCGATGTGTTGGGAGTATTCAGGAACAATAACTTCAATTCCACCTAAAGTTTCACTTACCGCTTCAACAAGACC
>CAZOYH010000314.1:0-1592 GCA_964583995.1 uncultured Methanobrevibacter sp.
TATGCAATCAAAAGAAATTCCCTCAATTATTTATTGTTGTAAGTTAGTAATTAATTTTTTGATTTTTGTTGAATTTGAAAGAATCTTTCATATGTTTTCTGGTTGGTGATGTGTAATGTTTTATTTTTGCACTAAAGCCATTGATTTGGTCTGTGAAACCTCTAGAAAATTTATTTATGGGGATTCTGCTTTTATACGAAATAGAAAATGGAGTTTTAAAGATTATGCTTTGCATATAACTTTTAATAAAAGAAAAACAATTAGAAATAATATTGATAATCATTTAAAGCTCTGTACATCAGATATTGATACATATAGGAAGCAAAGTTTTTCACAGCAAAGAATGAATATCAAACCTGAAGTTTTTAAACAAATAAGTTTAAATTATTTGTCCAATATTGGATATTTTGATTTTAATAAATCAAATCCATTTTTTAGAACTTTTTATGGTTTTAGGCTCTTTGCAGGTGATGGATCACGTTTTACATTATACAACAAAGAAAAAACATTAAAGGAATTTGGCTTTCCAGAAGATTATAGTAGACTGCCTAAAGTTACTTTTTGTGGAATTGTGGATGTTTTAAATGATTTTTTAATTGATGGATTAATGGGAGAGCGTGGAATTGGTGAAATGACACTTATTCATCAAAACTTAATTAACTGTCAGGATTTAATTGAACCATCACACTCCATATTCTCATTTGACAGAGGATTCGTATCATTGGAACTCATATGTAGATTAATAAGTATGAATACTTATTTTGTCATTAGATTAAAAAAGAATAGTTACAAAGAAGAAAGAAAAAACATAAAAGAAGATGATAGCCCCATTTCAATACCTTTAACTAAAAATCGACTAAAAATCTTCAAAGATCCTGAATTAAAAAAACAATTCCAGAATGTTGAAGAATTAAATTTAAGAATCATATCCATCGAACTGGAAAAAGAAGATTCAAAAACAGGTGAAACTAAAATTGAAATCGAAAGTTTATTAACCAATTTACCACCTGAAATAATGAGTAAAGATGATATTGATGAAATCTACGATGCCAGATGGGGAATTGAATGTACCTATAAAACTTTAAAACAAAGACTTCAAATTGAAAACTACACGGCATACTCACGAATAGGAATACTACAAGACATCTACTCTACATTTTTAACATATAATATATTTTGTTATTCCAGAATATACTTAAACACAATAATAAATAGAGTAATGCGAAGAAAAGGAAAAACGGGATATTATGATGTTGATCAATCGAATTTAATCAGCAGAATAAAAGAAGACTTCTTTGAAATAGTCTTAAATCCAACAAGAAAAATAGTTAGAAAATTCATGAAAGACTTCATAAAAAAGTGCAAACACTCGCCCAACAAAGTAAAAAAGCCCAAAAACTATGAAAGAACTAAAAAATTATATAAACCAAAATTCCCCGTAGGATACAAACCCACTTTTTAAAAAAATATGATACCTGAGAAATATTAAAAAAAATAGAGGAAAACATCATGAAAAAATCTTAAACTGACGACATTGGGTGTAGGTTAGTGTTTTTCCCTTTTTGATTTTCTTGTTTTTGGTAATGTTTCTT
>CAZOYH010000315.1:0-1579 GCA_964583995.1 uncultured Methanobrevibacter sp.
AAATTTGATGTTGCAATAATTGATGAAGCTTCACAAGCCACAATTCCAAGTGTTCTGATTCCAATTTCTAAAGCGCACAGGTTTATCCTAGCTGGAGACCACAAACAACTTCCCCCAACAATAATCAGTGAAAAAGCAGGAGAATTGGAAAAAACACTATTTGAAGAGCTAATTAGGATGTATCCATTTAAATCACAGTTATTGAATGTTCAATATCGTATGAATAGCTTACTTATGAAATTTCCAAACAAAGAATTCTATAATAACAGCTTAAAAAGCGATTTGAGTGTTGATGAAATAACCATTAACGATTTGTTAGGCCGCAAACACGATGAAGAAGCACTGCTTTTTATTGACACATCAAATATTGCAGACAATAAAGAAAAGCATTTGAGAGATTCAAAATCCATTATTAATGAACTAGAATCTGAAATTGCAATAGGCATTGCTAATGATTACCTAAATGCTGGTGTAAATGAAGATGATATTGGAATAATCAGCCCTTATGCAGATCAAGTTAAAATAATCCAAGATAAAACTCCTGTCGAGGTAAAAACCGTTGATGGCTTTCAGGGAAGAGAAAAAGAAATTATCATCATTTCCACGGTTCGAAGTAATGAAAATGGAAATATTGGTTTTTTAAAGGATTTAAGAAGATTAAACGTTGCAATAACCAGAGCAAAACGGAAATTGATTATTATTGGAAACAAAGATACACTAAAAAACAATCCAACATATTACAGATTGATTCAATTTGCTGAAGCTGAAAACTTACTGATAGAAATTTAGGTATACCTAAACTTTTATATACTATGAAAACAAACATTATAATTGAAGATGAAAGTATTGAAAAATACTTATCAGCTTGCAACTCTTAATTGAGCTTTCAATTTAAAGCCCATATAACTTTCAACCTCAATTATATCCTCAATTAAGAGTTCTCTTCTGCCACTGATTTTTTAAAAATTTTAAATAGTATTAAATATATAATTATTTCTGTAAACTTATTCTTATTTAGGTGATTAAATGACTGATAAAGTAGTTTTAGCATTCAGTGGTGGACTTGATACCTCTGTATGTGTTAAATTATTAGAAGAAAAATACGATGTAGAAGTAATTACTGCATGTGTAGATGTTGGACAAGGCGAAGAAGAAATGGAAAAAGCAAAAACCATGGCAGCTAAAATTGGTGGATTAAAACACTACAATATCGATGCTAAAGAAGAATTTGCTAACGAATACATCTCACGTGGAATTAAAGCAAATGCAGAATATGAAGGATACCCATTAAGTACTGCACTTGCAAGACCTTTAATTGCTCAAAAAATCATTGAAGTAGCAGAAAAAGAAGGAGCAACTGCTATTGCACACGGTTGTACTGGAAAAGGAAACGACCAGTTCAGATTTGAAGCAGTTATTCTTGCAATGTCTGATTTGGACATTATTGCACCAATCAGAGAAATGAATTTAACAAGAACTGAAGAAAAAGCATATGCAGAATCAAAAGGTATCGAATTAAGCTATGATAAAATTTACAGTATTGATGAAAACCTCTGGGGAAGAGCAATTGAAGGAGATG
>CAZOYH010000316.1:0-1573 GCA_964583995.1 uncultured Methanobrevibacter sp.
GATGAAGTTGAAGTGAAATGTGACAAATGCGGTCAGACAATCAGAAGAATTCCGGATGTACTGGACGTATGGATTGATTCAGGAGTTGCCGGATGGGCATCCCTATATTACCCAGAAGAAAAAGAGAAATTCGAAGAATGGTATCCATATGACTTCATTACAGAAGGTCACGACCAGACCAGAGGATGGTTCTACTCACAACTTGGAACAGGAGTAATTTCAATGGGTAAAAGTCCATATCAAAAAGTATTAATGCACGGATTCGTTTTGGATGAAAACGGAAACAAAATGTCCAAATCATTAGGCAATGTCGTATCTCCTGAAGAAGTAATTGAAAAATACGGTGCCGATGTATTAAGATTCTATCTTTTATGGGCTTCAAAACCATGGGACGACTTAAAGTTCGTATGGGAAGAGCTTCTAAACATCAACAAGATGTTTAACATCTTATGGAACGTATATGTATTTTCAACCACTTACATGTCCCTAGATAACTTCAATCCGATAGGATTAACTGAAGAGGACATGATTTTAAGAGCTGAAGATAAATGGATTATCTCCAAAGCAAATACCTTGGTAAAAGAAGTTGCAAAGGATTTGGATAATTTATTCTTCCACAAAGCTACAAGAAAAATCAACAACTTCATTCTTGAAGACTTAAGCCGCTGGTATGTAAGACTCATCCGTGGAAGGACATGGGTTGAAAGCGACGACCCGGACAAATTAGGAGCATACTACAGCTTATACACAGCACTTATCAAACTGATATCAGTTTTATGTCCAATTGCACCTCACGTATCAGAGGAAATCTATGAAAACCTTGTTAAAGGAGTAAACCCTGAAGCACCAGAAAGCATTCACATGAACGACTGGGGATACGATGAAGATGCAATCGACGTAGAACTCGAAGCAAAAATGGACGTTGCCCGTGAAGTAATCGAAGCGTCAATAAGGGCAAGAGACATGGCACAATACAAATTAAGATGGCCGGTATCAGACATCACCGTCGTATCACAGGATGAAAATGTCTTGAAAGCTATCGAAGAGCTGACAGACATTATCAAAGACCAGTCAAATACCAAAGAAGTTTTATCTGCCAGCGAATTCGAAAAATTATCATTCATAGCAAAACCTAACCTTAAAATCTTAGGTCCGAAACTCAAAGGAGACATGGGTAAAGTTGTAAAAGGCCTCAAAGAAGCTGACGGTAATCAAATTAAAGTAGAACTTGATGCAAACGGTAAAGTCATCATCGAAGGAATTGAACTGTCAAGTGAAGAAGTACTGTTCGACTCAGAACTTCCGGATGACTTCGTATCCTCTGAATTTGAAGGCGGAAACGTATTTGTAAATACCAATATCACACTTGAAATCAGACAGGAAGCTATGGCACGTGAACTCATAAGAAGAATTCAGGACATGAGAAAAGAATTGGACTTGGATGTGGAAGCAAACATCAGTGTAGATGTTGAAACATCCCAAGAATTCAAGGATCTAATCGTTCCACAATCTGAAGTAATTTCACATGAAGTAAGAGCCAGCAGCTTAATTATCACTGATACAGAGGAATGCA
>CAZOYH010000317.1:0-1569 GCA_964583995.1 uncultured Methanobrevibacter sp.
GTAAACAATTAACTGCTTTCGCACCAGGTGACGGAGCTATTGGATTTATCGATGAACACGATGAAGTAATGATTGAAGGAATTGGTGGACCATCCGGAAGATCCATGGGAGATATTCCTGGAGTTCGTTGGAAAGTGTCCAAAGTTAACAATGTAGCTTTATCTGAAATGGTAAGTGGAAAAATAGAAAAACCTATGAGATAAGGACGGTAATTTTTATGAGTAAATTATTTGATAAATGGGATCTCGATGAAGTAAAAGTTGAGGACTTAGGTTTAGTAAAATATATCTGCTTAGATGAAACTTTAGTTCCACATACTTCTGGTAGACATGTAAAAAGACAATTCGCAAAATCTAAAGTTTCCATTGTTGAAAGATTAATGAATAAAATCATGAGAACTCATCTCAACTCTGGTAAAAAGAATAAAGCTTACAACATTGTTAAAGAAGCTTTAGAAATTATTAATAAAAGAACTAAAAAGAACCCTGTTCAAGTTTTAGTAACTGCAGTTGAAAACACTGCACCTCGTGAAGAAACTACTCGTATCAAATACGGTGGTATTGGATACCAAGTTGCAGTAGATATTTCTCCACAAAGAAGAGTTGACCTTTCTTTAGGATTCTTAACTAGAGGAACTTTACAATCTTCATTTAAAAACAGAAGATCTGTTGCAGAATGTTTAGCTGATGAATTAATCCTTGCATCTGAAGAAGATTCAAGAAGTTTTGCTTTACAAAAAGCTGAAGAGAAAGAAAGAGTTGCTAAAGCAGCACACTAATCATATAATATTTATTTAGGTGGTTATTTTGAGTAGAAGAGACAAAATGATTGCAAAAATCAAAGAATTAATGTATGAACCTACCCAAATCAGAAACATTGGTATCTGTGCTCACATCGATCACGGTAAAACCACTTTATCTGATAACCTCTTAGCAGGTGCAGGAATGATTTCCGAAGAACTTGCAGGTGACCAAAGATTCTTGGATTTTGACGAACAAGAACAAGCTCGTGGTATTACAATTGATGCAGCTAACGTATCTATGGTACACGATTACAAAGATGAAGAATTTTTAATCAACTTAATCGATACTCCAGGTCACGTTGACTTTGGTGGGGACGTAACTCGTGCTATGAGAGCTGTAGATGGTGCTGTAGTTGTAGTTTGTGCAGTTGAAGGTATCATGCCTCAAACTGAAACTGTATTCAGACAAGCATTAAAAGAAAATGTTAAACCTGTTTTATTCATTAACAAAGTTGACAGATTAATCAACGAGTTAAAATTAGAACCAGAAGAGTTACAAAACAGATTCTTAAAAATCTTCATGGAAGCTAACAAATTAATCAGAAACATGGCTCCTGAAGATAAAAAAGAAGAATGGAAATTAGATTTCACTGATGGTAGTGTAGCATTCGGTTCAGCTTACCACAACTGGGCTATTAACGTTCCAACCATGCAAGAAACTGGAATCAACTTTAAAGATATTATTGATTACTGTAATGCTGACAATGAAAAAGAATTAGCTCAAAAAGTACCTTTATCCGATGTATTATTAGGTATGGTAGTAGAAC
>CAZOYH010000318.1:0-1487 GCA_964583995.1 uncultured Methanobrevibacter sp.
ATTAGCTATGTTTTCAATCCAATGTGTCATCTATTCTCACCATTTTAATAATAAAATAAGTTTTATACTAAATTAACTTTTGTATTTATTAATATATAAAATTATTAACTTATCTTATGTTTTCCATGATTTTATCAATTGCATCTAAGAAATCTTTTGATATTA
This sequence comes from uncultured Methanobrevibacter sp., assembly GCA_964583995.1. GTDB lineage: Archaea > Methanobacteriota > Methanobacteria > Methanobacteriales > Methanobacteriaceae > Methanocatella. The sequence continues at coordinate 166 of CAZOYH010000318.1, forward strand.
CTTCTTTTCTCTCAGACCTTATTGCAAACATTCCTGCTTCTGTACAGACAGCCTTTAAATCAGCACCTGATAGGCCTTCTGTTATTTCACTAATCTTGTCAAAGTCAATATTTTCTGCAAGCTTCATTCTGGAAGTGTGAATTTTAAGGATTTGTTCTCTGCTTTCCTTAACTGGATTTGGAACTTCGATGGTTCTGTCAAATCTGCCTGGCCTTAGAAGCGCTTCATCTAAAATGTCAGGTCTGTTGGTTGCACCGATTATTCCAACATCTCCTCTGGATTCAAAGCCGTCAAGTTCTGCTAAAAGTTGCATCAATGTTCGCTGAACTTCTCTATCGGCACCTTCGCTGCTGCTTACTCGTTTAGTTCCTATAGCATCAATTTCATCGATAAATATGATTGCAGGTGATTTTTCCTTTGCAAGGTCAAATACATCACGTACAATTCTTGAACCTTCTCCTAGGTATTTGTTAACAAATTCGGAGGCGACAATTTTGATAAATGTTGCATTTGTTTCATTGGCTACTGCTTTTGCAAGTAATGTTTTTCCGGTTCCCGGAGGTCCGTAAAGCAATATTCCTTTTGGAGGATCTATTCCAATTTCCTTAAATATTTCTGGTTTTTTAATTGGAAGTTCAACAGTTTCTTTGATTTCTATAATCTGTTTATCAAGCCCTCCAATGTCATCATAGGTCACAGATGGCTTTTCATCTATTTCCATTGCTGATACGTTTTTGTCTTTTTTTGCAGGAAATATATTAACGACAGTTAAATGATTTTGGTTTAGTGCCACTCTAGCTCCAGGTTCTAATAATGTTTTGTCAATTGAACCTGGGCATGTTACAAGAAATTCATGGCCTACTGCACCTTGAATTCCAATTTTTGTATCATCAAAGACTTCTGTTACAGTTGCAAGAACAAGTGGTGTTTTTTTAAAGGAATTGATTTCGCCTTTAAGTTCTTTGATTTTGCCTTCAAGTTGGCGATTGCTGACGTTTTGTTTTAGTTGTTCTCCTTCAAGTGCTCTTAATTTTTCAGTCAACTCTTTAACTTTACTGTTTTCTTCTTTTAAAGTTTCAATTAACTCATCTTTTGAAGCGTTAACTATTGATTCCATATAATCTCCCCTATTAATAGCTATGTAATAACAGTATATATGCAATTATGGTTGATAGTGGTTGTGGGTTAAAAAAAGAAGAAAATAGATTAAATAATCTATTTAATAAGGTCAGAATCAGATTGGTCTAACCATTCGTTAACGATTTTTACTGCACAGAAGTTTCCACACATGGTACATGTGTCTTCTTCTTCAGGAGGTCTTT
>CAZOYH010000319.1:0-1477 GCA_964583995.1 uncultured Methanobrevibacter sp.
GAAATAGAATTTTAAATATGAAAATAAGATTAAAAGAAGTTAAAGATGGAAGTTACGGATAAACGTAAGTTCCACTTTTAAGCAAGTATGCTGTTTCTTTTGTACAAGCGCTAGCTTCTGATACAACTGTTAAGTCACCACCACTACCACCATGATTATGACCAAAAATCGACCAGTCACTGTCACAGTTTGCACAGACTATAATACCTTCAGCACTACTTCCTTCACCATTACCTGTTGCAGGGAAAGTACCCCAGTTTCCATTTTCAGAATCTGCAAAGAATATACTCCAGTAAAGTTCAGTACTTCCACAATACGGACAAACCCTTGCAAATTCAACTATATAAAATGTGTAACCATATTTTGATAGTTCTCCGGATGCTGAAGCTCTTCCAACTGCCAAAATGGTTTTTCCATCTTCAGAAACTCCATATTTGGTATAAACTTGACTTCTATTAGAACTTAAAACAGTAATCTTTTTAGTTAAAGCATATCCAGTATCTAAATCTTTACAAGTAACAGAATAACTTCCTTTTTTTAAGTTAAAATTGACACTTGCTATTCCTTTTGAATTGGTTTTAACTGTTTTGGTTTTACCATCAATAGTAATATTCATTTGAGTATTCTTTGCAACGCTTCCATCCTGTTTTAAAAGAGTTGCCTGATATGTTCCAGTTGTACCCTCTTTTCCATAGATGTCGCTTGCTTTAATTGAAGCTAATTTGACAACTACCTTAGTATACAATGTATAGTCAGTATATGGATCAACAGACCTGAAGGAATAGGTACCTTTAGATAATTTAAAACTGACAGTAGCTACACCGTTAGCATCAGTTTTAGCTGTTTTTTTAACTCCATTTACATAAACATAAACTGTTGCATCTTTTACCAATTTATCGTTTTTGTAAAGTTTTACTTTGAATTTTGAAGTTGAACCTGTAAAAACAGTCATTGAACTTGCAGATAAAGTTGGTGAAATTTTAATTGTATTGGTTACTTTTTCACCAGTCTGAGTATTAGTTGTGACCATTTTAAATGTACTTGGTTTTGAAACAATACTTATGCTTGCAACACCTTTTGAATTTGTTTTAACAGAAAATGTTTTTCCATTACATGAAAATTTAATATATTTATTTTTTAAAACCTTACCGTCAGTGCCGTAAAACGTTGCAGAAAACTTTTTAGAACTTAAATAATGTTTTGAAACATCACTTGCAACAACTGAATGTTTAACAGTAATCTTATTTGAAATTTTATATCCATTCGGATGGATTGCATAAACAGTGTAAGTTCCAACATTTAAATCTAAATCTAGTTTAGCTACACCTTTTGAATTGGTTTTTTTGGTATAGGTTTTACCATTCAATTTGAACCTTACATTTGTATTGGCTAAAGCTTTACCGTTTGTATTTAAAAATGTAGCTGAATATTGTGTACTGCTTTTATAAGTTTTTGTGATGTCTTTTCCTGAAACAAC
>CAZOYH010000320.1:0-1457 GCA_964583995.1 uncultured Methanobrevibacter sp.
ATCACCCCAAACTTTATGAACAGCAGGCATTCCCCTTCTCATATCGTCTTGATCCATGATATCATCATGAATAAGTGAAAATGTATGGATTAATTCAATTGCTGCAGCAGATTTCAATGCATCTTCACGATTTCCACCAACGGCTTCGGCAGTGATTAAAGTTAAAGCCGGCCTGAGCATTTTTCCACCAGCTCTAGTCAAATATACTGATGCTTCAGCAAGATTTTGTGGAACAATAGTAGATAATTCTTCCTCAATTGTTTTTGTTATATCACCTGAATAAGATCCAAGTACTTCTTTTACATCGCTCATATAAATTCCCTCTTTTTAACTTTTAAAAACTTGTGCTTGAGCATTTCTTAAGATATGAATGTCATAACCGATTCTATATCCTTCTTCTTCTGCAAGTTCAGCATAAGCTGCAAGCATTGATAAGTCTCCGTGTGCTGGAATAATATGTTGTGGTTTTAACATACGTAGGAATTCCCTGTGATCTTCTCTTCCAGCGTGTCCGGACACGTGAGCATTAGGATAAATTCTTGCACCTTTCAATTTTAATCTTCTTTCCATAATATGTCTGTTAGCAGCATTTGTTGGGTTTGGAATAATAGGTGCTGAAATAATTACATTATCTCCTTTTTTAATATTGAATGGAGTTCTTCCATTTGCTATTCTTGGAAGTAATGCATCAGGTTCACCTTGGTGACCTGTAGTTACAAGCAAATAATTTGCTCTGTCTTCATCAGCTTTCATTAAAGCTCTGTTAACTGCTTTTGGAGAGCCATAAATACTTGCGTTTTTAGGTAATTTTAAGATTCCTAATTTTTGTGCGATTCCACAGAACCTTTCCATTGACCTTCCAAGGAAAAATATTTCTCTGTGGCTTTTTTTAGCAATATCTGCAATAGCTTGAACACGTTCAACATGAGATGAAAATGTAGTTACGATCATACCGGTTCTCTCTTGAAGAGGTCCCCTCATTACATCTTCCAATATATTACGTGCAATACGCTCTGAATGAGTTTTAACTTCTCCATAATTCTTTGCATTGGTTGTCTCAACAATTAATGCAAGTACTCCTTTTCTTCCCAATTCTTTTAATCTTTTGTAATCAGGTGGTGGAGATACTTTTTGATGGTTATCGAATTTGAAATCCAATGCATAAACAATAATACCTTTTGAGGTGTGTAAAACAGGAAATACTGCTTGAGGAATACTGTGAGTAGATTGGACAAACTCCAAAGTGATATCCTTTGAAAGTTTCATTTTACTTCCAGGATTTAAAGGTTTAATCTCATTTGTTACTTTGAATTTACGTTCCCCTTTTATTTGTTTTTCTATTAAAGCAGCAGTATATGGTGTTCCAATTAACGGTGCATCATATCTATGCGCTAATTTTGCAACTGCACCAATGTGGTCCAAGTGACCGTGAGAGAATACTATTCCTTTTACTTTTC
>CAZOYH010000321.1:0-1456 GCA_964583995.1 uncultured Methanobrevibacter sp.
AGTATACATAGATTAATATGGATTTATTTATATTAAGTGCAGATAATTCAAAAGCAATGGATAAAATTGGAGATGAATTATCTCAAAAAAAGTTCAAGACAATTGAAAAGGATAAAGAATATATTCTGATGAGAAAAAGACGTTTTGGAAATCTCTTAATCCATGCGGTTTCTTTAATTTTAGCCTTATCATTCAGTGCAATATTTCTTATCATCAATGTGGTTTATTTCACATATTCTTACCTTTGGGCATCTCCGCACGTGTTAATAACAACTCAAAAAGTCGATGAAGATGGCAATGCCTTGGAATTTAGTGACATGGATGAAATATTGAATAAGGCTAATGCTATTCTATAATTTCATCAACATTATATTCTTCTATTTTCCTGATTAGAAGTGGGTTTTCACAATTAAGATATTCTGATTCTTCCCCTATTTTGGCATTGATGAATACTTCATCTGCGTCAGGTTCGCTAAATAATGAAATAACATCTTTTAAAAAGTCATCATAATCTTTTTGAACATTTTCATCACTGAAACCCAATTGGGGAAGTTCATCTGTCCAAATATCTTCACCGGGTGAGAATTTTTTATCGGTGACTTTATTATCTTTAATTTCACCATCTAGTGTTATTGAAAAGTTCCTGTTTAATATTATCCAAACTGCTCGTTCCATATTTTAATTTTTAGATAAAATGATATAAATACTATGAAGTTTAATCTAAAATTAAGTGTTATTATGGCGAATATAAAAATGTTTAAATTATTAGGGGTGCTTGTTGCTTTAGTGTTAATTGTTATAGCAATATTGCCTATAATGAGGCATGAACCATTAACAAATGATGTTATAGCTACTGCAATAATCCTTATTTTAATATCTGTTGCTTATTTAATAATTCTATATAATCCAAGTTGGACCAAGGCGGTTTTCTTTTTTGAAGGAATTGTTATTGGTGTTTGTGGGTATATGATATTGGACTACCCATATAACTTAGAGTTGGCTATAGTTGGTCTTATTATTATGGTAATAGCAATTCTTGCTTATTTGCAGAAATTACCTCCTAATATATTGAAATGGTTCTATAGATAGGCTATTTATTTTTTATTCTTTTTTTTATCAATTTTTTTCATGCAAATTTAATCATTTAAATACTTTTTTTTAATCTATTTTCAATTTTACCAATTTAAAACAATATTAAATAGTAAAAGATATATATATTGCACAATAAAAATAAGTGTACCATGGTGATTAATTATGGCAGAGATATCAGACGCAATCGCAATGATAAAAAAAGCTGAATCAGATGCTGAACAACTTATTATTGATTCAGAGTCTCAATCAAAAGACTTAATAGCTGAATCTCAAGTTAAAGCTGAAGAAATTATTTCCCAAGCTAAATTGTCAGCTGAAGAAGAAGCTAAAAATACTGTTTTTGATGCAGAAGATAAAGCTAAAG
>CAZOYH010000322.1:0-1432 GCA_964583995.1 uncultured Methanobrevibacter sp.
TTAACATTACTGCATTATCATTCATTTTCGGATTACAATTCTATATCATTGGTATTTTAATGATTATAGCAGGTATTGCTGGTATTATTTCAGAGTCAAAATTTGGAAAAATCGCTTCTATATTCATTATAATTTTAGGTATTATTTCCTTTGCTCTTGGAGGATTATCAATCGATCAACCTCTTTTCGCTGCAGTTCTTATAGGTGTAGCTTTAATCGTCCAAGGTGTAAGATTATATCTGGAATAGAAGTTAAATAAGCAATCTTCTGATTGCTTATATTTATTTTTTTAAAATTTTTAATTATCCATAATATGCACGAACACCCCGACCTCTTGGTCGGGGGGTTTATTTTTAGTTTAATTTAACATGAAAATTCTCAATATTAAAATCAAATTAAATATACGGAGGCAAATAATGAACAAAAAAATATTAACAGTATTTGCATTGTTGATTGTTGTAACAAGCATAAGTGCAGTATCTGCTTTTGATTTAGGAGATATTTTTGGCGGTGGAGATGAAACTGTAACAATAGAAGGAATAGATTTTAATATTCCTGCAGGTTATAAAGAAGATTCTACAAGTACATTCAACATAATTGAGCAATTTATAGATGAAGGATATGACTTTGACGGAAAAGTCTTCGTTAAAGATAACACCCAAGTGGGAATATATGTCTATAATTACAGTTCTCTGGATGCAGATGATATCTTAGGCGATTTTTCCAATGAAACTACAATTAATGATGTAGGTGGTTTCATGGAATTTGATGACAATGACTATGTTTTCATTTATTCAAAAGACAAATGTGTAGTTTTGATTGCATCAAATGATAAAGATGTCATTGGCGACTTTATAATAGCTTAATCAAGCTATTTTTTTATTTTTTTAGGAAATGAAATCTGCAAGTATATTTTAAACTAAATTCATTATGTTTAAATCAGAAAGTTTTTCTTGAATCCATACATCCACAAGACCATCTAAACAATAGTTTTACTTCTTTTATAGAAATGCATATTCTCCGACATAGGATATTCTAGAGCATCATGTAGTAATATTAAACTATTACATTTAACACAAATAATTGGAATTTAGTATGACATTCTAAAAAGCAATAATGAAAACATGAATGACAATTAATTATTCAAAAGGCTGTCCATCAAGATACAAGTAAGTTTAAAAGCCGCCTCATACCAGTCAGCAATATGCTAATAATTTTAAAAGACCCGCAAGTTCTTTCGAAATCGATTCAAACATGTTAAAGTTCTCTAGGAGCATCCATCGAAGAGTGAATCTTCGCCATAAAGTCTTCAAACAGCACGATCAGTTCTTCAAAAGCATTAACCATCATTAAAAAGTCATTTATCAATGTATCAATAATTCCCTTAAAGAACTATTGATATTTTTTAAAAATGAAATCTTATAAATCTTCA
>CAZOYH010000323.1:0-1425 GCA_964583995.1 uncultured Methanobrevibacter sp.
CATTTGCTTTGGCAATTGAAAGTGTAATGGTTTCCATTTCTGCTGCTGTCGGTCCACTGTTCGGTGGGGTAATGACAACATTTTTCAGTTGGAGATGGGGATTCGCAATCGAATTAATATTCGTTATATTTATTTTAATAATGCAACATAAAATACCTGACTTTGAACCTACCGAATCCAGAAGCGATTTGGATATTACTGGTGCTATAATTTCATTAATAGGACTTGTCTTGTTCGTATGGGGTATTTTAATGCTGACAAAAGATACCTCTACCAGCATAATGGTAATCGTTGCAGGTTTAATTATCTTAGCAGCATTCGCATGGTTTGAAAGTAGAAGAAAAAGTAATGGTAAAGTGCCATTGCTTGATATGGGATTATTCAAAGACAGAAATTTACGTGTAGGAGCAATAATTAGATTAATAGGTTGTCTTGCTATGGGAGGAGCTTTGTTTGCTGTTTCCCTGTTCCTGCAAAGTGTAATGCAGTTAAACGCATTAAACACGGGTTTGACCACACTTCCAATGACTATAGGTCTGCTTATATTTGCAATAGCAGCTCCAAGTTTATCTACTAAATTTAGTCATAAGACACTTATTGCAGTAGGATCTTTAATCGCAATCATTGGATGTGTGATTTTAAGCTTCCAATTCAGATTGAATACATCAATGTATGATTTAATGCCTGGTTTGTTTGTATTGGGTGCTGGGCTTGGTTTCGTAATGTCTTTAAGTACAGACATTTCATTGGCCAATATACCTAAGGAAAATGAAAACAATGCATCAGGTGTTCTTACAACCACTCAGACATTAGGTGAATCAATGGGTACAGCAATTATTGGAGTAATTTTAATTCTTGGAGTTATGGGAGGTCTTTCCACTGCAATCGATATGTATGCACCAGACCATTCAGGCGACCAACAATTCTTTGATGATGCCGCAAATTATCTCCAAGCAGCAGGTACTGATAACATTACACAGGACAGTACTACTGTGAAAGCTGTAGATACCATTATTCAGGAAGCTATGGGATTCGTAATGATTGTAACGGCCATTCTGCTGGCAGTTGTATTTATTGCAACGTTGCGGCTGCAACCGAAAAAACAATGAGAGTTTAACTCTCATTTCCCTTTTTTAATATGCAATAAAATATTTGGAGGAAAAATATGGAATCAAATCAAATTTCTGGATTATTATCAATACTTTTAGGATTAATTTTTATAATTTGTCCTATTTTTAGTACTGCATTTTTATCCATCTTTATTGGATTAAGTTTAATATTCTTTGGTTTAGCATTTATACTATCCGAATTTTCAGCAGTCAATATTATTGTTGGAATTCTAGCCATCATAGTCGGGTTGGTATTCGTATTTAACATTACTGCATTATCATTCATTTTCGGATTACAATTCTATATCATTGGTAT
>CAZOYH010000324.1:0-1406 GCA_964583995.1 uncultured Methanobrevibacter sp.
CGGTAAATGATTGGAGTTTTACATCTCCAGCAGACACCGTATCTATGTTCAATAGTTTCAACATGATACATCAAGTTTTTAGCCTGTAAATCTTCAATAATCTGTTGGTTTTCATCTTTTGTGAATTTACCTTCATATTTACCTGCATCTTCTGTGAAGCATCCGTCTTCTCCAACTGGACAGAATATTGGAAGTCCGTTGGCTTGTCCGACTTCAAAGTCGTCGGGACCGTGTCCTGGTGCAGTGTGTACCAAACCAGTACCTTCACCAAGTTCCACATGGTCTCCAGGCAATATTGTGTGAACTTTTTCAATTTCTGAGTCGAATTCCATTTGTTTTGGAATTTCATCTGCTAAAATATAATCATAACTCATTCCAACTAAATCAGAACCTTTGACTGTTTTTATGATTTCATATCTGATTTCTTCCTCTTCGATGATTTTGTCTTCTTCATCTTCTGATTCTGCTGGGATTTTGGTTCTGTGGATTTTGATGCGTTTTCCTAAAACATCTTCCATAATGTTTTCAGCTAAAATATATGTTTCACCGTCTTTTAAAACGTAAACATAATCAAATTCAGGGTTTACACAGATTGCAAGGTTAGCCGGCAATGTCCATGGAGTGGTTGTCCAGACAAGGAAGTAAGTGTTTTGTTCACCTTTAACTGGGAATTTGATGAAAATGGAAGGGTCAACTTTCTCTTCATATTCGATTTCTGCTGCCGCTAGAGCGGTTCCGCAGTGAGGACACCAGCTGATTACTCTCTGGTCGTTTACAAGTAAATCCTGTTCATTTGCTCTTTTAAGTGTCCACCAGGAGGATTCCATGTATTTAGGGTCTAATGTCATGTATGGGTCATCCCAGTCCATCCAAACACCTAACTGATCGAACTGTTCTTCCATAGCTACCTTATTTTCCATAGCGAACTCTCTACATTTGTCTACGAAAGCAGCTATGCCGATTTTTTCTTCGATTTCCTGTTTGGATTGGATATCCATTAAATGTTCTACTTTATTTTCAATTGGAAGACCATGCATATCCCATCCGGCCTGACGTCTAAGTGAAAAACCGTTCATTGACTTATAACGCAAATAGGAATCTTTAATGACTTTGTTCCAAGCTGTACCTAAATGTATTTTTCCACTACAATATGGAGGTCCGTCCAGAAATGAGTATCTAGGACCTTTTTCTCTAAGTTCATTTACCTTTTTGAAAGTATCTTCATCTTTCCAGTATTTTTGAACCTTCTTTTCTATTTTATCGTGATCGTATGATTTATCTGCCTCTTTTATTGGCATTGTAACTCCTCATAATAAATAATTTATAATATTCTATATTTTGTTTTAGATAATAAATAAAGGTTTTTGCGAGGATGTGGGAATTTATCAAAACTCTTTTTGATTTAA
>CAZOYH010000325.1:0-1378 GCA_964583995.1 uncultured Methanobrevibacter sp.
ACATTAAAATAAGCCCAAAATCAAGGTCAAATTTAAATAGTGGACAGCACCATTAGGAATTCCATCAGTTTATTTTCTAATTCCATTTTATCAGGACGAGAAGTGTATGGGAAATATTTTGCCCAAAAGTTATTTATGGCTTGTATAATGTCTTTTTTTTGTTTTTCAGATGTGTAATGCCCATTGTGTGCAAATTGCATCATTTTTCTTTTTTCGAAATAAGTATTATTGGATTTTTCAACATGGTATTGAAAATCATTGAAAAATGAAGACAATGTGGTCTGTTTTTGTTCAAATCTATGCTCAAATTCAATTCTCACATTATCTGACCAGAAATTTTTATCATATATTTCAAAAATCTTTTTAGCAATAGTATTTCTTGGTTCTATAGAGAAAACATAAGCTAAAGGGACATTAGTATCTAAAAAAGAATCCATTTTTACCTCACAAGTAAATTACTCATTCCATCTAAAAATTCTTTATCATAGTTTTCACTTGGTTGATAAATATGTGTATAAAAATATCTTTCAAATTTTCTAAAATCAGTCGAAAGTTTATTATATTCTTTTTTAACTTCATGATTTGCCATTTCGGAGATATGGATTGCTTTATATTTACATAACAATATGAATTTACCAATTAAATCAAGTAAAAAATAGGCATTATCTAAAAATTTTTCATCATTGTCTTTAAAAATATAATTAGCTATATTTTTAATAGAGCGACCTTTATGGAATTCATCATTGAAAAATTTGATTTGGTATAAAATATCTAAGAATGAATAAATGTTATCTAAATGAATTTTTAAATCTTGTTTAAACTTATTTACACTTTTGTTATTTGCTTTATCAAAATCAGTAGTGATTTTCTCATTTATAGAAAAGTATTTAGTTAAATCAACACTACCATCCAAAAGAATAGTGGAATTATTATTTAATTTAAATCCATTAACTTCATTAGGCTGACATATGTTTTCAAGATATTTCATAGACATAGACATTTTATTCACCTTGTTTTTCTAAAGAATTTAAAACTTTATCAAGATTTTCTTCATGATAAACATCTACAATAACTTTTTGTGAAAGTGTATCCTTAATATTTCTATTTCTAAGTGTAATTAATTCAAAATTTTCATCAGACAGCTCATCTATCTTTTCGTCTCTAATACTAATTTGTATATTTGTTACATCAATTTTTCCTTCAAATTTACTATTTAAATCCTCAAGAAAATCTTCGTTTAATAAGTTATTTAAAGAAAACCCTTTAATGATTACTTGAAGTGAATCCCATTCCATATTATCATCTCATGCTATCATCTTTGAGTATGTTAATTTTATATATTTTATTTATAATAAATCTTTTTAGGGGTCTGATTTTG
>CAZOYH010000326.1:0-1365 GCA_964583995.1 uncultured Methanobrevibacter sp.
AAGCTAAAACAATATGGATTGCAGATGACCACGACCCTTTAAGAAAAGTTCCATACCCTTTACCTGAATCTTATGACAAATACTTAGGCATGCCATATTCAATGATACCATGTCCTGACGGCTGTTGTGCTAATTTTGTAGAACACTTTGAAAAACCTTTACTTTCAGTTATGGACGATTATGGAATTGAAATGGAAACCAAATCCGGCTTTGAAATGTATAAAACCGGAGTTTATAACGATTACATAAGAACTTCCCTTGAAAAAGTTGAAGAAATTAAAGAAATTTTCAACCAATACAGAAGAGAACCTCTAGCTGATGACTGGTTACCTTACAACCCAATTTGTGATGAATGTGGAAGAGTTAACACCACTTATGCTTACGATTACGATGGTGACATCATAAAATACAGATGTGAATGCGGTCACGAAGGTGAAATGGATATTAAATCCGGTAACGGAAAACTTACCTGGAGAGTAGAATGGGCAGCAAGATGGAAAATATTCGGAACCACATGTGAACCATTTGGAAAAGACCATGCTGCAAGTGGGGGATCATACGACGTAAGTAGCGTAATATCTGAAAAAATCTTTGACTATCCTGCACCATATCCAGTACCATACGAATGGATTACACTTGACGGTGAAGCAATGAGTAAATCCCACGGAGTATTCTTTGCTCCTGAAGAATGGTTAAAGATAGGACCTGCTGAAAGTCTTCATTACTACTTATTTAGATCAAAACCTATGAAAGCAAAAGATTTCTCACCAAAAATGCCTTTCTTAGACTTCATTGATCAATTTGATACTGTTGAAAAAGTATTCTACGATGAAGTAGAAGCCCCATCTGAAAAAGAAGCAAGAAAATTCAAGGAAATCTATGAAATAGTTCAAATCAATGCAGGTAGCCCACTACCATTCAGACCACCATTCAGATTCCTAGTCAATGCTTATCAAATTGCAGGAGATGACCTTGAAAAAATCTTTGAAATTCTTAAAAAGAATTCACAATTAACAAAAAGCTTTAAAGATAAAGAATTTGGTGATTTAACCGAAACTGAATTAGCCCAATATCGTGAAAGAGTTGACAATGTCATTTACTGGTTAGATACTTATGCACCTAAATTTGTTAAATTCCAAGTGCAAACCAAAAAAGTTCCTAAATTACCACTAACTGATGAACAAACTCAATTCTTAGGTGATTTAGCTAATTTAATGGAATCAACTGAGTTTTCAGATGCTACAGCATTGCACGATGCAATGTATGAAATCCTAGAAGCTCAAGGATTAAAACCACAAAAAGGTTTCCAGGCTATTTATAAAATGATTCTCGGTCAAAAACAAGGCCCAAGAGCAGCATCATTCT
>CAZOYH010000327.1:0-1319 GCA_964583995.1 uncultured Methanobrevibacter sp.
ATTAGTTTTTATTGAAAAAATATGAGTGATAAAAATATTCTTGAGTGTATTTTTTCTTGCATTATTTTTTTTTCTAGTGCAAAAATAATTCTTTATTTCCACTATTTTCTAGTATAAAAAAAGAAGGAAAATACTCATTTATATATTTTTATTTAATAAAAATGGTTGTGCTCATTATTTTAGTGGATTGGGGACTTTTTTTAGAAGTGTAAAAAAATTAGTTTTTTTTATCATGGAAAATAGGAATTATATTCTTGTGGGTAAAAGAACGGATGCCATACCTCTCTTTCCTTTTCTTTCTTATTTTATAATGTAATGGTGTGATGTTTGAAGTAAAAATATTTTTTTTTGTGGGATGGTGTTTTGCTTTGAATGTGTTGGTTAGTGATAAGTTGAAGAAGTCTGTTGTTGATAATGCTGTTGATTTTTTTAAAGGTGAGGGTGATTATGTTGATGTAGTTAGTTTGGATGTTGGTGATTTTGTTTTTGGAGATTGTGTTGTTTTTAGTTTTTATCATTTGGCTGATTTTGTTAGGGCTGTGAAGAATCGTAGTGTTTTTAATCGGGCTGAGATTCAGTCTTGGGATTTTAAGTATCATTTTGTGGTTGTTGTTTCTACTCTTAGGGAGAGGAGGGTTTATTTTAATAAGCTGGTTTATAGTGGTTGGAAAGGTGGTTATTTTGATGGGGATCATTTTATTGGTGCTGTTGCTGGTTTGAATACTTTTACTCGTGTTATTTGTGTGGATTATGAGGATTTGGCTTTTAGGTTTATGCGTATTCATGCAGGTAAGTGTTTGAGTATTGAGTATTCATTGTAAAAAAATAATCCTTTTATTGAATCTTTTCATGTTAAAAATAAAGTTTTTATGTGTGTTTTAGTGTGTGGGTAGTGGTGGAGGGGGGTTGTTTTTTGTTTTAACTGCTATGTATTTTTTAGTGGCTTATTTTTTCATGGTTTTGTTTTGTGTTTTTTGGTATGTATGTGGTTGTGGTGTTTGGTTGTTTTTACGTGGTGTCCTATTGTATTTTGAATGGTGCTGTGTTTATTTTTATCGTTTTATGTTTGCTGTCTTGAATATTTTGTCACATTTTTGATTAAATGGGTATGTTTTTTTTAGGAGCATTGAAATTTATAAATATGTAACTGCATTTATCATTGCACAAAATATTATTTTCGTATGTTTTAATCAATTTCTGCTCTGATCATGATATTTTTGTCTAAAAGTTTCATCAGGACAATTTTTGGCAGCAATCTTTAACTTTATGAATTTCAGAAAGTGGAATTTCCGTTAATATAAGCATTTCTACTCAATTTT
>CAZOYH010000328.1:0-1315 GCA_964583995.1 uncultured Methanobrevibacter sp.
CATCAAGGGTTCCCAGAATATTTTTGTAGCCGTGATCCTGGTATAGTTTAGTTATGATTTTTACTCGCTCGTCGGTTCTATAGAATAGATTTATTTCAATTTTAGCATTTACGGCATTTGCAAACTCGATTATTTCATCGATAGCCAGTGCTGTTGCATTGCCGTTGACTGAAATAACTGGATTGTTTGATAAAAGCAATGCTGCAACTGCAACATACATTGCTCTTTTTGCAGGATAAGTTGTTCTTTCCCCAATCAAATAATCAAAGGCTTCACCTCTTCCATGAGCTATCAATGCGGAGTCTGCAAGATAGCCCTTTTCGGCTGCTTTGACCATTTTATCTCTTAAAAGTAGGGATTCATAACGTGGGTGTGATTTAGGTATCATATTTTTCATCTCTTCATTTTAAATCAACATTCATTTGGGCTAGGTATCCTAAAAAGGTTGTTATTGATAAGATTATGACAATCATGGAAACAACGTGCAGTGGAAAGTTATCGATAATCAATGCGCGATGGTTCGGCATGATAAAAAAGATATAGTCTAGAATAGCATCAACTATTAGAAAAATTATTCCGGCTAAAATTCCTTCCATTACTTCGTTTGAGTCGATTTCTCTAATGTATAATATTCCAAAAAAGCCTGTGACAACGATAATTGTTATTGGCACTACAATATTTATATTTGGAAGGTTGTCTGTAAAAATAGGATTTAGAACGGAAGTAAGAATATATGTTATAAGCCAGATTAATATCCCAAATATAATTGCTCTTTTGAGTTTCATAGTTTAAACCTTAAAAAATACTTATTAATATCTTTGTTTGGGTTTAATAAATACTTTTCTAAATTGTATCTGTTGTTTTTTCAAAAATAGATTTTGGGATGGTTAGGTAGGAAATTTTGAAATTTTCTACCTAACAACTTGAATTTACAAGTTTTTAGAGAAATGAATTTTAAAATTTGGCTGTTTAATCTATCTCTCTGGCTACAGTGTAGCCAATTATATTATCTGATGGTTTTTATATATAAATGTTATGTATAATTTATATTTTATCAAGTATACTTTATAAAAAAATTATATATCTTTTGAATGATATAATTTAAAGTGAATGACATATGATGATCAATTTGAAGATTATTTGAGAAAGGTCTTATCCGATTCGATTAGTTCTCTAAATCCTTCAGAAGATGCAAAACAAAAGGCAAGAAGAAAATCCAGCCTATATTTTGAGGATTTAAAACAGAAGCTTTTAGCTGAATATGAAAATAAAACCTTAAAAGATGTCATGAACTGTGAAATATGTTCAAATTCCT
>CAZOYH010000329.1:0-1306 GCA_964583995.1 uncultured Methanobrevibacter sp.
AGGAGAAATTTGCTCCACGTGGTGTGTGTCAACTACTTCCCTTAAGGATACTTCTTCAGATGCGATTGCAAATACATCATCGGTTTCTGCCATCACACCCGGCCTTAAGCCTAATTTGTCTTTTGCTATTCCAATTCCTTGTGGAGTTCCAATAATGTAGGAAAACGGACCGTCCATGTCTTCAACTGATTGTTCGAGTGCTTCTTCAAGGGAATAACCTGTAGCCAGTTTATCAGCAATGTAGTGCACCAGACATTCTGTATCGTTGAATGTTTCGAATATGTGCCCTTTTCTCTCAAGAGGGTCTCTTACTTTCCAATAGTTTGTAATCTGTCCGTTGTGAACAACAGAGATATCACGTACGATGTATGTCTGGAACGGGTGTGCATGATATCTGTCCACACCACTTTCTGTGGAAAAACGGGTGTGGCCGATAGCATGTGTTCCTTTAACTGACCTTACATCATACCTGTCTGCAATGTCTAAAACAGATCCCACATCTTTTATCATTTCAAAATCATGGCTTCCGTTAATTACAATTACATCGTCGAGCCTGTCGATTTTTGTAATTAATGGTTTTAGCTGGGAAAATTCATTTAATGATATTTTACATTTGTAAATGAATGACTCTCCAACTGAGGGCAATATGGCATCTTTTTTAATCGGAGTTTGAAGATTAATCACATCTTTTACTTTTTCAAGCAATTCGTCATTTTCTGCTACTTGAATTTTTAAGATGTATTCATCTTCTTTTAAGCCTGTTCCGCCGTAAATTGAGTATCCTGCTGAGTCAGGTCCTCTGTGCTGTAACTGGTGGAGCATGTTTGTCATGTCATTTCCAATGTTGTGTAATTTTTTATCTTTGTAAACAATCCCTGCTATTCCGCACAATTTTAATCCTCCAAGAAATTATTTTTTTCTAATACTTACTTTAATGATAACCATATATAAATGTGTCGGAAAGTACCTTCCGATAAAGAAATTTTCTGAAAAAATCCATAAAAAATTTAAAAATAATAAACAATGTTTAGAAAAATTACCTATAAAACTGAATAAATTAAGCAAATATTCAAAATACTAAAATTTTGTATATCCACAATGAAATATAAAAAATCATTTAAAAATAAACAAAATCAATAAAATAAAACGAATAATAAGTTTAAAAGCAAATAACATTATTATTATATGAAAAATTAAAAAAAAAGAGAAAAATAAGAAGTTAATCTTATTTTTGGATGGATTTTATAGCGCTTTCAGCACCGGATTTTACAAAACCGCTTTCATCATCAAGCAATTTTTCAAGTGC
>CAZOYH010000330.1:0-1287 GCA_964583995.1 uncultured Methanobrevibacter sp.
GATGAAAGTAAAGGGGAAGTCATACCTGAAGCTGACAAACCGGAAGCCTGCAGAATACTATGCCACAGAAACTTCGGAGTCGGTGGTGACGGCGTATTGTTCGTTGAACCGTCTGATGTTGCAGACATCGGATATAGAATGTTCAATCCAGACGGCAGTGAAGCTGAAATGTGCGGAAATGGTATAAGATGTTTTGGAGACTTTGTCTACAGAAAAGGTATTTTAAAACAAGAAAAAATGACTGTTGAAACAAGAGCAGGAATTAAAACAATTGAAATTACCTTGGAAAACGATGAACCGGTATTGTTTAAAGTGGATATGGGTTTATCAACCTTTAAAACTCCTGAAATTCCAATGACTGCAGATGAAGATGAATTCCTGGATGGCGAGCTGGAAGTTTTGGATACTACATTTAACCTGACAGCCATCAGTGTGGGAAATCCTCACGCAATCATCTTTGTTGATGATGTGGATGAAGTTGACATTAACAAATACGGTCCTGCCATTGAAGCTCATGAAGTTTTCCCTGAAAAAATCAACGTGCACTTCGTAGAAGTAATTTCCAAAAACGAAGGTAAAATGATTACTTGGGAAAGAGGTGCTGGCGTGACACTTGCATGCGGTACTGGTGCGACTTCCACAGCTATTTCAGGCTTTAAGCTAGGTCTGTTTGATGAAAATATATTGCTTCACTTACCTGGTGGGGACTTAAAATTCAATGTTTATAAAAAAGAAGATGCTCTTGGAGCCTTCATGGAAGGTCCTGCAGAGCTTGTTTTTGATGGAGAATTCTAATTCTCCAACTATCTATTTTTTCTAAGTAATCCTAATCCGATATCGATTACACCTAATACGATTACTATTATAAGCCAAATGCTTAAATGATTTCTAAGTATTGCAAATATTGCTCCTAAGATTATTAGTGCAATTCCTATTAAAATTGACATTTTCCATTGTTCCATTCTTATCACCTTTTTATATTTTATATGCATTAATTAATGTAATATCTTCAAAAAAGAAGTGTTCTGATTCAGCAATTTCAGCTATAAAACCTAATTTATCTAATTTTTCCAGAGTTTTATCGTTGCCTGAAAGTGAAGACTGAATCAGTTGGACAATTCCACCATCATTTAAATAATTTCCCACTTCATTTAAGAATAAATCAATAACTTTCCTACCATTTAATCCACCGTCAAATGCATAATTTAAAGTGTCATCTATAACATCACCATCTTCGGTAGGTAGATATGGAGTATTAAATAAAATTACATCAAACTTTCTATTTTT
>CAZOYH010000331.1:0-1281 GCA_964583995.1 uncultured Methanobrevibacter sp.
CAACCAGTTACTCCAATGATTTTGATAAGCTTAAAAGATTCGCATCAAAAAACAACGCTGACATTTTAATTACCGGACACACTCACACTCCCCACTGTGAAATCATTGATGATATATTATTCATTAACCCGGGAAGTTCCAACAGACCCGTCAAGTCAGATGCATCAGTTGCTGTGTTAAATATTGATGAAAAGTACAAATCTGTCAGTGATGTTGAAGTTACTTTTATAAATCTCTAAAATTTTAAACTAGGTGCAATAAAGGGATTTATTGACAAAGAAAAGAAGTCATTAATTTCCTCTTGTATGAAAAAACTCCCAAATATTTATATGTTTTTTTTAATAAACTAAGACCTATAGTATGACATTGTGTAAATTAAATATTTAACATGTGTTTGTCTTAGAGTTTATATAATGTTCTATTTGTGTGAAATTGTGAGGAATTAAATGAAAAGATGCAATCGCTGCGGCACGCTAAATAATGTTGACAATTATTTCTGCATTAACTGTGGTGTCAGTTTAAAGTAGAATTGGGTGATTTTATGGAAGATAAAATAATTTGTCCCAAATGCCATAAACAAAATGGCATTCAAAAGTTCTGCATTTACTGTGGTCATCAACTGCTTGACACAGAGCAGATTGAATTGATTCGGGAAAATCCAGAGCCCTATTGTCTTAACTGCGGAAGGCCTGTCAAAAAAGACCAGACCAAGTGCGAGTGCGGATATGAGTTCCGCATTGTTGACTGTCCTAAATGCAATGCAAAAAATGCATATGCAAACAGGTTCTGCACCGATTGCGGAGCTAAGCTCTGGTCGGCCAGCGTATCTGAAATAAGTTATGCTAAGATAAAGCCTGCTATTTTTAAAGATAACTTCCCAAGAGAAATGCGCAATACTATTCTGCATTCACGCTACAGGCACAGACTAGACATAAATTTCCCCGATGATTTAAAAAAGATTGGAAGTGACAAAGAAACCCTCAAGTCAAATGAATCAATGGTGGAGTACAATTTGGGCGAAATACTTTCAAGGTGGAAAATCATCTCACCCCGTTATTGCATAAACTGCTTCGCCATAATGAATGAAGACGAATACTGCTGCAGAAACTGCGCAACCAATCTTTCAGATGCCAAACGAGTTGAAGAGATTAAAAATATGAAATATAAAAAGCCGGTATTTGATATGGTGCAATTGAAATGGAATTCAAAATTTGCTGATAATTATTTGGATTCTTTAGCACCGGCAATGGGTGAATCCCAGTTTGAATATCGTGAACGGCT
>CAZOYH010000332.1:0-1278 GCA_964583995.1 uncultured Methanobrevibacter sp.
ACCACAACTCGAAGAACACGTTGAATTTATCAAAAACTGTGTTGCTGAAGCAGGTTTACCTGCTGATTTAGGTGTAGTTAACCAACCATTATTAGCTACCGATGCAACTTATGGTACCAACGAATTTGACATGGACATTTTCTCTGAAGTATTACCAGAAGCATGGTATGATGACCCTGAAATTGGTAAAAGAGGTTGTTCTGTAATTCCATTATTAAACGGTGAAAACGTTGAAACCGGTCCAAGAGCAAGAATGGAAAAATTCGCAGGTTTCAAAGACAAAGGTGTAGTCGCACAACACGTTGCACGTGCAGACGAAATGTTGAAAAACTACGATGCATGTATGGAAGCATTAGATGCAATTGATCCTTCCGCACCTGCTAACGTAAGTTACGATAAAAGAGGAACTGGTGAACTTGGATTTGGTGTTATCGAAGGTCCTAGAGGAACTGATGTACATATGGCAAAAGTTGTTGAAGGAAAAACACAATTCTATTCTGCAATTGTACCAACCACTTGGAACATTCCAACTATGGGTCCTGCAACTGAAGGATTCCATCACGAATTTGGTCCACATGTTATCAGAGCATACGACCCTTGTTTATCCTGTGCTACTCACGTAATGGTTGTTGATGACGAAGATAAATCCATTCTCAAAAATGAAATGGTGAGAATCTAGAGTGGAGGAAAATTAATGCCTTATAGTTCGGATATTATCGTTATTGGTTGTGGAAACGTATTGTTTAAAGATGATGGTTTCGGCCCAATAGTTATCAATATTTTACAAAAATATTCTAATGATAAAAACGATTATTATGATCCAGCTGTCACTTCATATGTTGAAGATGAATTTGATAAAGAAATATTAAGCCAAATACAAGAGAAATTTGAAGGTATTACACTACCGGATAGTGTTCAGTTCATTGATGGTGGTACTGCAGCTCCAACTAATTTCTTCCCGTTATATGAAGAATATGATTGGAAAAAATTAATTGTTATTGATGTTGTTGAATTTAACGCAGAACCTGGAACTGTAGAAACATTTGATCCTAATATTATGAAAATAGGAAAATATGACAATCCTCATGGAATGACTGTTGAAGAACCTCTTCAAAAAATTTCTGAAAAATGTGAAGTCGTTGTTGTTGGCTGCAAACCGGCTGAGATTCCAACTCCGGACATTGATATGGGTTTAACAGAACCTGTTGAAAAGGCAATTCCTGAAGCTATTGATATTATTTTAAAAGAAATCGGGGTAAAATAATGTTTGATAAATTG
>CAZOYH010000333.1:0-1272 GCA_964583995.1 uncultured Methanobrevibacter sp.
ATAAACTTAAATCTAATTTTGAAAAACTAAAAAAACATGAAAACTTTTTAGAAGAGTATTATGAACCTTCTATTAAATTATTAGAATCTATTAGCAACGCTTTTATTGATTTTAATAATTTGGATAATATTGATGAATATTTCATGAGAAAACATACTGATATGGTGAATCCTTCTGTGGAAGATAAAAAATTAATTTTATTTTCAAAAGATAAAGAATGTCCAGTAATTTCTAATGATTTGGATTTGACTTTTTTCCGTGAAAAATTACTTAATTTAAATTTAGTTCATGAAATAATTGATTTTGATTCTCTAATTTAATTTTTTGTAAATTAGTTTTAAATAGAACTTATGCGATTAAAAATGAGTGAAAAAATAGAATTTACTCATTTCACTTTGTAAACTTCTTTTCATTGATAAAAATTGATTTTAGTTTGCTTATTGCAAAATTGAGAGTTAATACATCGAAAACTATTTAAATTAAGAACTATAATATATTTAATTAGTTAAATGTAAGTTTTATATATGAAAATTTAAACAAGATTAAATCTTCAATTGAGAAAATGGAGGATTGATATTTCTATGACTGTTGATACATTATTAGCACAACAAGAAAATGATTATTCAAAAACATTAATGATAGTTGATAAATCTTCTCAAAAGGTTCAAAATAATGCTATTTTAGTTAAAAAGGATATATTTGAAGAATATGATGTTATTTCTAATCTAAAAAGTGTTATAGACTTTAATAAATCTTTAGATAATTTGGCAATGATATTAAATAATATTAGTATATTTAATCATGAATTTCATTGTGCAATGTCTGTTAGAAGAATGTCTGAGTTCATTTTAACTGATGATAATTTCACACCTGATTATTTTGACTTTTTATTAACATCTGTTAATCAATTCATTGCAATTATTGAGTTTAAACTTAATAATTTATCCAAAATGGATTCTAGTTCTTGTAAAAAAGAATATAAGAAACTTACAAGAGAATTTCTTAAAATTGAGAAATTTTTCTACACCAAAATCTATGAATCATCCGGAAGCCATGATAAAGAGTTTTTTGAGGATATGGTTAGTTTATTGGCAAGGTGATTGTCTATGAAAGCTTTTAACGATACCAATGTATCCATAATATTTTTTACCAATAAAAACAACTTTACACAGTAAAAACAATATTTCTACATTATGAAAAATAATTAAATGTTATTGCTCATTTTTAATCCTTGCAAGTTCACACTCCTTTTTATACAATAGTTCTTTTAGA
>CAZOYH010000334.1:0-1265 GCA_964583995.1 uncultured Methanobrevibacter sp.
TTTTTAAGGTGTGAGATAACACCCTTTTATTTTCAATTTTAGCCAAAGTGTTAATGTCGGATAAGTCAGGAGGATTGCTCCTCCTTTCTCTCCTAAGAACCACATCGTGTCCCTTTCGAGACAATGGGCTCAAGCAAACTTTCATCTAGTAGAAATATAGAATTTATGCTTTCGAGATTCAAAATATTCCTTCTTATCTCCATCATAGGGACTGTAATCATGTTTAATCATGATATATTTTCGAGGAGTATACCAAGACATTTTATCTAAAGTATCCCCAGTTAAAGGGTCAGTCAAAATCCAATTACTATGATGTATTCCATCGTTTTTTGAAGTAAAATACTTATTTTTAATCCATTTCCAGCTTTTATTGGAATGCAATCTATTTAGAAAATTAAATGTCTTGTTCCAAATGTAATTATCCATTTTGGATAAATCTTTTATTCCATATATAGCATATCTCCAATAATTAGCTGTTCCTCGAATAAGAGGATTTAATCTATGAATTAAGACACCAACATTGTGACCATACGAAGATTTAAAAATATAATCTACTTCTTCTTTAAATTTCTTCAAACTATCTTTAGATGGTCTTATACGAGAAATACCATCTTTATATCGTTTAAAATTAAATCCAAGAAAATTGAAACCCTCTGATAGATGAGTGATTTTTGTTTTCTCTTCAGACAATATTAAACCCCTTTCCTTCAAATAGGTTTCTAAGAGTTTAGGAACCACTTCAATATCTTCTTTTGTCTTAGCAAAGATTAAAAAGTCATCTGCAAATCTAGACACACGATATTTACCTTTAGGGATAAATCGACTAGGAGATTCTTTGTAGGATATTCCTAGTGTTTTTTCCATACCGTGTAAAGCAATATTTGCTAGTAATGGCGAGAGTAAACCACCCTGTGGCGTACCTTGTGATGTTTCATGAAAAACACCATTATCCACATATCCTGCTTCAAGGAATCTTTTAACAAGAGTATAGTGCGGAAAATCTCGAATTTGATTTAAAATAAACTCGTGAGATAAAGTATCAAAGCAAGATTGAAAATCTCCTTCGAATATCCAACACCATTGTCCGCTTTGTATATTATAATAATTTCTCCTTACAGAATCATGTTGTCGCCTACCTGGACGAAATCCATTACTTGTAGGTTCAAACTTTGCTTGTCGGATAAGGAGAAAGAAGTTACCTTCTTTCCCTCTCCTCAGAACCGTACGTGTATGTTACCATACATACGGCTCAAGCAAACCTTTAT
>CAZOYH010000335.1:0-1255 GCA_964583995.1 uncultured Methanobrevibacter sp.
ATAATTTAAAAAAGTAAAATATTATTAATTAACATAATTGAGGTATTATATGAAAGGAGATGTATATTACGGTAAAGGTATAAGAGAGCTTAAAGATGAATATCCTGATTTATACGAGTTAGTGTCTAGCATTAACGATACAGTATGGGACGGTAAAGTCCTGGATTATAAAACTCAAAAATTAATTGCTATCGGTATTACTGCATCCCGTGCAGATCCAAGAGCTACCAAAAAACAAATCAGAAGTGCAATTGAAGTATTGGGCATTACCAAAGAAGAAATTGTGGACGTTTTAAGAGTTGTATTGTTGACTTCAGGCATGCCTGCATTTTCCAAATCACTTCAGATATTAAACAGCGTTACTGACGCTATTGAAGAAGAAAGAGAAGATAAAGCTTAACTTTCTTTTATTCTTCTTTTTTTGTTTTGTTTCTATTTCTATTTCACATTCAGCATTATTTTTTAATATTGCTCTTTGAATTTTGTGCCTTCCTGTTTTTGGTGAAGGTTTAATCTTTTTAATCTTTCTAGCTTCACATCTTATTTTTTCACCTTTTAGTTTGTCTCCTTTTTCAAGATAAGTTGTCATATTAACACTTCCTAATATCTAACATTTAACTGAATACCTTTTTCTTCAAGTTCATCGATGATATCATCAACATCAAACAGGTCTAATCTCAAATCATAGACAATATCTGAAATGTCGGGGTTTTCATGGATTTTACAGTATTCAATTATTTCATCCTCTTGTTGTGACTTTGGGATTTCTCTTAATGTAACTTCTCTAAGTTCATTTTGTTCAAAATCATTATTGAAGTAGGCCATTCTTGCAATTAGATTTATGGCACTATTTTCTTTGGTTTTGTATTCATTGTAATTTTTGATTTCTGGAAATAGGACTATTGGACAGATTATGTTTTCAATTAACGGTTCGATGTTGCTGTAGATGTCATTAAAATTATCTAACATTCCATTGAAAAACATGCTCTCATCTACTGGGATGTTTAAGAGTAGTTTTGTTTCTGTTGTCCAGCTTAAATTATTACATACTTCAAGACTATAATTGGATTCTGGAAACAGTTTCTTTACATGAGGAGTTATTGCATTAAGTATTTCGATGCCCATATTATTTTCATCAAGAAAGTTTTCCACATCTTTTGGACAAATTAAGGTATATTGTTTTTTAATCTGATTTAATCGCAATGCCGTCAGGTTAAGATTTTTTCATGATTTTTTCTCCTATTTTTGATGAAAT
>CAZOYH010000336.1:0-1254 GCA_964583995.1 uncultured Methanobrevibacter sp.
ATGGTAGCAATACCTTTAGCGTTGGTTTTACCTGAGAAGGTTTTACCGTTAACTTTAATGGTTACTTTTTTGTTTGCTACAGCTTTTCCACTGGATTTTAAAGTTACAGATACTTTTTTAGCTTTATTTACTTTTAATGTAGCTTTAGCAGCAGTTAAAGTAGTTGGGTTTTTGTTAACAGTAATCTTAGCAGTTCCAATAGATGATTTGTATACGTTACTTTCACCAGCATATACAGCAGTGACGTATTTGGTGGTTGCACTTGCGTAGTTAACGTCTAAAGTTGCAATACCTTCGTCATTGGTGGTTGCGGTTTTAGTAACTCCATCAATAATAATGGAAACAGCTCTGTTTGCTAATGCAGCACCATTGGAATCTTTTAAGGTAGCTGTTAAAACACCAGCTTTTCCAGCTAAAACAGTTAAATCATCAACAGTTAAAGTGGTTCCAAATAAGGAATCAGAGTATAATACTGAGTTTAATGTGATGTCGTTATTTGTAGTTAAGATTTCAACACCATCAAACCAGATTGATACACCTTTTGCACCGTTAAGAGCGTTACCTGATATAACAATAGGGCTGGTAACATCTAAAGCATTGTTGTCTCTTACTAAAATGTGGAATAAAGTAACACCAGAAATGTCATTACTATCATATGGGACAACAGTGTTGTCGGTGATGTTAATGTCTCCGATTTCACTTGGGTATCCGTGTGCTTCGTTACCTTTTTCAGCAGCAATTAAAACATTGTCTGCGATAGCGTAGAATGTGTTGTTTTCAACACTTACACCGTCAGATGCTTTTTGCATACTGATAACTGGTAGGCCTGTCCAGGAAATGTTTCCTTCTTTGAAGAAACCACAGTTAATGAAAGTGTTATTTGCAAGTAATGAACCTACGGTAGATGCTCCGCCGAAGTAGATGGAGTAACAGTTACCGATGAAAGTGTTTCCAATAACTTGGTTGGATCCACTACCTTGTGCAATTGATACACCGTCAAGAATAGGACCGTCGAATACATTGTTTGTAACAACTACTTTGGAGGATTGTCTGTAAATGTTTAATGATTTGGAACCGGTTTCTTTGTTAACGGTAGGATCATTTAACAATTTAGTTGTGTATCCACCATTGAAGTTGTTGCTGTCTACAGTATATCCAGTAGTTCCCATAATTACAACAGCAGCATTGAAATCGGTGAAATTACAGTTTTGTACTAAACCACCGTTACCTCCGTTAACACTAATACCCCAACCA
>CAZOYH010000337.1:0-1253 GCA_964583995.1 uncultured Methanobrevibacter sp.
TAGTGCCTGAACCCTATCTGTCAGGATGGATTTGTATGGATAAATTCCGACTTGCCCGTCATCATGTATGGAATTCATAAGATACATCAGACCACCGCATTCGGCAAATATGGGTCTGTTTTCTAAATGGAAATCTTTGATTTGTTTTAACATTCCTTTATTTTTGGATAATTCTCGTGAAAAGAGTTCAGGATATCCTCCTCCGATGTAAAGCCCGTCTGCATCAGGTAAATCCTCATCATTTAATGGGGAGAAGTACTGGATTTTTGCATTGTTTGCCTCAAGTGATTCGATGTTTTCCTTATAGTAGAAATTGAAAACCTCATCATAGGCAACTGCAATCTTGACTGGCTGTTTATTTCCTTTGTTCCAGATTGGAATGATTTCGGATGTTATTTTAGGTGCGGTCTTTGCAATTTCAACAAGACGATCCAAATCGATTGAGTTTTTAATTACTTCACTCCACAGGTCAATGAATTTAAGTGAGTTTTCTCTTTCACGAGCCGGAACAAGACCTAAGTGTCTCTGTTCAATTGATATGCTATCATCCCTTATTATTCCGCCTATTACTTCGGTTTTTGTAATCTCCTCAATCGACCTTTTGGTTTTTTGATAGTGTGCCTTGTTTTTAACTTTGTTTAGGATTACACCGGCGATATTTATTTCAGGGTCTAATGCCTTAAAACCCAAAACCAAAGCGGCGGCACTTTTTACAAGACTTCTTGAGTTTACAATTAAAATGACAGGGGCTTTTAGGGATTTTGCAATTGAAGCTGTGCTTCCAATATCATTTATGGAGTCAATACCTTCATACAATCCTCTTACACCCTCAATGACTGCAATGTCTTTACTATTCATTCCCTTAAGGTATGAATCCCTTACCTGACCCGAGGTCATGAAAAAGGAATCAAGGTTTCTTGAAGTGTTTCCGGTGGCCAGTGTATGGTAGGAAGGGTCAATATAATCCGGTCCGACCTTGAAGGGCTGAACATTGAACTTTTCGCTTAAGGCCTCCATGATTCCGGTAGATATGGTTGTCTTTCCAACTGCACTGCCGGTTCCGGCAAGAATTATTCTCATGATATAATATATTATAATGTGGGTTTTATTAACTTATCTATGAGTGAACAGTTTCATAAGTTTATTTTGCCTTCTATGTGTCATGATTAGTTTTTGGGATTTCATCTTACTATATAATATATAGGGTGCTAGATTTTTGAGTTTTAAACAACCTTCAGTTTGATAGTGTTTTT
>CAZOYH010000338.1:0-1248 GCA_964583995.1 uncultured Methanobrevibacter sp.
AATATAATTCAACATCATCTTTTAGGGCATCAGCAATAGCATGTTCACGAGCACCAGTTCCAACAACTAAAACTTTCATATTAAATTCTCCTTAATATACACTATATTTTTAAAAATATTTATAATTAAAGTGTTAGAGTTCTCTAACTTTTTCAATAGGTAGGCCAGTACACTTGGATATATCTTCATCAGAACATATATCCTTAAGATTTCTAGCAATTTCTATTGAAGTTTCATCTTTAATTTCGTTTCTGTGTTTTTCAACAATCATCTCTTCAAAGTCTTTACCATTTTTTTCTTTATATGCTTCAAAAACTATCTCATCAAGCTCATCTTTGTGTTTTTCCACATAACCTGCAAACATTGTTAACATATTAATCCTCTCCATGAATTTATCAAATAGCTCATCATCCCTACCTGCAACAATATCAGCCATAATGTACTGACATTCTTTTAATTGTTCCTGTTCGTGTTCATAAAATAAATCCCCATTATTGACTATATCAATAACTTCAAAAGCTGCATTAACCCTGTCAACATTTCCCATGAATGGAATGAATATCAAATTATACTGGTCAATGTCTGTTAGCTTTTCATTGTTTTTAATTTTGTTTTCGATATTAATTAATCTTTCCAAACCGTCAAGTTCTGAATAGAAGAATATTTCCGGTTCGAATTGGAATGTTTTAGAAATTAATGCTATTTTCTCTGATTTAATTCTTAACCCCGTAGAAATGATTTTAGTTTCAACATGCCTACCGCTGATTATCCTTAGATTGATTGCGTACTGAGCGCATCTTAAAAGAAAATCCTCATCAATATCGCCAGTTATGAACTCTATATTTAGCAGTGTTCCATCTTCAAGTTCTAAAACTCCATCCATCAGTTTTTGAGTGAATGTTGGAATTATAAGTTCTGTGGGATAGAATCTTACTACTTTTCTTGTATCTCCCATTGCTAGAAGCATTGCCTGGGCAAAGAGAATCAAAGCCATTTTCTGTAACTTGTCGTACCTGTTGTGTACTCTCATATTCTACACCATATTCAATTTTTAAAATATGGCATACCGGTATGCGCTAGATTAATATTAAATTTAAAAGTATATAAATCGTTAAGTTATAAATTAAAGCAATTTAACAAGGTTAAAGCAATAATAAAGTCATATAACAATTTTTCAAAATGATACCAATAGCTTTAAATACTAACACTTGCATATACAAGAGTATAATTGCATATGCAAGAGAGGTA
>CAZOYH010000339.1:0-1241 GCA_964583995.1 uncultured Methanobrevibacter sp.
TCATGACTTATTTTAAGTCGTTGATGAATTACAGGTTTGGGTGTACTTTTGTAAATAGTTATTTTTAGGTTTTTATTTTTTAAATTTAACTGATTTTTCCTCTATTTTTTGTGTTGATTTTTAGTTGGGTGTACTTTTTGTCGGTTTACTTCACAAATGCTCTTGGTGGGTGTTTTATATATTATTACATATGATATTATACTATATCAACTGTAAAATTTGTAAAAAAAAATATTTTTTCAGTTTTATTGTTGTAACAGGTTTGATGGGGTTGTTATTTACTTATGAAATTGGTTAATATGAATCTTGAGGTTAGGATTTATCCAAGTAAAAGGGATAAGAATGATTTTGGTGAAAAAATTGTAAATTTCGCTAAGATAGATTCCAATATGGGTCATATGCGTTTTATATGGAACAAGGAACTCGAATTCATTAACAATTTCAAAAAACTATTGCTTGCTCATGGATATGATGACTATGTAATAATTAACAAAAAATCATGTAATGTCCTTTTAAACATGTTAAAAAGTGATAATCCGTTTCTAATGGAATCTGAATCAAGTAGTAGACAGCAGGTGCAAATAGATCTCATCACTGCTTTTAAAAGATATGAAAACAATGATTTACTATCACAGTATCCGAGATTCAAGACACTGAAAAATCCTAAAAACTCATTTCGCATAATAAACAACAATAACAATGTCAGAATACAAAAAGACAAAAATGGTTATGATAAAATACGATTAGCCAAACTAGGAATAATCAAATTCAAAACCAGCAAAAAATACAGAACCTTACTACAAAAAGGAACAGACCCAAATGACCAATCTGTAAAAATAAAACATGTAACCATTAAAAAAGTCTATGACAAATATTATGCAGTTTTCAATATAGAATACATAAAAATTCCAGAAAACATAATTGGACCAAAACAACAGGTGGGAATTGACATCGGATGTAGCAAATTAGCGGTTCTTTCAAATAAACAAGTGATAGCCAATCTTGTGCGACATGATGGGTCTGTAGTTCATTTAAGTCAGTGTAAATCAATGAAATTGGTTTTCAATCCTAGTTGTGTGGGATTTCCTCCCTTGAAACTCTTAGTCAAGTGATTGACTATGAGGTTGCATGATAGAATGTCCTAAATAAATTTCAAGTACTCTGAAATTTAGGGGCTAGAGGAAGCAGTGCGACATGATGGGTCTGTTGCTCATTTAAATCAGTGAAATACTATTAATTTA
>CAZOYH010000340.1:0-1240 GCA_964583995.1 uncultured Methanobrevibacter sp.
ATAACAGCCCAAGAATAATTTTACAAAATGATACAAACATTAAGTAAAAGACTATGTGCGACAAGAAGCATCTCTTTTCTCCATCTAGTTCAGTGAAAATAAAGATATTTTCAATCCCTGTTGTGTGGGATTTCTCCCATTGAAACTGCTAATCCAGTAATGGATTAGGAGGTTGCATGATATTATGTCTAAGTGAATATTTAGTGTTCAAATATTTGCGGGCTAGGGGAAGAGCAAAAAATGATTAACCTTCGGGTGAATGGCTGTAAGCATCGTGATGTCGACCAATAGGTGGAACACACTTGCTACTGAAAGCTACTATTGGATTGCAGATAGGAAATAAATAGTTATATCCATATTTATATTTCACAACCCATATGTCTGCCGGTGTAAAGGCTGAATCGTCCTTTGCTCGTATCTGACAAGAGATGAACTTGGTAAGTCCTCTAAAGTCCATATTGCATAATATTTGTAATATTGGTAAGCTGATCGTGAGTGATGCCTAATTCTTTAGAGGATAGAGGATTTCGAAGAAAAGCAAAAGCTGTCTAATGGTCGAAAGACCCACAGGAAAACAGTATGGAGAAATTTTTATAACTGTGGACAGATACCAAAACCAATTATGTGTTTTGGCAGGGAAACCTGTGCCCACTTTCGAATGGTGAACAACATGTGTATAAAACGCAATTGTAAAAAAAAAAAAATTAAAATTGTAAGGAATTGGTGACAGATAATGAGTTTTACTCCAAATAGTAATATTTGTGAGCCCGCGAAACCAATCACTACCGATTGGAAGTCCATTAAATGGAACAAGGTCTATCGGTATGTAACTAGTTTACAAAGGCGCATATACCGTGCTAGTAGAAATAATGACAGAAAGAAAGTTAGAGATTTACAAAGACAATTAATGAGAAGTGACTCTGCATTGTTAACCGCAATTAAAAGAGTTACTCAAGTTAATAAAGGAAAATATACTCCTGGCATTGATGGCTTTAAAGCTACAAGTGATAAAGCCAGAGAAGAACTATACGATATACTTAAATGTATGAAGATGAAACTTCATAGACCTAAACCTGCTCTCCGTAAATATATTCCGAAGAAAAACGGGAAATCAAGGTCTTTAGGTATTCCTACTATTAAAGACCGTATTTATCAAGAAATTATTCGCATGGCTTTAGAACCTGCGTGGGGTGCGACAAGATGGTTCTCTTTTCTCTGTCATTAATTCAGTGAGATTTAT
>CAZOYH010000341.1:0-1233 GCA_964583995.1 uncultured Methanobrevibacter sp.
TTTTATTATTTCAATTATATAAAATTATCATTACCCAGGTTCAACGCATATGGTTTTTCGTACATGTGTTGACTATTGAATAATCAAAAGTACGCAAGATATAAATTAATAGCTACTTTTTTCTTTTAATTTAATGGAATGGCTTTTACATTAACGATGACGTTTTCGGTTTTGGATTTTATTTTTGAACTGGAGTATATATGCAATGGTTTTCAAATGTGATTTTTTACTAGTTGATGGTGAGCGTTAATGTTATTTCAATTCTAATCCTAAGTTACAATAGTCCAAGTACTCTTTCGCCTTTTTCGGTTATTATATACATTCTGCCATGTTCTGTCTCAGGATTTACACATTCCATTACTCCAAGATCCACAAGATTTTTTATAGTGGCATAGAAGAAATTCCTGCTTATGTGTCTTCCCAGTGCAGGATACAATGCGTACATGACATCATCCATATCCCAGTTTTCACGTCCGATCTCACTGTTCCAAGTGTAAATCATCTTGCAGGTCTTTTCAGAGAGCACTCCTTTTTGTAAACCCTCCTTAATATCATCGAATTCATCCACAACAAACAAATAGCTTTTAGCTGAATATACACCGTATTTTTGAACTTTTTCTTTTTTGGGAATGCCGTTCATGAAACTTAATGCTTCTTTGTTTGTACTTTCCCAGGTCAAACCTGAGTTGTCGTTTTCATCAGTGAAGTCAATTACATGTTTATAAATCCAATTTAATAGACTGGTATCGGTTTTACTTATCATTTTTATATGCACCTTTTTATGTGTTGGTAAGTAATATGTCTTTTAGGAGATATATTTAAAGAAAGCGAGAGAGCATTTGACAAGTAATGGTTTCATGAAAAAATTCATATGAAAAATTAGTTAAAATTCTTTATATCCTATTAAAAAGTTTTTAAAAAGTCAATTTTGAATAATAAGAGTGATTTATTATGTAAAAAAATAAAAATGAGTTAACATTAACTGTTAACTTGAATATAAATCTGTGAAAATCCAGGATGGATCAATAGCTATGACATTTCCGTCTTCACACCAGATTGACCGGACAGTACCTGAAGGAGGATCAGCCACTGCAGCAGGATCACGGTTAATCCAGTTTCCTCCAGTATGTTTTTTACGTCTTAACCTTAACCTGATGTGGCCAGTTCCACTAACACGACATTTAACATGGACAAACTGCACATCATAACCTAATGATTTTGCTATACGATAGT
>CAZOYH010000342.1:0-1224 GCA_964583995.1 uncultured Methanobrevibacter sp.
AAATCAGGTCTTGACCCAATTGAGTTCTTCTTCCACGCAATGGGTGGAAGAGAAGGTCTTGTAGATACAGCGATTCGTACAGCACAGTCTGGTTACATGCAAAGAAGACTTGTAAATGCGCTTCAAGACTTGCAAGTTAAATCTTCAGGACTTGTTACAGATAACCAAGGTAATGTTATTCAAACTATGTTTGGTGAAGATGGAGTAGATCCAGCTAAATCTGACTTCGGTAAAGCAGCAAACTTGGACAAACTTATTAGTGAAATAAGAATGGAAAGTGGAATGGAAGGTAAGTAGGTGTAACTATGGAAGATATTATAATTAAAGTAAAAGACACAATTGCACAACTTAATGATGAAGAAAAGCTTGATATAGATTTTCCAGATAGTTATATCGATGATTTAGCAAAAGCTTATATTAGTAATGATTTAACTGATGATGAATTATCTGAATTAATCAGAAAGCTTAAACAGGCCTATGACCGAGCTCACGTTGAAGCTGGCGAGGCTGTTGGAACAGTAGCTGCACAATCTGTTGGGGAACCTGGTACTCAGATGACCATGCGTACTTTTCACTATGCAGGGGTAACTGAGTTAAACGTAACATTGGGTCTTCCAAGACTTATTGAGATTGTTGATGCAAGAAAAGAGATTGCTACTCCAACTATGGATATTTACTTTGATGAAGAAAGGCGTAATGATGAAGAATTTGTTAGAACTTTAGCTAACCAGATTGGTAAAAGTACTATCAATGATATTCTTTCTGATTTCAATTTAAATTATGGTACTATGGAAGTTGAAGCAGTTTTGGATAATAAGAAAATTGAAGAAAAAAGATTAGACCGTGAAAAAATTAATGCAGCAATTGAAAAAGCATTCAAAAAAGCTGTTATTAATGGTGATGAAATCATTATCTCATCTTCAAAAGACTCCAAATCTGATTCCAAATTTGTAATTCGTGAACTTCGTCTTTTAGCTGATAAAGTACGTGATTTACAAATCAGTGGTATAAAAGGTATAGGTAAAGTTATTATCCGTCGTGATGATGAATGGATTATCCACACTGAAGGATCAAACCTTAAAGAAATCCTTGACATGGACGGTATTGACCATGTAAGAACTACCACTAACAACATTCATGAAATTGGAGAAGTTTTAGGTATTGAGGCTGCTCGTCAATCTATTATTAACGAAGCTCAAAATACCTTATCCGAACAAGGTCTTA
>CAZOYH010000343.1:0-1202 GCA_964583995.1 uncultured Methanobrevibacter sp.
TTAAAGAATTCATCCAGAGATATACGATCAGTTCCAACATTAAAGCAGGCAATTTCAAAATAGCTTTTATGGATTATGTTTACTACAAACACGTCAAAGCCTTCCTTTTTGTTTTCGAATTTCTCGTCGTATCTGAAATTATGCCACTTCAAAACACCTTCAAGCCTACGTTTTTCTTCGCTGTTTTCTGTTTTAATGATGTAATCTCCGATTCTCAAATTTTTCACCTCATATGGTAATGATTTCAACAGCTTAGTGCAAAATCAGTTTTTGGTAAGATTATATTGTAGGTTAGAGTATATAAATATGTGATTAAAGTGTATATAATTTATTAATAAAGAAGTATTGTGAATTTTAGGGTATGAATCTCCAAAGTAGCTTGAAGAGGAAAAAAATAGTACAAATATTATAATAATGCTTCAGCTTCATCAATAAATCTTTCTGCTTTACAAATGTATTTTTCAGCAGTTTCTTCACTGAAAACTACAGAATAATCATAGCTGGATTTATTACTGTCAGCCATTCCCCCATTGAGAAACTCATAAGTTTCTAGACAATAATCCTGGTTTAACATATTCTTTTGCCAGTTGCCTCATAGTTCCACCATGTGTTCTTGGAGAAATGTCTTTTTTAAGGAGCAATGCCAATCCTGCTGAATACATTGCATAATAAGACATTGTAACTGAATCTCTGTATTGGCCAATTTCAAATAGTGCTTTAGCAGATATTAAATTACTTTTACCTACATTAAAAGCATCCATTTCCTTATTCAATTACAACACCTTCTTTAAGCACATTGGTTAAAAAGGGATAATCAATAGTTTTGTTGAAATGCTCTTCACTCATGACATGAGGAGATATGAATTCATCCTTTTCAAGAATAATATCAACTGTAGCACTATTAATCTCATCAGATAACTCATCAGAATTAGTTGTGATAATTAAAATATCAATATCAGATTCTTCTGTGTCATCGCCACGAGCTACAGAACCAAATAATATGATTTTGACAATATCCTATGATCGTATAGCATCAGCAAACTCACGAGCAATTTCATACCTGTCATTCATACCTAATCACCGTTTATTGATTATCTGTTTTTATAATAAATAATATCCAATTCATTAATAATAAATATTTGCCAACTACAATTCCATGAAAAAACACAATATCCATTACATATAGAAAAGACAGCTTACTT
>CAZOYH010000344.1:0-1201 GCA_964583995.1 uncultured Methanobrevibacter sp.
GTACTATGGTTTTCTATGGGAATTTCATTTCGCTGCAAGCTCATTATATTATAATTAACTTATTTTAAAAATTATTAAATATCATTTTTTATAAACTATTATTGTCATATCAATTTATTTGACCAATGCCTACGGTCCTTCTATGAGGGAAGTTGAAGCTGTTGATGATTAGGAGAAACCCAGCATTGGATAGGCTGCCCGTTTCGAGGGTTACTCGAGGAGCGAAGGGTATTCTAGCGATGATTCAAGAGAGTTAGTATACGGGCAACACATTACAAAATATTTATTACTTATCATTTGCTCTTGGCAAAAAGAAATGTGATATAGGAGTAATAAATATGATTATGCACGAAAAAGATGAGCAACTATTAAGAAGCTTTTGTGATGAGAGATGTCTTAAAGATGTAACATATGAAAGCTACGCCACCGCCATTGGTTTGTATTCAAGATACCATAAAAAACCATTCTACCAGCTGTTAGAAGAAGCCGAAAGGGAAAAGCAGGAAAAGGAAGATGAGTTGTGGTTTGTGGATTACTGCAATAATTGTAAAACCGGATCGGCTTTTAAAAATGATGTGGCCTGTCATCATCCGTGGTACTGCTGGCATGAAGGCCAAGCAGCTATTGTGCAGGCTGAGATTGTAATGATTGATGAGTATCGAAGACTGCATGGACATGTGACATCACAGATGTACTGGAAATATAAAGAATTGAGAAAAAGACAGCGTTAGTTAATATGGCAAGGTAGAAAACGATTACTGGAAGGTCAATAACATCTGTGATGTATAAATGTAACTTTTATGTCGAATAGTACTTATCCATCAAGAATTGATTTCTAATAGGAATATATAAAAATAAATTTCAATAACCAATCATTGGTGATAATTTTATGGATACAATGGGCTTGAAAACGAATGCAACCCAATGAACTTCCTGGAATATTTTAATCCTAAATTTTAGATATATTATTAACCTCAATAGTGACTATTTTTTCTATAAAAACTGAAAGAATCTCAATTATTAAATAAATATTCATTACATCTACTAAACTTAAACTATAAAATATTTAAATATTCAAAAAATCAAGAATAACATAATGTTACAGAAACTAAAAAAGATAGTTAATAAACATTACAATAAAATATTATATGGAATTCATGATGATTTGAAAACAGATGAATATGGGATAGATATTGAATCT
>CAZOYH010000345.1:0-1192 GCA_964583995.1 uncultured Methanobrevibacter sp.
AGACTTTTTAGCTCTCGTAACCTTCCCTACCTCCGAAATAGATGACACTTTCAATATGGGAGGAAATGTGTGCTAAAGTCTTTGGTGATAAACTGCATAAAAAACTTGGGGATATAAATCTTCCAGCACCCGTGGATTCGAAATTCTCACCAAACAGGAAACTGATAGAGATAATCAAAAAACCGAAATGGTATTATAAATGTGTTACTCCAATAAAGGCGAATGGAACGTTCAGACCTGATACAGTAACCTTTTTTAGGGATGAATTTATCATTTTGGATGCAAAATACTACAATCTAAGCTTTGGCGAGGGTGAACTTTCAGGCCAACCGGGTCTTGAAAGTATAACAAAACAGTATCTCTATGAACTTGCTTTTAGGGAATTCATTGAAAAGCATCAATTTAAGGCTGTAAAAAATGCATTCCTATTTCCAAAATATGGTGGGGAAATTGAAAATAGAGGTTATGTGGAGCTTGAAATATTGCATGATTTAGGTTTGGAAAACTTACAGGTCATCATGCTTCCTTCAGACAAAATAAATCAGATGTATTTGGAAAATAAGAAAATGAATATTGAAAAATTGAAATTGAAGTAATTCATGAAAACTTCAAATTATAATATTAATCTTTTTAGAAATATTTAAAATAAATAATTAATGGGTGATAAAATGACAGATACTTTAATTGAAACATTAAAATTCACTGCAAGCGATAAAAAGACTTTGGAATTATTTTTTGGCAATGGTGAAAGCATCATTATTAAAAATGATGATGATTTTCTCATAACTGATGATGGCTGGATGATTTTTGAAAGTGACGTTATCAGACTGGATAGTGTTTATAAATTCAGTTATCTATAAACAAATAGAATATTTAACTTAGGTGAATCTATGCAAATAGGTTTAATTTCAGATACTCATATCAGCGAAAAGAGAGGAAAACTCTCACAAAATGTTTTAAAAGCATTCAAAAATGTTGACTTGATTATCCATGCAGGTGATATCACACAGCAAAAAGTCCTTGATGAGCTTCAAAAAATAGCTCCAACAATTGCAGTTTTAGGTAACAACGACAAGCTCAAGCTAAACAAAACGGAAATCATTGATGCTTTAAACTTTAAAGTTGTCATCAATCATGCAACCAGTTACTCCAATGATTTTGATAAGCTTAAAAGATTCGCATCAAAAAACAA
>CAZOYH010000346.1:0-1175 GCA_964583995.1 uncultured Methanobrevibacter sp.
CAAAGTTTAATGAAAGTCATTGAAGCTGAAGTTTCTCTATATCAAATGAGAAACAATGACGCAATCAGC
The DNA here is from genome assembly GCA_964583995.1 of uncultured Methanobrevibacter sp. Lineage (GTDB taxonomy): Archaea > Methanobacteriota > Methanobacteria > Methanobacteriales > Methanobacteriaceae > Methanocatella. The sequence continues at coordinate 70 of CAZOYH010000346.1, forward strand.
GTTAAGGCAGCTGCATCATTAACCGCAAACATCTTACGTTCCGGACCAATGTATGTTCAAACATTACTTGGAGGAATGGACGGAGACAAACCATCTCTCTACTCACTAGATCCTGCTGGTGGTATGATTGAAGACACTTATATCTCAACTGGATCAGGTTCCATCGTAGCATACGGTGTTCTTGAAGACAGATTTAGAGATGATTTAACAACTGATGAAGGAATCGAAATAGCCATAAGAGCTATCAGAGCTGCTGCTGAACGTGACACATATTCTGGAAACGGATATTTAGTTGCTAAAGTAGACAAAGACGGCTTTGAAATGTTAGATAATGAAAAAATTAATGAGATTTTGGATAATTTATAAGCAAAACTAATTTTTCATAACTAACTATTTTTTTATATAAAAAAGTGTATGTGGTTTATGAAAATTTAACTAATTATAGCATGATGCTTTCATAAACTATTATAATACACTAACTTTTTTTGAAGGGATTATATGACTTCAGATATTTTAGAAGATATTAAAAAAGAGATTTTGCAAAAGCTACCTAATGAAATTCAGGTTTCAAAAGTAGAATTTGAAGGACCTGAAGTGGTAGTTTATACCAAAAATCCAGAGATTATTACAGAAAACGGTGATTTAATAAGATCACTTGCAAAAGAACTAAGAAAAAGAATTATTATCAGGTCAGATAAAAGCGCATTGCTTGAACCTGAACCAACAATAAACAAAATTCATGAAATAGTTCCAGACGGAGCTGAAATTACTGACATTTACTTTGATACTGTTACTGGAGAAGTAGTTATTACTGCTAAAAAACCAGGACTTGTTATTGGAAAATACGGTGTAACATCAAGAAATATTGTTAAAAATACTGGATGGGCTCCTAAAATATTGAGAACCCCACCAATCAGTTCTGACATTATCGGTAAAATCAGAACTATACAAAAAAATAGTAGTAAAGACAGAAAAAAGATGTTACAACGTCTTGGACGTCAAATTCACCAAGGAAGCAAATACCCTAATGACTGGGCCAGAGTAACTTCAATGGGTGGATTTAAAGAAGTAGGACGTTCTTCAATGTTACTTCAAACACCTAACAG
>CAZOYH010000347.1:0-1167 GCA_964583995.1 uncultured Methanobrevibacter sp.
TGTGAGATGAAACTTCCTAATTTTTCACATAATTCCATGTATGGGGATAACTCTTGGTAAGTGTTATTGTCAATACGTGGCATGTTTAAAACGTTTTTAGGATTGTTTCCTTTAATTAACTCGATAATCTCATCAGCCACTATGATAGCTGCATCCCTTTGAGCTTCTTTGGTAGAAGCTGCAATATGCGGAGTTAATACAATGTTGTCAAGTTCGAATAATTTTGAATCTTCTGCTGGTGGTTCGTTTTCATATACGTCTAATGCAGCACCACCAATTTTATTATTAGCTAATGCATCGTATAAAGCTTCTTCATCAATGATTCCACCACGAGCGCAGTTTACAATATATGCAGTGTCTTTCATTATTTCAAATTGTTCAGCAGAAATTGAATGTTTGGTTTCAGGAGTTAAAGGCACGTGGATTGTAATGAAGTCTGAGTTTTTAAGAACTGTGTCTAAATCAGTCAAATCAACGCCCATCTGTTTTGCAACTTCTTCTGGTAAGTATGGATCATATGCCATAGCATCCATTCCAAATGCTTTGCATCTGTTGACTACTTGTGAACCGATTCTACCCATTCCGATTACACCAAGGGTTTTGTTTCTAAGTTCAACACCCATGAATTTTTTCTTTTCCCATTTGCCTTCTTTAACAGATTTATCAGCAAGGGATATTTTACGAGCCATGCTTAAGATTAATCCCATGGTATGTTCTGCAACAGTTACGGAAGTGGATTCTGGTGAGTTTACAACCATAATACCTTTTTCAGTTGCAGCATCAAGGTCAATGTTGTCTACTCCAACACCAGCTCTTGCGATAATCTGTAAATTATCTGCTTTTTTAATAATGTCTGCAGTAAGTTTAGTTCGACTTCTTACAATAATTCCATTGTATTCGTGGATGGTATTTGCTAATTCTTCAGGAGTGATGTCTGTATCAACAACAACATCAGCTACTTCCTTTAAATTGTCAATACCCTTTTCATTAATTGCATCAGCAATAAGTACTTTCATTTTTTCACCATAATTTGTTAATTTTAAAAAGAATATTTAATGATAAATATTAGTTAAAATTATGTTTTTTATTATATTTAAAATTTAAATAGATTTTAATTTTAAAAAACATTTTTATATGATAAGTTGATAAATGTTATTGAAGTTTATT
>CAZOYH010000348.1:0-1165 GCA_964583995.1 uncultured Methanobrevibacter sp.
ATTCCAGCTATTGTAATCTACATGCAAATGTTTATTTAGGTGAGAATATGGAAAACGATTTAAAGAAATGTATAACAGAATTAAACAACATTCATAGAATTAAAGAAAATGAACATGCAAACTGGATTGTATTAATGTTTCTTCCATTATTACAATCCCTTAAGATAGACACTAGTAAATTAAAAGAAAATATAGAAATTCCGGAAAATAGCAAAATTGAAATAAAAAAGTTAAAATTTTACAGAGTTGATGATTTTTTAAAGGTATCTGATAAAATTGAATATTATCTATCTGAATTTACTGATGAAATACATGAAATTCTACCAGAAAATGGAGATATTCAAGGTATAGACTTTTTACTTTATGAAATATTACTTAATATTTACAAACATTCAAAGTTTGAAAATGCATATATCCAATTTATTATTCACACTGATAACAAAATGGATATTTGTATCATGGATGATGGAATTGGAATCCCTGGAAGTTTTAAAGAATCATCAATTAATTTTGAAAATGATTGTGAGTCAATATACGGAGCAATTAATGGTAAAACAACAGATAAAGAAAAATATAATCTCCATGGAAGAGGATTAAATTCAAGTGCTAGAATAATAACCCTTGGATTTGAAGGAGAAATGTTAATCGCATCAGGAAATGGAATTTGTTTAATTAATCAAAATGGTGCAAAAACTTATTTAAATAAAAACAAAATTAAAGGAACTTTTATAATCATCAGAATAAATAATAAAAAAGTAGATAACATCTATGACTATTTAAAACATGAAAAGATAAACAGAATTACAGAGGTTAAACATGACTAAATTAGAAATACTTCTTGAAAAAGAATATAATAAAAAATTAGGTATGGGACCTACTGCAAAAAAGATTTTTAAACGAATAAATGAAGAATCAGAAGTTATCTTAAATTTTGAAGATATCGAGTTCATGAGCAGATCATTTGCTCAAGAATACGTGTCCCAAAAACATTACTCAAAATGCAATATAACTGAAATAAACATGTCTGATTCAATTCAAAAACTATTGGAAATTGTTGATGAAGATTTTAAAAATAGTTGTTTAAATAGCTAGATAATTACCACATTATCCGCTATTTTTTCTGCTTTTTCAGTTATTTCACCAATATCTGCTCCAGGAAATGCAT
>CAZOYH010000349.1:0-1161 GCA_964583995.1 uncultured Methanobrevibacter sp.
AAAACAAACTTTAATAATATAATAAAGTAATAAATATAATAGATAGTAAATTTTTATATTTTATTAATGGTGATTTAATGGTGAAAATGGCTAAATTAGCTTTAGAAGATGGTACTGTTTTAAAAGGAGAAGCTTTTGGTTATGAAACCACCAAATTGGGAGAACTTGTTTTTTCTACTGGTATGGGTGGTTATACTGAATCTTTAACTGATCCGTCTTTTAAAGGAGAAATTTTAATGTCCACTTATCCTTTAGAAGGAAATCATGGGGTAAGTGAAGAGTGGTATCAGTCTGATAAGATTCAGGTTGAAGGATTTGTATGTCGTGAGGTTTGTCGTGAAGTATCTAACTGGGGACCTCAAAAGACTTTAGATGAATTTTTAAGAGAATTTAAAACTCCGGGAATTAGTGGAATTGATACTCGTGATTTAACTTTAAAAATCCGTGAAAGGGGTTCACTTAAAGCAGCAATTACAACTGAAGATATTGCTGACGATAAATTAATTGAAATGGCACGTTCACAACTAAGCATTGAAGATAAAGATGTTGTTCCATTAGTATCAACAAAGGAAATTAAAATATTCAATGAAGATGCAGATAAAAAAGTAGCATTGATTGACTGTGGTGTCAAAAAGAACATCATTAACTCATTTTTAGAAAGGGATATTGGAGTAATTTTATTCCCTTATGATACTGATTATAAGACTGTTCTTGATTACTCTCCAAGTGGTTTGATGATTACATCTGGACCGGGAAACCCTGATAGAGTTTCTGAGACAATTGAAACAATGAAAAAACTATCAAACAGATTACCTATCTTTGGTATTTGTATGGGTCAACAATTAATTGCAAAATCCTTTGGAGCAAGGTCATATAAAATGAAATTTGGACACAGAGGGGAAAACCAACCAGTTAAAGATTTAAAAACTGGAAAAGTATTTATCACATCACAAAATCATGGATTCACAATTGATAAGGAATCTTTAAAAGAAACTGATTTAGTTTTAACCCAAATCAATTTAAACGATGGAACTCCTGAAGGAATTTCACACAAAGAATTACCATTACATTGTATACAGTACCACCCTGAAGCAGGACCAGGTCCAAATGATACAAGAAGTATTTTTGATGAATTTAACCAAATGATGGATGATTATTAAA
>CAZOYH010000350.1:0-1144 GCA_964583995.1 uncultured Methanobrevibacter sp.
GAAAAGGAACCATAAAAAAATTGGTATCAATTACAACTTCTTTAGAGTCCATTATCTCCCTCTATTTAATAATACCATAACCGATTAATCTCCAACGAGCACCGACTCTACGACTTAAAGCAACTCTATCTCCCGGGCTTGCGCAAACTGGTAATTTAAGATTAACTTCAACATCATTTTTCTTAGTTGAGCTAACAACACCAATTGTTGTTGTAGTACCACAATTAATCATTAAAGGTTCTTTAATTTTAATTGGAGCAACTTCACGTTCTTCTTTAGTACCTACAACACGGTCAAGTAAATTAGCTTCCATTGCAAAACTATCCAAAACATCTGGCAAGGTACCTTCTTCCCCAGCAACAGTTCCAGACAATGAATCTGATTTAGTTAATGATGGATCCAATTTAGTTGCAATACCTACAAGACCACCAGGACCTATTTCTTCAACTTGCTCTCCATTTGCTTCAAGACCAATGATTTCAGATTTTAAGGTAATTCTAGTACCTTTATTAGTTGGACCAGGTCTGATTTCAATGGTATCGCCAAGTTTAAAAGTACCTTGAATTAAAGTACCTCCAATAACTCCACCTTTGATTTTATTAGCCCCTGAACCAGGTTTGTTAATATCAAATGATCTTGCAACATGCATCAATGCAGTGTCATCTACATTTCTTTCAGGAGGTTGAATTTGTTTAAGCATTGCTTCTATTAAGATATCTACATTAGCTCCTTGTTGAGCAGATACTGGTATTATTAAAGCATCTTCAGCACAAGTGCCTTTAACAAATTCCTTTATTTCATTATAACTTTCTATAGCTCTTTCTTTTGAAACAATATCAATTTTATTTTGAACTACGATAACATCCTTAACACCAATAACATCTAGTGCCATAAGATGTTCTTTAGTTTGTGGTTGTGGACAAGTTTCATTTGCAGCAATAACTAATACTGCACCATCCATAATTGCAGCACCAGATAACATAGTTGCCATAAGAGTTTCGTGACCTGGAGCATCAACAAATGATACTTTTCTAATTAATTCAGTTTCACTCCCACAGATTGGACATTTTTCAGAAGTAGAATAACATTCAGGTTCCCCACATTCAGGACATTTCCTAAATTCAATGTCAGCATAACCTAAACG
>CAZOYH010000351.1:0-1137 GCA_964583995.1 uncultured Methanobrevibacter sp.
CTCATTTTTAATCCTTGCAAGTTCACACTCCTTTTTATACAATAGTTCTTTTAGATGTTTGTTTTCACGCTCAAGCTTTATGACCTCAGGAGATTTGATAGTTTTTTTATTGGAGTATATTTCTAGAGCGTGGAGGTGTTTTATGTATTTTTCTTTTAGTTTTTCGGGGTTTTCAAAAAAATATGACTCATCAGTCATGTTTTTTGTCTTTCCCTGCATCGCATTTATATCTGAAATGCTCATTCCATCGTTTAAAAGACTTGAAGCATGAAACTTCCTCATCATATGAGGCCTAAAACGAGTATATGAACCAGCTTTACCAAAGTTTAGAGAATCATTTAACCTTTTAAAACGCTTATTTAAAGTTTCAGGATGAATATTGAAAACCTTATCTGTTCCTTTTAGGTTTTTTCGAGTTTTTAAGTATTTGAAAATGTATTTTGTTGCTTCCGGCGAGCAGAATGTATAAAAATACTTGTTGGTCTTCTGCCTTTTAAGTCGAAAAGTAGGAATGACATTTTCCTTTTCAAGTAATCTAATTACTTCGTAAATGTCAGTGCTTTCATGGTAGGCTTTTGTTGCTTCAATTAGGTCGTTAACTGTTAGATTTACTGTTTCTCTTCGAGCACAGCCACTGGAAAGCATAAATAATATAGTAGCTTTCATAAACAAGTCCGATTTGCTTAATGCTTTTTTAATAATTTCACGGTCAGGCAAGTCATTATATGTTATTGGCGGTGATTCATTGTGATTTTTAGCAGATTGCGGGGGCAAATCATGAATTTCAATTTCAAAATGCCGGTATAAAGTAATGATACGGCTTAAAGTGATTTTGGCATAACTTCTCTTGTAATTTAATGTCAGGAAATTTCTGAAACTTATTAAGCGTTGTTTTAATTTCCTGTATTTCCACCTTATTTTTTGATTTTCCTCACATTCAGCCTCCTTTAAAAGAGATGCAAAAGATTCACTGTTAACTTTAGTATACAATTTCAAACTGGTAGCATATGCCTTTTTAGTAATTGGCTTTAAGTTTCTAGTTACTGTAAAATCATTTAGGAGATTAATATCTGATTTGAACACTTTTTACACCTCTTTGAAATCTGTTTTGGAGAGTGTTAGAGTATAACTACCAAC
>CAZOYH010000352.1:0-1134 GCA_964583995.1 uncultured Methanobrevibacter sp.
TTTTTAAAAGCAATTTTATAAATTAAAATTAATTTAACAAATTAAAATCAATTTTTCAAAGTCATGTAATTTTTAAGTTGACTATAAGTTATACTCCATAAAAAATCATTTTACAATTTTTCCATATTTTACTTTACATTTTTTCAATATTTTACTTTACAATTTTTCCATATTTTACTTTACAATTTTTCCATGTTTTACTTTACAATTTTTCCCATAGATGATATTTTTATTTTTAATATAATCGTCTGAGTATAAAATAATTCTATCCTTTATGCAATATTGTTTTTCCCTGTTAAATTGTTTTAAATCCAAAATTCCTATAATAATGGTCATTTAAAGATAATATTTATATGTTATTATGGATATATTACTTTTAAATAAGATTTTAGGGGTGAAAAATTTTTATGTGTCAAGTCAAAACTAATGAAATAAGCATTAATTGTAGTTTATTTTCTGTATGTAACTGTATTTATTCCAAACTTGAAGATTTTAAAAATTACATTTCAAAATTTTTAAAAAATGAAAATGCACAATTGCTTGAAGAATATTCAGTATACTATAATGCATTATTTGATCTTTTAGGACTGTTTGATGAGTTTAAAAATGAATATCGTGCACTTCTAAAAACCAATCGTATCATAGAATATGTTTTTAAACATGAAAAATTAACCCCTGAATTAAAATATTATGTAAATAATGTATGGAAATCCTTCAGCAACCTCTTAAAATTCAAATTAAAAATGTTTGAAAACAATAAATTATCCGATGAAGAATATGATAAGCAATACTCCAAATTTCATAAAGAACTAAATATGCATCGTGACTATTTTTATGGAGAAATATATACTCAAACACATGAATTTGATGAAGAAATCAATCAAATTAAATCCATTTTGTTCTGAATACAAGCTAAGTTAAATATGAATTTATCCTTAATTCCTGCTTTTTAACCTCTTTAGTCATGTTTTTATCATAAACAGTAACAGCATTTAAGTGATTGATGTATTTTTCTTTAAGAATTTCTGGATTTTCAAAAAAGTATGACTCATCAGTGATGTTTCGTCGTTTTCCCTGAAGAGAGTTAATGTCTTCAATCAGCATACCACTATTTTTTAAATTGGAAGCATGAAG
>CAZOYH010000353.1:0-1126 GCA_964583995.1 uncultured Methanobrevibacter sp.
TAATTTTCATCATCAACTTCTTTTTTAGTTCTTCCTTTAACGAGAATATAACTATCTGCCAATTGTCCTAATGTGGATTCAGGATAGGATGTTAATGCTAAAACTTTTGCCCCCCTATTTTTAGAAATTCTAGCAGCAGATACTATAGTATTTGTCTCACCAGATCCTGAAATAGCTACAATACAATCATCAGCGTTAATCGCTGGAGAAATAGTCTCTCCTACAACATATGCTCTTAGACCCAAATGCATTAATCTCATTGCAAATGCTTTTGCTGCAAGTCCTGATCTGCCGGCACCAGTAACAAAAACATTATTGGCTGCAATAATAATATCTTCAAATTCATCTATTGCTTTTTCGTCCAAAAAGTCCTGAGCCTTTTCAATATTATCCAATATAGCTTTGATAGAAGTTTTCATTATTTCCATTTTATTCAATCCCAAAATCAATATTATTAATTATGATTACAATTTTATATATAATTGATGGAGCTTAATAGTACAGGGCTAATTAGTTTGAACATTGACGGTAAAATCTACGATTATAAGTTATATCAAAGCCTAGAGTCCCTATCAAAAACTAAATCTCAAAGAAAATCTGCAAAAGAGTTAAATATTTCCCATACTGTATTTAATAGAAGATTATTGAAAGCAGAAGAAAAATTAGGCTTTAAAATTACGCAGAAAGTTGGAAATGGAACTCTCCTTACAGACAATGGATTGAAACTACTTGAAGAATTTAGAAAATATGCAATACAAATTGAAAAAACAGATACACTTAATATTGTAGGCGGACATATTAGCACTGGACTTTTAGAAAGCATTCCAACTGATTTTGATACAAACATTTACAGCAGCAGTGATGAGGATGCTTTTGAGCTTGCAAAAAGAGGTGTTGTTGATATCCTTACATTGGACGACCCATTGATTGCTTTTGAAAGAGACATCAATTTCATCCCAATAGCTTATGATTATCTTGTTTTAATATCAAGCCCAAATTCAAAAAGGATAGAAAGCATTTCAGATTTGGAAGGACTTGATTTTGTAAATGTTAATGGATCTGCACAAAGACTTGCATGGAACAGTTTAAATCATTATGATATTGAATACAATATTAAAGAAACTGT
>CAZOYH010000354.1:0-1112 GCA_964583995.1 uncultured Methanobrevibacter sp.
TGATAATCAACACTGGTTCAAGAACCGACATTCCCGCTTTTTTTAGTAAATGGTTCTTAAACAGAATCGGGGAAGGTTTTGTTTACTCAAGAAACCCTTTTAACAATGACATTTACAGATACGAATTAAATCCCAAAATAATTGATGTTTTGTGCTTTTGTACGAAAAATCCAAGACCTATGATAAAACATTTGGATGAAATAAATGACTACAACCAGTTCTGGTTTGTGACAATCACACCATATGGCAAGGACATTGAACTTAACGTTCCGAATTATAAAAATGTCATCAAATCATTTAAGGAATTGTCTGAGGTTTTAGGTTCTAGAAAAGTCGCCTGGAGATATGATCCTATTTTCATCTCAGAGAAGTATGATTTGGATTTTCATATAGATAAGTTTGAGGAGATGTCCTCAGAGCTTGAAGGCTTTACAAATGACTGCACAATCAGCTTCATTGACTTGTATAAAAAGGTTTTGAGGAATTTTTCAGAGGTAAATGAAGTCACCAAAGATGAACAGCTAATCATTGGCGAAAACTTCGCAAAAATAGCTCAAAAATACGATTTCAAGATGAAGACTTGTGTTGAAGGTACTTTGCTTGATCAGTTTGGCTTTGACTCATCAGGTTGCATGACTCAGAAGGTCCTCGAAAAAGCGATAGGTTTTAATTTAAAAGTGCCTAAAGGAAAATACATTATTCGTGATTGCAACTGTTTATTTGGAAGGGATATTGGTGCATACAACACATGCCTTCATGGATGCAGATACTGTTACGCCAACAGTAATATCAAGTTAGTTAAAAAGAACCAGAAGTTGCACAATCCCAATTCACCTTTGCTGATTGGTGAAGTTGGTGATGATGCTGTAAAAGAAATTTCAGAACCATCATACATTGACACACAAACCAGATTATTTTGAGTTTAACAATTATTTTCAATTATGTCAAATTAATAATTTTCTATCAATTTCATGTTTTTTTTCTGGTTTTTTCATCACTTTCTATAAATTATGGGGTGTTTTAAATTGGATATAAGTATTGTATACTTTTATGTATGTTTGAAAATCTTTTTGTTAAATCAATATTGCTTTTTAAAAAAGACAAATTTTATA
>CAZOYH010000355.1:0-1106 GCA_964583995.1 uncultured Methanobrevibacter sp.
GAGAGTTTATGAAAACTTGTGATAGTATTTATTATCTCTTTACTCTATTTTTTAGAATTTAATTTATATAGGATGATATCTATAAATAATTGCATAGTCCCGTAGGGTAGCGGCAATCCTTTTGGGCCCTGGACCCAAAGACAGCGGTTCGACCCCGCTCGGGACTACTTTATTTTCCAATTATTGATAAATGGGAAGCGTTATCACACTTAAAATCATTAAAAATCTATCTCAACACTAGGATTAAGGTGGTGATGATTCAATAATTAATAGAATACCATCAAACCATCAGGTATCTTATCATATCATTTCTTTCTAAATCGTTATCGTATTTACGGTTATTTTCCGCATTGTCTTTTTAAAGCTTTCAATCTCTTCGGTTGTCAAGCCTTTTAAAATGTCCTTTTCCCATTCATCGTTTATATCAAACATTTTTTTGCTGATTTCAACTCCTTTGTCTGTCAGTGACAATAATTTCCTTGTTTTGTTTTTCGGATCTTTGTTTCTTATGACAAATCCTTTCTTTTCTAGATTCTTCAGGGTTCTTGCAACAACGGGTTCTGATACGAAAAACAAATCGCACAAGTCCCTTTGAGTCAGCTTATTGCTGTCAACATATATTCTAATAAGATATGGCAGTTCGGCTGCACTTACACATGTTCCTTTGAGTTTCTCATCAAAGAAAATGTTGTGTCCTTTTGTAATCAGGGATAATGCAGGATAAATTGGGATATTTTCCACATTTTCTATTATTTCCAAATGTTTCATGAGCTCACCTTTTTTGTGTCATCTACATTTAATGCTCTGCATAAAATCCATGCGACTATCATTGAGAGGAATGCAACGACAACGACACATGCTGTTGAAACCATGCTTCCGCAGAATTTGTTAATAATGTAGAGTCCGAAAAGCCCAATGTGGCCGACAACACCGCTTGTGATTGCAATAATCAGTCCTCTTTTAGGAAGCAGACTGTATTTTGAACATGCATAGACTGTCCAGATAAACAGTGGCAGGAATAGGAATATTCCGGTTACACCACCCATGAAGTTGCCTCCATTGATTAATGCTCCAAGATGTGTGAGTCCGTTGACTAAAACAAATCC
>CAZOYH010000356.1:0-1105 GCA_964583995.1 uncultured Methanobrevibacter sp.
GAAAAGATGAAGGACCAACAAAATTAAATGCTTTTGACAATGCTTTGAGCAATGCCGGAATAGGGGATGTGAACCTAATTAAAGTATCAAGTATGCTTTCGGGAAATGCTGAGATATGTGGCTTACCAAAACTTAAACCGGGAGCAATGGTAAATTGCGTATTGTCAAGAATTACTTCAGACAATTCGGGGGATATAATTACTGCAGTTGTGGCTATTGCTATTGGGGAAGAATTGGGTTGCGTTGTTGAAATATCTGGAATTAATAAGCATCCTGATGATTTAGTTAACGAATCCGAAGAAATGGTTAGATACATGATTGAAAAACGAAAAGTTGAAATTAAAGACTTGATTGTAGAATGCTCTACCGCGCAGGTTGAAAACATTGCATCTTGTATTGCATCTGTTGTTTATTTAAGTGAGGATATTGAGGATAGGTAAAACTTTAAATTGGTGGTGATTAGATGAATTATATTGTTCTTGCTTTACTTTTTGCACTATCAGGTTTTTTCATGAAATATTCGGATGATTTATATGGTGTTAACAATGATCGAAGGCTTTCAACAATTTTGGGCATAATATGTGCCATTGCATCAGTTGCAGCCACACTTTACAATAGTGATGCAGCCTATATTTTCATTTCCATTCTGATAGGCAATCTCATTGTTTTTAAAGTAGATGGAATCCATCATATAATCACTTTGATTGTTTTTGCAGCAATACTGTTTATTGTAGGAATTCCTAATTTGAGTTTAGCTATTTTGATGATTTGTATTTTAGGTATTATCGGTGATGAAATAGGTCATGAACTTATTCCAAATATAACTTACAACAAGTTTTTAAATTTATTTTTTGAATATCGCTTTGTAATGAAGATTGTAGTATTGTTGCTTGCTGTTTGTGGCATATTTAATATCTGGATATTCGTTTGTTTTATCATGTTTGAAATATTCTATGTAGTGGCAGGTATTGTTTTTGAAAGGTACAATTAATCAGTGGGTATTATGTATAGTTTTATTATTTGTGTTCTTGCATTAGTTGCTTCGTACTTTGTTTACAATGCTGTCAACTTAACGATTTTTTGATGTGAAATTGTGAATTTCATT
>CAZOYH010000357.1:0-1103 GCA_964583995.1 uncultured Methanobrevibacter sp.
TTTTTTTAATGTATAAAAAATACAATTAAAGGTTTTATAATTATGCTTCCCGTCTAATTTAATATCCAAAATGGATTGATTAGAGATGTATTAAATACATCTACTTAATATTTTAAAAATAATCATTTATAAATTTTACTTAAAAAACAAAAAATACCCACTTTTTAGTAATGACTAAAATTTTAAGCATTTTCAGTCATGATAGGTACGACTTGTTTTTTACGTGAAACAACACCCTCAAGAAGGACTGTATTATCTTCTAATTTAACACCATATGCCTTTTCAACTAGACTTGCATTTTTACCAAGTGCAATTACCTGAGAGTTGCTGTTTACAATATCAGTAATCAAAAGCATGAACAGGTCAAGATTTTCATCTTCGATAATTTTAGCCATACCAGCTTCCAATTCATCCTTCATTTCTAAAACGTCACCAATATCCGCAGTATTAACCTGATTTACAATTGATTTGACATCCTTAAAGTCAATCTGTTTGGCATCTAAAGCTAAAATTTCATCAATAGTGAAACTGCTTAAGTCAGTTCCAGCCTTAAGCATTTCAAGACCATATTCTTCAGCATTGATTTCTGCGATTTGTGCAAGTTTTTCAACTGCCAATTTATCATCTTCAGTAGTGGTTGGAGACTTTAAAAGTAAAGTATCTGAAATGATAGCTGAAAGCATTAAAGTTGCGATTTCTTTAGTGATTTCCACATTGTTTTCTTCGTAAAGTTTAGCTAAAATAGTTTCAGTACAACCAACCGGTTCGAATCTTAAAAATAACGGATAAGAAGTTTCCAAAGCGAGTTTATGATGATCAACGACTTTTAAAATGTTAGCGTTTTCTAAGTTATCAACGGATTCTGCAGGTGAATTGTGGTCAACTAAAATTACATTAGCCCCATCTTCAACACTTTCTAGAAATTCCGGTGCTTCTAAATTTAAATAATTTAAAATAAATTCTGTTTCTTTGTTGATATTGCCTAATCTGTAAGCTTGAGCTTCACTGTTACCTAATTGATTTTCCAAATTAGCCATTACAATACTTGAAGTGATTGTGTCACTATCAGGACTTTTATGTCCAAAAACATAAGTTTTAACCAT
>CAZOYH010000358.1:0-1101 GCA_964583995.1 uncultured Methanobrevibacter sp.
GCTTACAAGCGAAGAATGCGCAATTGTAAAGCTCTTGTATAAGCTGGAAAAATCTCCCCATGTCTTCGTCGTTTTCGATAACCTCTCCATTTACCGAAGCTCTTATCCAGCGCTCACGGCCTATGCGAGAATCGTCGATTTCTTCCAGGTGCTTATTAAACAACTTTGGTGCGTACCATTTTTTAATAGCGTGTACAAGATATTTTTCGATGCTCGTTCTCCAGACGCATTGCTTTAGCTCATCTTCGCTCAAGCAATCTTTCGGGATAACATTGCTAAGCAATCTAGCCTCGTCCACGTAAGGGATGATTACGGAGGTGCCCGAGTCTTTGTCCTTGAAAAGGCTCAGGTCAAATATATCCAAAAACTTTTTTATCTCAGCTTTGTCGGTGATAGGAAGAATTTCTTCTTCACCGTCGTCATTTATTTCTTTGCGACCCCACCAGGCTCTTCCGGTCGCCTTATCGTCAATAGTTCTTAAGAGCGACGTGTTCTTGGCATTTTCGTCTTCGATCATGGTGGCAATCAGGCGATGCTCGTCTTCTTTCGTTACCTTATTGACGATATGGGAGTAAAAGATTACTAGTCCAGTAGAGCTTGCACGATAGTAAACGGATTTCCCAAAACCCCAGTTGCCACCAGCACCCTTTTGATCCTGCTTCTTTCCAGTGTCAAATATCAACTTGAAGTAATTGCCGTGATCGTCCGCATTGATGTCTTCAAGCCTATATGGGCCGGTGAGTCCGCAGGTCCTTTTGTCTCTGATTTCTAAAAAACTCGCGCTCTTTTTACCCATGTTCTTTTGAAGAACGGGGCCAATGTCGCGCAGTTCAGCATTCAAGCGCTTAGGTGAAAACTCTCCAGTTTGAAAGTTAACGTAAAAATTTTTGTAAGGACTTCGTATGGCGGCATCCGAGCTATTTTGTATTGCTTCTCGAACAAGTAGGTCTAGCTCTGGAATGTTGTCATTCTGCAAAGATTTGAGAGCGGTGCTTCCGTATACGGTTCCGTATCCAATTCGGCTGACTATTACGTCCCGAAAAATCATTCCATGTCCCCATCTCTATGATCCATTTTGATCCAATAAGCGGTTTCTGATCC
>CAZOYH010000359.1:0-1094 GCA_964583995.1 uncultured Methanobrevibacter sp.
CGTCCGATGATGCGGTCAACGCCGTCTGCACTTAAGATTCTTTCTGCGTCAAGCTGGTGAACGAATGACCTTCCCGGCAATATTACTGCCTGTTTTATTTCACTTAAATCAAGTGCTTCCAAATCCTCTTTTGTTATAAGGCAAGCTATTTCTTTTTCAACGGCAACTACATTGACGCTTTCGACTTTAAGCTTGTCAAATATGTTCTGTATGAATGGTGCGGCTATTTTTGAGGTGATTAATGTAGCCTCTCCTGTAACAGGCTTTATGAACTGGAGAAATATTTCATTTTCATCCTTTGCTATTGCAAATGGACCTCCGGTTTCCGGATCGCATAGCGGGGTTCCTGTAATTCTAAAATTGTATTCCTTGTTTAAATCCTTAACCATTTGGGCAAATTCCTCTACAGGCTGAGATTCATGGTCTTTCAGTATTGGCTCATTTCCAAGAATCAGTCCTTCATTAAATGTATTTGCAAATCTCATTAAAATAAATCCCTTTGCTCCCCAGCTTTCCAAATCGTCGCAGGTTTTTCTCAAAACATCTCCGTCATTAACGCCGGGTATTATTACGCTTGCACCGGTAAGTTTGATGTTTTCACAGAATGTTTTGCATGCCGCTAGTGCTTCTTCGGGGTATTTGTCTCGAACCCACAGTTGACTGAGTTTGGCATCTGTTGAAAAGACAGTAAATGTGGCTTCTTCGACTCCATTGTCTATAAGCCTTGAAGCTATTGAACTGTCTGTTATTCCTTTTCCACAGCTGTATCCCAGGTGTGACTTTATTGACATTTGATGAAATTGTGCTGTCAATGATTCCAGGTGAGGATAGCAACTGATGTCTCCTCCACCACTGATATCGGCTATTATCTCATCTCTTGCCATGTTCATCATGAGTGTATTTTGAACACTATTCAATACTTCAAAGGGGCTTTTGAATTCACTTTGGGCATCAGCCACTCCTTTTGAGCATCTTTCACAGCCGATTTTATTTGGAAGACAGTGTGCACAGCCAAAAACTTTAATGTCTTTTACCTTTCTAAAGTAACAATATTTGCAAAAACCGTTACAATCTTTTCCAGGTATTCCTCCAAC
>CAZOYH010000360.1:0-1089 GCA_964583995.1 uncultured Methanobrevibacter sp.
AACACAACTCTTTTCACCAGAAGCAACTTCTGGTTTAATTAAAGAAGTATACAGTAAAATTGATGAATTCAGAGAACCTATTAATGCTGTTGCAATTGCAGCTGATGAAATTAAAGGTGACATCTAATTAATTTAAACAAATCTAATTTGAAGGTTCAAACATGGATATTGAAATATTCCCACACAGAGTTCTTGGAAGTGACACAACTGAAAAGTTATTAAATGACTTGGAATCTCTTGAGGATGTAAAAAGGACTGTTATTCATGGTCCAAGATTCCCTAAAGGTGAAGCAACTCTGCCCCCACAATACAGGGAACGTAGAGTAATCAATGTAAATGGGGAAGATGTAGTTTTACAAGTTAAAACTGCTAGAATATTCTTGGAATTGACTATGGAATCAACTATCAAAGAAATTGAAGAAATCTGTGAAAAACATATCCCATATGGTTTTGATATTAATCAAGATAGGTCTAATTATATCAGAAAACAAAAAACAGTTACTGATAGAATTAAATATGGAGATTCAGATATTCCAGATGAATTAGTTGGAATGACAGATCAATATTCAACATTTGACGACCATGTGAACATTATTAAAAAGGATGACTAGATTAATATGATAGGACGTTGTACTCACGTAGTAGATTGTAGGGAAACAAGCGGTATGGGTAAAGGTGGAAGTCTTGCTCAAAGAGGTACTTTCGCTGAATGTGGTACTGATGTATGTGCAGTAGCTATGTCCCCTGGACGTAGACACATTACTAAACCGGTTTGTGAGATTACTTTTGGTTTACGTGAAGCAAATGTGTTAACAAGTACAATGGTTTTAAATGCCGGTGCTGGTGTTCCTAGTGATGCTCCTGCTTCAGGGGGTACTTTATTCGGACTCACTGACAAAGAAGTGGAACAATTACAAAATTTTAAACTACTTGTAATTCACTTAGGAGGAGTCGCCAATCATTTAATTTACAAAGCAAGATTAATTCTAAGGAATGTTAATAAACACTGTATTATTATATGTGAATCACCAGTAGACTGTGAAGATTTTGCTAAAATTGGAGTAAAAACTTCTAAAGTCATGCCAAATT
>CAZOYH010000361.1:0-1088 GCA_964583995.1 uncultured Methanobrevibacter sp.
AGGAAGAACTGCAAGATCTTCTTCCCCTGCTACTTCAATTACATAACATTCGCCAGTGTTAGATAATTCAAGAGCGTGGCCTATGGTTTCCCATAGATTATCTGTAATGCATCCGGCAGGATTGTCCGCTTTTAAAATATTATCTGAATGTATAAATTCATGAGCATGATTTTTTCTTTGAATTAAGTTATCAATTATACCAATATTCGGATATAATTCATATCTTGTAAGATTTGCAAAAGTTTCATCGCCTACAGAAATTAAAAACTCAGAAGATTTTATCTCATCGATTGCATCTTCAAAGTCAGGATATAATTTACCTAAAGGCTTTTTGAGCTCGGCAATTATATCTTTGTTTAATTCCGCATCTAAACGTAACACAATAAAACCTCTATCTAACTCTTAAACAGTATTCTCCAGGAATTTGAATATTTAATTCACGAGCTATATCAGATTCTTCCGGATCAGTAATAATCAAAAGACCGCTCCAATTGTCAGAAGTTGGATTTCCGCAACTAGGGCAATGATCTTTACTTGAAATCATTTTACAAACAGTACAAGCTTTCATTGTTAACCATTCCTACTTTTTTCTTTAGCTTCTTCAATCCATTCAAATCTACCTAAATTGGTTTGTCTCATAGTAAGAGGAATTTTAGAATTCCTGTTATTTTCAATATTATTGGTAGATTCATCTTTAATGGATACGCTAACTGCTCTAGCTCTGACTAAGTCACCTTCATCCAAGGTTTTATTAGATTCTTTTGCAAGTAATGCCCCTCTTTTAGCATCATAACTAATATAGTCATCAGTGACTTGGGAAACATGTATTAAACCATCCATAGGTCCAATTCTTACAAATGCACCATAATCAACAATATCGATTACTTCACCATCGAAAATTTCATGTTGTTCCGGTTTAAAGAAAATTGCTTCAAAGATAACATTATGATATGCTGCACCGTCACCCATAATGAGCCTACCTTCACCAATTTCAACTATATCATTAACACAGATAAGTAAACCGAGTTTTTTATCTAAACGACCTTCATAAGTTTCGTTTAAAGTTTGAATAGCGACTTCTTCAAGAG
>CAZOYH010000362.1:0-1087 GCA_964583995.1 uncultured Methanobrevibacter sp.
TATGTTCTTTAGAAGATCTGTTAGCAGCAATAACCATTTTAAGAGCTTTAAGTCCGTCTTCACCTGTAATTTCAGGTTCAATATCATTGACTACTGCATTTAAGAAGGATTTTAATTCACCTTTAAGAGGTTCTTCATGCTTAATTTGAATATCTTGAGCAAATTTACCATATACTTCAATACTCTGTTTAATATAGTCTACTGAAATAATTCCAGCAGTACCGGTGAGCTCTAATTCTCTTCTTTTGTATGGTGTTAACCAGTTTACTTCAATAATTCCGGTTGCTTCATTGTCAAAGTTAACCATTATCTCTGCATGGTCTTCAAATTCACTGTCATCAAAACTGGAGTTCATTGATCCATAAACTTGGGTGACATCTTCGTCGAATAAATAGTTCATTATGTCTAAATCATGTATAGCTAAATCGATTGAAACACCAACATCTTTGATTCTTGGTGGAAGTGGCCCTACTCTTTTTGCAAATGCGGATACTACGTCCCCAATAACTCCGTCTTCAATAAGTTCTTTAGCTTTTTGAACAGCAGGATTAAATCTCTCAACATGTCCAGTTGCAAGCATAACTCCAGCCTCTTTTGCTGCAGCAATCATTTCTTCAGCTTCCTCCAATGTAAATGCTATTGGCTTTTCAACTAAAACATGCTTTTTATGTTTAATAGCTTCCATTACAACTGAATAGTGGAATGTGGTTGGAACACATACGCTTACAGCCTCTATCTCGGGGTTTTCAAGCAGTGCGTTATAGTCAGTATAACCTTTTGCACCGTATTTTTTTTCAATTTTTTTAAGTGCTCTTTCGCTCACATCACTAACAGCGAGTAAATTCGCTTCTTCCATTTTGTGGTATACACGAACGTGGTTTTCACCCATTGCGCCTACCCCAATAACTCCTACGTTAACAGTTTTCAATTTAATTCCTCCGTTTAAACATAATCCTCGAAAAGTCTTCCTATACGGCCGCCAAGTTCAACCGCATCCCTTATAGAACCTTTCTCGTTTTGCTCTTTAAGGATTTCTCCTTCTTTAGTTAATAATATTGAATAAATATTAAATTCATTGTCTTTCATT
>CAZOYH010000363.1:0-1085 GCA_964583995.1 uncultured Methanobrevibacter sp.
AAAATACCTTCTAAAATTACTGTAAAAGCAGTTAAAGATGATGATGGTGTTGTAACAGCTACTTTAGCAGAATAGCTATACTGCATTACCATACTATTGAGTTATGTGAGGTGACAATATGTTAAAAAGAGTAGATATTGTAGGAAATCCGAATATAGGAGTATTTATCCTAGCAACTGATGATTTAGCTATTGTTCCTTATAATCTTTTAGATGAAAAAATAGATATTATTAAGGAAACATTAGAAGTTGATGTTGTAAAATCTTCTATTTCCGGATCAAGTCTTATAGGATCTTTAGCCGTAGCAAATTCAAATGGTATCATTGTTTCCCCACATGTTTTAGATAGAGAAATTAAACAGCTTGAAGATTTAGGTTTAAATGTTGCTACTGTTCCAGGTCAATACACTGCACTTGGCAATATCATTGCAGCCAATGACAATGGAGCAATCGCAAGTCCATTTTTATCTGATGAAGCAATTGAAATTATTGAAGAGACTTTGGATGTAAACGTCGAATCCACCTCCATGGTCGGAAGTGACATTATAGGTTCTTTAATTAAAGTTACAAATAAAGGATTTTTAATAAGTAAAAATGCTGTTCAATCTGAAGTTAAACTTGCTCAAGAAGTATTTGGTGTTGAAGGAGATATAGGTACTGTTGGAAAAGGTATTCCTTTAGTTGGTGCTTGTTCCATTGCTAATTCGAATGGTGCAATCGTAGCTAAAGATAGTACTGGTCCTGAAATGGCTAGAGTTGAAGAAGCATTAGGCTTTTTAGATGATTTTTAATTAATATATCATGAGGGATTTTATATGATAACAAAAATTTACAGAGTTAAAGGTACTTTTGTAATGGGTGACGAATACCATGACTTTACCAAAGAATACAAAGCTACTAGCGTAAAAGACATTGAAGAAAAAATCTACGCTAGATTCGGAAGTAAACACGGTATTAACAGGAACCAAATTTCCATCAAATCCATTGATGAAATTACTCCTGAAGAAGTCGTTGACCCAATCGTAAAAGAAATTTTATAGACTCACATTAGGGGCGTTTAAAATGGAAGATCAGCAAAGATTAAAC
>CAZOYH010000364.1:0-1071 GCA_964583995.1 uncultured Methanobrevibacter sp.
CCTTTTACAACAACAGAAGTTGCAATTCCATCTTCTAATAATTCTTCAGCTTTAGCTAATAATTCACCTGCAATTACAACAACAGAAGTGGTTCCGTCTCCAACAATATCTTCTTGTTTTTTAGCTGTTTCTACAAGCATTCTAGCTGCAGGTTGTGCAATATCCATTTCTCTCATGATAGTTGCACCATCATTAGTTACGGTTACATCACCTAATGAGTTAACTAACATTTTATCCATTCCTTTTGGACCTAATGTAGTTCTTACAATACCAGCTAATACTTTAGCTGCTGTGATATTCATTCTTAAAGCATCTCTTTTTGAATATCTTTCAGTTCCTTGAGGAAGGATAAATATTGGTTGATTTGCCATTTCATAATCACCTTTAAATTTTCTAAATAAAATATAAAACTAAGTTTTTATACAATATTAAATAGGTTTGAGGTAATATAAAAAGCTTACCCATTAAACTAACTTTTGGTGTGTTTATGTATAAAATAATAATAAATGAAATTAAAGCTAATCTAGGGGGAAACAAGGATTTGGACAGGAAATACCTATCCTCACAAATCGACAAATACAAAGACCATCCATACAATAAGGAAATCCTAAAAGAGATTTCCCGTTTGATGTGGGATTGTCTAAGTGAAGAGGAAAAAATAGAGTTTATTGAAATTTCTCAAAACGAAAATCCAATAATGGACATTTTAAATGATATATCCTATGATATTGAGCAAGGGGAGTATAAATTAGCTTTAAATAAACTGGACAAATTCATGGAAACCTTCCAACCACCATTTGAAGATGATAGAGTAAACGAGTACCACTTTTTTACCAATCCTCTAGAAGAAATACTATTTAACACATACATAGGTGCTGAAAAGGAAGTAAGATTCATTCCAGACAACCAACCTCTACTTGATTTATACTATATCTATGGATTTTTACTTTTAGAAACTCAAAAAACTGACGAAGCAGAAGAATATCTCAAAAAAGCAATTAAAATCAATCCTGTTTCATCAAGAATAATCTTGGAGTTATGTGAAATCTACAAATTGCACACCTACACTTA
>CAZOYH010000365.1:0-1068 GCA_964583995.1 uncultured Methanobrevibacter sp.
CTCCAGGCAAGAGGTTTTTATTTAAGATTACATTATTGTCAGCTAATTCTTTTGCTATATCGGATGCGGATCTGATATTAGTTAAGTCAACAGCAATTTGGTGAGACTCGGTAAAACCTAAATCTTCACATAATACATTAAATCCTCTTTCACACATTGCCTGACCAAGAGCCTGAGCATTTTTAATGGTTTGTTTTGCGTAATCTTCACCGAATTCTAACATTTCAGCAGTTGCAATACCAAGACCTAGTAAATGGTGCAAGTGGTGATTACTTACAACACCAGGGAACACTGCTTCGTCAATAATTTCCTCATTTTCTTTGTGGGAAAGGATGATTCCTCCTTGTGGACCAGGGAATGTTTTGTGGGTACTTCCCATCATTAAATCTGCTCCTTCTTTTAGAGGTTGTTGGAATTGGCCTCCAGCAATAAGACCTAATACAGGTGCTCCATCATACATGATTGTAGCTCCAACTTCATCAGCAGCTTCACGAGCTTCTTTTACTGGGTGAGGGAATAAGAATAAACTTCCACCGAATAAAACGATTTGTGGTTTTTCCTCTAAGATTTTTTTGTTCATTGCGTCAATGTCAATGTTCATCACATTTTTATCTAATGGGTGGAATACGGTTTTAAGACCGTGAATACCAGCTGCACTTACATCAGCGTGGGAAATATGACCACCTGAAGGTACTTCAAGTGCCATTACTTTATCACCAGGTTTTGAAAAACCAAAAAATGCTGCTAAGTTTGCAGTTACACCAGAAACAGGTTGAACATTAGCATAATCACAATCATACAATTTACATGAAAGTTTTTTGGTTTTATCTTCTATTAAATCCACATATTGGCAACCTTCATAAAATCTTTCAAATGCTTGTCCTTCAGCGTATCTGTGAGCAAAATCAGTTGCCAGTGCTTCTGTTACTTCTACACTTGTAACGTTTTCAGAAGCAATAAGATTGATACTATTTCTCATATATTCAGTATGTTCTTTTGCAATTTTTTCAAAATTTAAAATTTCATCATGATAATTAGTCATTTACTACACCTAATATCCAATTAAAT
>CAZOYH010000366.1:0-1061 GCA_964583995.1 uncultured Methanobrevibacter sp.
AAGATGTTAAAACAGGAAAATCCATTCCTGTACGAAGGAGAGTCTACGAGTCAGCAACAGGTTTTTCGTGATTTAACTCAGGCTTTTAGTAAATTTTTCAAAGAAGGATGTGGTTATCCGAATTTTAAATCTAAAAGGAATCCTAAACAGTCTTTTAGAATACAAAAGAACGGCAACAATATTCGTGTAAGCAACAGACGCATTCGTTTGGCAAAATTAGGATATGTACACTACCATGCCAGCAGCAAATATAAAAAGCTACTAAAATCCAGCAAAATCAACAACGTCACAGTAAAAAGAGAAAACGGCAAATACTACGCAATAGTCAATATCCAAACAACTGTCGAGGATTTAGAGTTAACTGGTGAGAATGTGGGCATTGATTTGGGATTAAAGAATCTTGCAACACTTTCAGATGGTGAAGAGATAGTCAATCTAAACCTCAAAAAAGAAGATGCAATGATTCGAAAATACCATAAAAAATTATCCAGACAAAAATACATGAGCAACAACTACAAGAAAACCTTAAAAAAATACTACAAATGGCAAGACAGGAAAAACAACAAAATAAACAATGCATACCACCACCTCAGCAAATACCTAGTCAAAAAATTCGACATCATAGCAATGGAAAACCTAAACATACGTGGAATGTTTCAAAACAAAAGATGGTCAGCCAAACTACAAAGAATTAGCCTATACAAACTACTAACTATGATTAAATACAAATCTGAGTGGTATGGTAAAACATTCATACAAATTGACAGGTTTTATCCTTCCAGTAAAAAATGCAGCAACTGCGGATACATAAAAAATGACTTAACATTAGATATTCGTGAATGGACATGTCCTCAATGCAAACAAGAGCATCACAGAGACGTCAATGCCGCAATAAACATACTAAACGAAGCACTAAAAACCTTATCAAAATGAAAATTTAAATAAATTTAAAACCCGTAAGTCAACGGGGGATAGCTTGGTAATCCTTATTCACTCAAAAAGAGTAATAACAGCCCAAGAATAATTTTACAAAATGATACAAACATTAAGTAAAAGACTAT
>CAZOYH010000367.1:0-1054 GCA_964583995.1 uncultured Methanobrevibacter sp.
TGAAGTAATTCCAGGTGTAACTTCAGCTATTGGGGCACCAACATCTCTTGGACTACCAGTAACTCACAGAGCAGTAGCAACATCAGTTACAATCGTAACTGGTCATGAAGACCCAACAAAAGCCGAAAGCCAAGTGCATTGGGATTATACTGCTGATACACTAATTATACTAATGGGAATAGGTAATATTAAAGAAAACACAACTGACATTAGGAAATATCGCTCAGCCGCCACCCCAGTATGTGTTGTTGAAAGTGGAACACTTCCAGATGAAAACCTTGTATTTGGAACACTTGGAGATATTTCCGATAAAAAAATCAACACTCCAGCTATTTTAATAATTGGGGATGTTGTAAAAATGTATAAAGGCATTTATGATTATCAAAGGTGATTAGATGTGTGGAATTGTTGGATGTATATTAAAAGAAGAGGAAGATGTAGCACCAATTCTTTTTGATTGTATTTCTAAGTTAGAATATAGGGGATATGATTCAATAGGTTTAGCTACTTTTAGTGAAGGTAAAATCCACATAAAAAAAGATAAGGGCAAAATTGCTGAAGTAGATAAAAGTTTAAACCTCACAGACATGCTCGGAAACTTTGGGATTGCTCATGTTAGGTGGGCAACACATGGTGACCCTTCAAAACTAAATTCACACCCGCATATTGATGAAGATGGTACAATAGCCGTTGTTCATAATGGTATTATTGAAAATTACTTGGAAATTAAAGAAAAATTAATTTTAGAAGGTCATGTCTTTAAATCAGATACTGACACTGAAGTCATTCCTCATTTAATTCAAAAGTTCATGGCTGAAAAATTCGATCTGGAACATGCAGTTAGAAAAACAATTGATGTGATTGAAGGTGCATATGCAATTGCAGCTATTTCAGTAAATGAACCAGATAAAATCGTTGCAACACGTAAAGACTCTCCACTAATTGTTGGAATTGGTGAAAAAGGATATTATCTGGCTTCAGACTCACCAGCTATTTTAAAATATGCTCGCGATATAATATATCCTGAAAGAGGCGAAATTGTCATTTTAGATAA
>CAZOYH010000368.1:0-1050 GCA_964583995.1 uncultured Methanobrevibacter sp.
CTAAACAAAGATTATTTGAAACTACTTGACAATAACCGAAATCTCATTCCAATTCTTTCCATTGAAGGTGATGAAAAAATTACCGATTTAAGAAGAGGAGACGGGGTTTACGCGCAGGTTGTTGACTCAATGAACAGGATGCAGAAGAAAAATATGATTTTTGGTGCATCACTTACATTTACAAGAGGCAATATGCAAACATTAATATCTGAGGATTACATTAATAGGTTACATGATTTCGGATGCAAGGTCGTGTTTTTCATCGAATATGTTCCAGTCAGTGCAGAAACCGAAAATATCGCACCAACCGATGAAGAAAGGGAACAGTTATTAAGCAACCTTGAGCATTTAAGAGAAAAATATTCAGATATGTTATTCTTGTCATTTCCAGGAGATGAAAAGGAATCTGGAGGATGTCTGGCCGCTGGGCGAGGATTTTTCCACATTAATTCCCATGGCGGTGCAGAACCTTGTCCTGCTTCACCATATTCCGACATAAATGTTAAAGACACATCATTAATGGAAGCATTAAATTCAAAATTATTCAAATCACTTAGAGATGGTGGAATTCTTCTAGATGACCATGAAGGAGGTTGTATTTTGTTTGAACATCAAAAAGAAGTGGAAAAATTATTGAAGAATTAATAAAAAAAGTAAAAAATAAACACGGAAATCCATACGATTCCTTGTGCGGGAAACGTGTGGAACCACCCTACTTTTTAATAAGCCAACACTTAAATTAACATTAACATCTCCGTTTTGGCATTGAAGACATAGTTTTGAAAAGTGTTTGATATATATCTCCATTTGAAAGAAGAATAGAATGGTAAAAAACCTCATGTTAATGCAAATGTTAATGTGTTAAATGAAAATTAAAAAAGAAGATATCAATTAGATTAAATCTAAAATCAATTATTTGGCAAGGAAGAATTGTCTGAAAAATTAATAGTAGATGAAATTAATCATCTACTTTACTTTAACTGTTGTTTTTATTGTGTCCTTAAGGTAAGTCACTTTGACAGTGTATGTTTTGCCTTTTTTAAGCTTTTT
>CAZOYH010000369.1:0-1041 GCA_964583995.1 uncultured Methanobrevibacter sp.
CCAGTAGTGAGGGTGATCTAATGGCTCATGTTGCTGAATGGAAAAAGGAAGAAGTCCAAGAGCTTAAAGGCATTATCGACCAATATGACGTTGTCGGTATTGTTGATTTAATGAACATTCCTGCAAAACAGCTCCAAGAAATGAGAAAATCTCTCAAAGGAAAAGCTGTAATCAGAATGTCCAAGAAAAATCTTATTGATTTAGCTCTTGAAGATTGCAATGCTAGTAAAAACAACATTGTTGATTTGTCTGAACATATGGATGGTCAAGTTGCACTTATCGCAACCGAAATGAACCCATTCAAATTATACAAAATATTGGAAGACAGCAAAACCTCAGCTCCTGCAAAACCTGGAACTGTTGCTGTTGATGATATTATTGTACCTGAAGGGGACACAGGATTTGAACCAGGACCATTCTTAGGTGAATTGCAACAAGTTGGAATTCCTGCAAAAATTGATAAAGGAAAAATCTGCGTACAAAAAGAAACTGTTGTTGTCGCAGCTGGTGAAACCGTATCTAAACAGGTTGCAGCTACTTTATCAAGAATGGATATTAATCCAATGGAAGTAGGAATAGACTTAAAAGCAGTATATGAGGAAGAAGCAATTTATACTTCAGATGTACTCGCAATCGACGAAGAACAAACATTAGCTGACGTACAAAACGCATTTAGAAATGCATTCAATTTATCTGTAAACGCAGCTATACCTACTGATGAAACTATTTCCACTATCATTACTCTCGCATACACCAGAGCAATCAATGTCGGTGTTGCAGGAGCAATTATGACCTCAGAAACTTCAGAACCGATTATCGGTTTAGCACAAGCTAAAATGTTAGCATTAGCATCCGAAGTAGCAGATACTGAAGGAGCTATCGATGACGAATTAGCTGAAAAACTTTCCAATGTTGCTGTAGCAGCTGCTCCAGCAGTAGAGGAAGTTGTTGAAGAAGTTGAAGAAGAAGAGGAAGAAGAGGAAGACAGTGAAGAAGAAGCAGCAGCTGGGTTAGGAGCTCTCTTCGGTTAAAATTAAAATT
>CAZOYH010000370.1:0-1036 GCA_964583995.1 uncultured Methanobrevibacter sp.
TAATGAATTAAGAGAACATATGTTCTGTATAGAAATCTATTAGATTTTTAAGCACTTTCAAAAACTTTTGTGATTTTTTCATGATTATTCTGAATAATTGGACAGCTTCTGCTTAAACCGGAAATCTTTGCGCAATAATGTTATACTTCTTTATTATTGATTTTTAGAATATTATACTCAAAATTCCAGTTATTTGTGTTAAAGGTAATGCTGTCGTTTATCATTATTTTTGAATAATCTTCTTTACTTACTTCAATATCGCCGAAATCAACAGTATGTACAATTCTACTGCACAGATTGTAACTGTGTATAATATGTTTGTCATCTACTTTGGAGGTAATTATCTCTGCTGAAACAGGACTCAGCAACATCAGAGTTAATAATAATATGATGATTAATTTTTTCATTTTTCATCTCCTTTTTTCGCGTATTATAGATAATTTCAACTATGCTGCAATAAATAATGCTCCAAATATTATTGAAATTAAAAATAATGAAAATTTCTATAATGATAATTTGTTAAATCATATATTTAATTTTTAAGAGAGTTATTAATGAATTAAGAGAACATATGTTCTGTATCATAAATATATTTGATTTCTGTAGGAGGATACTTTTATCAATGCTAAAAATCATATATTTTAAGTGATATATTGTTTTTTTGAGGAATAATGTAGAAAACATTCAGTTTTAAACAAGATTTATTGTTGGGTTTAAATACGACATTTCTCGGAAAGACAAAAACAATCCTTTTGGAGGTTAGAAAATTATGATAGATATGATATTGAATGTTATTTTGATAATAATAGTTGTTTTAATAATTTATGCAGTGTTAAAAGGCTTAAAAACTTTATTAAAAATAGGAATAGTTATATTTGTTATTTCTTTAATATTAAGGCTATTTGGATTTTAATTTATGTTTCCTAAACTTTTTAAAAGAGATAAAGATGTGTGATATATTGAGAATAGCAATAGTATCTGGAAAAGATGAAGGACCAACAAAATTAAATGCTTTTGACAATGCTTTGAGCAATGC
>CAZOYH010000371.1:0-1029 GCA_964583995.1 uncultured Methanobrevibacter sp.
GTGAACTTGCAAGGATTAAAAATGAGTATTGATTTTTACTCATTTTTAAATCAAAAGGTCTGTGTAAAATTTGTTGAATTTTCCTTCATCAAAAGGAATGTTTTGTTTTTCATGAAATGCTTTTACAGCATCCATACCTTCCAAATCAGGGTTAATCCCCATTTTCTTTCTAAACATCCTTAACTGTTCTTTGGTAGGTCTTAGAGGAAAATCCTTGTATTCAGCAATGTTCATTTTTGTTTTATTAGTCATTTTCATACCTCTTTTTGGTTAATTGTATATCTTTTATGTTTTTATCATTTATATAATTTAATAATGATTCACCATATGCTATGGAGATATATTTATCTTTCATTTCTTCATCATCATAATAATTATCAGCTTGAATCTCTGCAGCATTGAAAAAATAAATTGCAAATAAATTAATCTCATTTGCTAAATGAATATCAACTGGTTTGGCCTTTAAAATCCATAATTCATTTTTTGATGCAATTAATTCATATTCTTCAAATTCACGTAATAATATCCCAAAATTTTTCCCAGATGGTGGAGAAATAACATCTAATGGATGATTGTGGATAGAAGCTACATGATAACCTTCAAATTCATCATTTTCAAAAGTAATTTTAACTTCGTCCTTTTTTCCTTCAATGCACCTTAAAATTTCACCTGTTTTATAGTCAAAATAAAGCAACCATTCATGGTTAAGATAAGCTGTCTTTTTTATAAATTCGTCAATTGTCTTAAATGCTTCTTTTCCAAATTCTTCTGGCAAATCTTCAATTTTAATTGAATCTACATCGTTTATTTTTAATTTATCGTATTTTTTAAAATCAGATTTAGAATTTAAAAGTGAAAGTAAAAATTCAAAAAATATGATAAA
This sequence comes from uncultured Methanobrevibacter sp., assembly GCA_964583995.1. Lineage (GTDB taxonomy): Archaea > Methanobacteriota > Methanobacteria > Methanobacteriales > Methanobacteriaceae > Methanocatella. The sequence continues at coordinate 884 of CAZOYH010000371.1, forward strand.
AATGTTTTTGATTTTCATAGCTTAATATCTGATTTAAAAGAAATATAAAGCTTTATTTTTAAAAAAAATAGATAAATATTATTTGTATGAATTTTTAAAAGCAATTTTATAAATTAAAATTAATTTAACAAATTAAAATCAATTTT
>CAZOYH010000372.1:0-1021 GCA_964583995.1 uncultured Methanobrevibacter sp.
CCACCATAAAACAAAACATTTTCTAGAATACGACCAGGATTTACAAAAGTATCACTGGAACTAAACATATCCCCACCAATCACTAAAAAAATCAAAACAGCATAACATAAAATACAGGATACTAAAAAATACAAACAGCCCTTCTTGGTTCTAATCTCAAAAGGAACAAACTTATTAAACACATGAGGCAAAACAATTACAAGCTGAAAAACAAAAGTAATAACCAAAACAATTGTGGAATTAACCTGAGAATTCAAAATAAAGCTAAAACCAAAAATACCTAAAATCAAACTAAGTATAGGATAAAGAGTAGGAGGATAACCCAAAACAATCTCATCATCAACAATACAACTAGAATCATCAAAGACATTCACACCCAACAACAAACTAAGAATAGGAATGATGAAAAAAACAGAACATAAAAACCCTTTTGAAAAATATCCAAAATCATATGAACCAACAAAAATCAAATAAAATAAAGCCAACATCCAAAACAAAATTGATCTGCCTCTAAATTTATATGTACTAATTATTTTTAATGCCTCAAATTCACCATATTTCTCTTGTAAACGTAAAATAATACATAATGGAAGAATTAAACCATAAGAAAAAACATAAAATAAAGATAAAGCAACAAACACTGATATATCAAAATGTATAAAAAAATCATAAAAAGTAATAAATGTAGGTAACAATAAACCTATTTGAACCAATAAAATGCTTTTCCTAAACTTTGAATGCATATAACTCCCTTCAAAAAAATTATAAGATTTTATATTAAAATATTCAAATTAAACTTGTTACAAAACCTTCCACAGTACTTTTCATTGCTTCATTATAATTACCATTCTTTGCATAATTGTTTAATGCAAAACCAACTCCAATTAAAATAATCCCCACAGATACTGTTGCAACAAAAGGAAATACACCAACTCCAGATAGAGCAAAAGGAATTAAAGAAATTGATGATTTTAAAATAATTGCGGAACTAGATAATGCCACAGAAGCTCCAACTTCAGCA
>CAZOYH010000373.1:0-1019 GCA_964583995.1 uncultured Methanobrevibacter sp.
GTTTTCTTGTTAATTACTCAAAATTCTTAGATGAAAAATTATTGGTACCTGGTTCAAGAGTGGCTCTAAACCAACAGACTTTCGGTATTGTTGAAGTGTTGCCATCAGAAAAAGACGCAAATGTTTCAGGAATGGAAATTGAAACAAAACCAGATATCACTTACGATAAAATCGGTGGTTTGGAAGAGCAAATCCTTGAAGTTAAAGAAACCGTTGAGCTTCCTTTAACAGAACCTGAATTATTCGAAAAAGTAGGTATTGAACCTCCTAAAGGAATATTGCTTTACGGACCTCCTGGAACTGGTAAAACTTTGCTTGCAAAAGCTGTTGCTAATGAAACCAATGCTACATTCATTAAAATCGTAGCTTCAGAGTTTGTTAAAAAATACATTGGTGAAGGTGCAAGACTTGTACGTGAAGTATTTGAACTTGCAAAAGAAAAGGCACCGGCTATCATTTTCATAGATGAACTTGATGCAGTGGCAGCCAAAAGGCTTAAAAGCTCAACCAGTGGTGACAGGGAAGTACAAAGGACTTTAATGCAGCTTCTGGCAGAACTTGACGGATTTGAATCAAGAGGAGATATCGGTATTATCGGTGCAACCAACAGACCTGATATCTTAGACCCAGCATTATTACGTCCTGGCCGTTTTGACAGATTTATAGAAGTGCCTCTTCCAAATGTTGATGGAAGACGCGAAATTCTCAAAATCCACACCAAAAACATGTCTTTAGACGAAGAAGCAGATATCGACCTGCTTGCTGATTTGACAGATGAATTATCTGGTGCAGACTTAAAAGCAGTATGTACTGAGGCAGGTATGTTCGCAATTCGTGAAAAACGTGATAAAATTACTGTAGCTGACTTTATGGATGCAATTGAAAAGGTAATGAGCAAAACCCAAGAGGATGAATTGTTCAAAACCGAAGCCGGAGTAATGTTCGGTTAGATATGACAATTATAAAATAAGCCTATGATGAACCCTATGAGCTCTGATATGTGATGAATGATGGGCGAG
>CAZOYH010000374.1:0-1013 GCA_964583995.1 uncultured Methanobrevibacter sp.
TGCTGAAGTTGGAGCTTCTGTGGCATTATCTAGTTCCGCAATTATTTTAAAATCAACAATTCCATTATTACCTCTTGCGTTCACTGGATTTGGTACGGTGCCTATAGCTGTAACAATTGCTGTGGGTGTTGTTTTAATTGGTGTAGGTTATGAATTAAATTATTATGCAAAAAATGGTGATGATGATGAAGCAAGGAAAAGTACTGTGGAAAGTTTTCTAACAAGTTTGATTTGAATAGAAATATTAATATTTTTTTTGGAAGGGATTATATGCATTTAAATTTCAGAAAAATTATATTATTAATGCAAATAGGTTTATTGTTGCCCACATTAACCATTTTTTATGATTTTTGTATACATTTTGATTATTCAGTTTTTGTGTTTTTGTCTTTGCTTTATGTGTTCTCTTATGGTTTAATTCTTCCAGTATGTATTATTATACGTTTACAAGAGAAATATGGTGAATTTGAGGCATTAAAAATAATTAGTACATATAAATTTAGAGGCAGATCAATTTTGTTTTGGATGTTGGCTTTATTTTATTTGATTTTTGTTGGTTCATATGATTTTGGATATTTTTCAAAAGGGTTTTTATGTTCTGTTTTTTTCATCATTCCTATTCTTAGTTTGTTGTTGGGTGTGAATGTCTTTGATGATTCTAGTTGTATTGTTGATGATGAGATTGTTTTGGGTTATCCTCCTACTCTTTATCCTATACTTAGTTTGATTTTAGGTATTTTTGGTTTTAGCTTTATTTTGAATTCTCAGGTTAATTCCACAATTATTTTGGTTATTACTTTTGTTTTTCAGCTTGTATTGATTTTACCTCATGTGTTTAATAAGCTTGTTCCTTTTGAGATTAGAACCAAGAAGGGCTGTTTATATTTTTTAGTATCCAGTATTTTATGTTATGCTGTTTTGATTTTTTTAGTAATTGGTGGGGATATGTTTAGTTCCAGTGATGCTTTAGTAAATCCTGGTCGTATTCTAGAAAATGTTTTGTTTTATGGTGG
>CAZOYH010000375.1:0-1013 GCA_964583995.1 uncultured Methanobrevibacter sp.
GTGCAAAAATATACCAACAAGCACAAGCTGAAGCACAAGCTCAACGGCAAGCTGGAGCTGACCCTAACGCTGGTGCTCAAGACAACAGCGATGATGACACAATTGATGCAGACTATGAAGTTAAAGACTAGATTAAATAATTAAGTTTTATAGATTTGTTAGGTAATAAAAATCAGAATCAATCAAAATAAACTGACAATGAAATAAAACTATTATTTATTCTATATTTTATTTTTTTAAATTTAATCAAGGTGAACAAATGGCAGACAAGCGAGATTATTATGAAGTTCTTGGAGTAGATAAATCTGCTGATGAAAAGACAATCAAGAAAGCTTATCGTAAACTAGCCAGAAAATACCATCCAGATGTCTGTGATGAACCAGATGCAGAAGATAAGTTTAAAGAAGTCAGTGAAGCTTATGCCGTCTTGTCTGATGATGAAAAACGTCAAAGATATGATCAATTCGGTCATGCTGGAATGGATGGATTTACTGCAGAAGACTTCTATCAAAACGTAAACTTTGAAGACATTTTCCAAGGATTCGATATTGGAAACATCTTTGACATGTTCGGTTTTGGTGGGGGCGCTCGTTCAAGAAACGCTAGAACTGGTCCTCAAAGAGGTTCAGACATCTACACAGAAGTTCCAATTACTTTAGAAGAAGCATTCCAAGGATGCGAAAAAGAAATCAAGATTACAAGAAGTGAATTATGCCCAACATGTCATGGGTCCAAATCAAAACCTGGTTCAGAGCCTGAAACCTGTAAAGTTTGTGGTGGAACCGGACAAATCAAAGAAGTCAGCAATACATTCTTAGGCCAAATGGTAAATGTCAGACCATGTAGGGAATGTGGAGGTAGCGGTAAAATCATCACAGACCCTTGTGATGAATGCCGTGGAAAAGGAAGTATCAGAAAAACCAAAACAATTAAAATCGAAATTCCAGAAGGAGTTGATGAAGGCAACCACTTAAGAGTTTCAGGTGAAGGAAACTGTGGTGAAGCTCCAGGCC
>CAZOYH010000376.1:0-1009 GCA_964583995.1 uncultured Methanobrevibacter sp.
CACATATGTCATCATTATATACTCTTATAATGCCATCAACATAATCTTCTTTGGAGGATAGAGTATTTACAATTAAACGTTGATATACTGCGCCCATATCAAGTGGTGTTGGAATGATTGTGGCAAGTTCTGTATCAACGATAGTAATATCATAATCTCCATTTTCAAGTTCATAGTCATTAATCCAATCTGCTTCGACTTTCAAAGGATTTTCACAATGCAATACTTCTGCACAGCTGATCAGATGATATAGTTCATCTTTTCCAATTGTATTTACAACATATTTATTTTTTTGTTTTATATGTCTTGCCACTCTTTCTATCATGTAACAAATAAAGTATAAATCATTGATTTTAATATCTTCATCTGGAAAATATTTATTTTTCATAATATTTCACTTCCTTTAAATGTTAATGTTTTAAGTGATTTTTCAGTGTTAAAGCAGATTTGATGTGTTGGATAATTGAATTTCACCAGTTCCCAGAATGCTTCTCTTGAAATGTTGCCTTCGATAAATCCTTCAATGTAATTCCAAATTTGATCATCTGCCATAGGCCCTTCCACTATATCATAGTTATGTTCTATGCCATTTCGACAACTTACAATGAAATCCAGCCATTCTTCACACATTTCGTTAAACTTCAGAATGTTTAGATTATCATTTGGAGAATATTCATATAAGTTTACAACTGATTCTCCTTTTTTTGTCAGGGCCCAGCGTTTTGCCTGCTTTTCAAGTAGGGTGCAGTAAAAGCCATAACCAAAATCCTTATAAAAACCATTCTGTAGAATACGTGGAAAAGGCACTTCCACATTGCTTCCATGATATAATATTTTTTTATCCATATGACAACATCTGCTTTTTTAATATTTTAATAATTCTCATGAACTCAAAATTTAAACACGGAATTCCTGGTGAAATTAACTTCCTGTAATTTCATAGTTATAATTTTGTTTAATTAATATATACTATTTTTCTCATATAAATTTTCTCAATGACTGCAACGGG
>CAZOYH010000377.1:0-1008 GCA_964583995.1 uncultured Methanobrevibacter sp.
ATTCGAATCAATTTTGACTTTGAGTTGTAAATTTTTAAGATTTAAAAAAAATAATTTTTCACTCGAATTTTAGATGGTTGAATATTTTTTCCATGTGGTGTATAGCATTTTCAACTTCTTTTGGTTCAATGTCTAGGAATGGATCATAATCTGCTTTTCGCCTCAATATTGCTAAATCTTGAAGTTCGGTTTTCATATTTGGTTCGCCAAAATTATATAATGCGTCTCGAACTTGTTTATGTTCGCCAATTGCATCTTGGCCATCTTCAAAATCCCAAGGAGAGATTGTTTTGAAGTTTTTGACATAGTCTAGCCATAATTCGCAATATAAGTATGAACTATAATATGCTCTATTGATTATTGTTGCATTAACGCATCGTTCATCACAGTTTTCAGGAATTAATTTGTTCTTTAACATTAACAAGTTCAATGTTAGCAGGTATAGTTGAAATTGAGGATATTTCTCAATGTTCATTAAATCACCTATTGAATCGAATAGTTGCATTTTGACAATAGGTGTCAATTCCATTTGCTCTTGAAAATGCTCGCATATGTTCGTATAGTTCATTGAGAGTTTTGTCTAACAAATCTTCTTTGGTTCCATTTAATTTATCAAAAGAATAGATGTAGTCTTGAGTTGAAATATCTGGAGTTTCCATTAAACTCATTTCACCTAGAAATTCATAATTTTTTGCAAATTCTTCCAATTCCTTTGTATAAATTTTTTTTGCAGGTTCCATGGATTGTTTAAAAGTTTCAAGTTTTGTAACCATTTTATCGCCTTTTTTTTTAAGGTTTGAATTTGTATAAAATCCAATTTTTTCTTTTAGAAAAAAGTTTCTTTTTTACAATTGATATATTATATTTCATTTAATATAAATATAACGATTATATTGTCGTTAAATTTTTATATAATGAATTTATATCAATATTTAGATTTAATTAGAATTTCATTGGCTTTAAACAATTTTGATTTAGATTAATTTTAAAGTTTTTTTTATCAGGTAA
>CAZOYH010000378.1:0-1002 GCA_964583995.1 uncultured Methanobrevibacter sp.
CACTAATCTGTAATTCAGCATACATTCTTTCCAATAATGCCAATTTCTCCACTAATGTTTTATGTTCATCATAATAAAACTTTCGTGCATTCAATTTAAGTTTTTTAACTTCTTCTTTGCCCAATTCGCCTTTTAAAACCTTGATTAAGATTTTCAAATCATGTTTTCGAATAACCTTATAATTTGAATTATATGCTTTTATTTTTGTTCCATCTACACTGGCATCAATGAATTTGCTCAAACCTAAGTCTTTGGCCATTTGTAGAGTTTTACCTAAAATTTCTTCAAAATAGGGTATGAAATAATTTTTATAACGAGTTACTGACTCCTTGGAAACTGGAATGCCTTGCATTACCAGTTTATAAACTGAATCTGTTTTTGTAAAATCCGAAATTTTTTGAGCTGAAGATTCTTTTAATGTTTCAGACAACAATATCAGTCCCAACATGTTTTTTAAAGGTAATGGCGGTCTACTAACTTTATGTACAATTTTTCGTTTGCAAAAGTCCATACAATACGTTTCAACGAAAAACAGTACAAAAAAGGCAATACTGTCTTCAGAAATGTCTTCTATTCTTTTTTGTTCAATGAATTTTTCACGGTATTCATCATATTTAGTCATACCTAAAATCATCTCCGTATTTTGATTAAAATCATCTAATTTAATCTGAAACATTATAATTCTTATTAAATTATTATTTAATAAGTTAAAATTAATTAAATTTAAGTATACCTAAATTTAAACTATTCAAATTAAATATAGATAATTATAGATATGTTATTTTAAATATAAATTATTATCTGTTATTTTTAATAGAATTGAATACTAAAATGACAATTAAATTATATCAATATTACAAATCAAAAAAATAGTATTATTCAATATGATGAAAAATCGTTGGATGGTCGAATAGGTGGTGGAAATTAAGTAAAATAAGAAATAGGGATTAATTAATAAGAATTAAGTAAGATTAATAAAAAATAAATTTTTGCCCCTCACTC